>JBOGVO010000158.1:0-9536 GCA_050692855.1 Actinomycetota bacterium | reverse complement strand
ACCGTGCAGCCCATCTCGTTCTGCATCACTGCCTGCGCCACCGCGGCGTTCGCCTCGGCGCCGACCCACGGGTTGACCGCGAGCGTGATCGTGTCGCTCCCGCATTGCGTCGCGGCAGTCGCACCTCCGTCGGTGGCGTCACCACCCGTGTCCCCGCCCCCCTCGTCGACGTCGCTACACGCGGCGAGGACGAGCGCGGCGACCGCCACCATCGACAGCGACCACCCGAACCTGTGCTTCCTCATCCGTTCTCCCTCCCTCGGTCGTCTTCGACCGACTTCGTGATCGCCCGCACGCGGTACCACCAGCCGAGCCCCATCCCTACGGGACCCCTCATCGATCTCGGTGCAGACCCCATCGCTTGAGTTATACGGTCGAGAGCGACCGCGAGGAGCAGGATGCAGACGCCGGCAACGACCCCGCGCCCGATCTGCTGCTTGCCGAGCGCGAACACGACCTCCTGGCCGAGCCCGGCAGCACCGATCAGTCCGGCGATGATCACCACCGACAGAACCATCATGATCGTCTGATTCACTCCGAGCAGGATCGACGGTCTCGCCAGCGGGAGCTGCACCTTCCGCAGGAGTTGGCCCGAGGTCGCGCCGAACGACCGCCCCGCCTCCACGACCTCCGCGGGGACCTGCCGGATCCCCAGATTCGTGAGTCGGATGCCTACCGGCAGTGCATAGATCACCGAAGCGATGATCGCAGGCACGCGACCCGGTTCGATCAGCAGGAGCACCGGCACCAGATACACGAACGCGGGCATCGTCTGCATCGCATCGAGCAGCGGCTTGGAGATGCGCTCGAACCGATCGCTCTTGGCTGCGAGGATGCCGAGCGGGATCGCGAACAACACCGTGATCGCGACCGCGACGAGCACCTGGGCGAGCGTGCCCATCGAGAGGTCCCACATGCCGAGCACTCCGAGGGCTCCGATGCAGGCGAATGATCCGATGGCCAAGCGCCATCCGGACACGCGCCATCCGATCACCCCGAACGCTCCCGCCACCATCCACCACGGGACGCCCACCAACAACGATTCGAGCGGGTCGAGCAGTCGGATGAGCACGAAGTCGCTCACCGCGCTGGCGATGCCACTCAGGTTGACTTGTGACCATCGGACGATCGCGTCGGCGACCGGAGCGATCGAGAACTCCCAGCCCTCGGGGAACGCTTGCTGGCGGAGCACCTCACGCCCGATCACGATCGCCACGACGGTGAGGACCAAGGCGCCGACCGCGAGCTGGCCCCGAGTGATGGTGCGTCCCCCGATGCTCACGGGCTTGATGTGCCGGCGTTCCCGCAGACTCCAAGCCGTGGACACGCGGTCGAACACGATCGCCATCACGACGATGGCGATCCCGCCGTTCAGAGCCTCGCCCACCCCGTCGATGCCTCGCTGCAGACCGTCGAGCACCGTCTGGCCCAGACCGCCGGCGCCTACGAACGCCGAGATCACGACGATGCCGAGAGCCATCATGATCGTCTGGTTCACGCCGAGCATGATCGACGGCTTCGCGAGCGGAACCTGTACGAGCCGCATACGCTGACGCTCGGTCGATCCGAACGAGGTGGCGACTTCCAACGATGACTCGGGCACGTTCCGGATGCCCAATGCCGTGAGCCGGATCGCCGGTGGGAGTGCGAACGCCAACGTGGCCATGAGCGCGGGAGGGTTCCCGATCCCGAACAGCAGCACGGCGGGAAGCAGGTACGCATACGCAGGGATCGTCTGCATCGCGTCGAGGATCGGCCGCAGCACCCGTTCGGCCCGCGGTCGCCGCCCCGCCCAGATGCCGAGCGGCACACCGATCGCTACCGCGATCGACACGGCGACCACCACGAGCGCAAGCGTCTCGAGACTCGCGTCCCACACCCCCAGCAGTCCGAAAGCGAGGACGCCTGCGGCCGTGAGCGCGGCCATCTTCCACCCGGCCAGAACCCCGGCGAGGGCGGCCGCGCCGACGAGCAAGCCGAACCAGGTCATGCGTTCGAGTGCCAACA
Organism: Actinomycetota bacterium; assembly: GCA_050692855.1. Classification (GTDB taxonomy): domain Bacteria; phylum Actinomycetota; class UBA4738; order UBA4738; family HRBIN12; genus JAOUEA01. Next base: position 7,529 of record JBOGVO010000158.1, on the reverse strand, counting down.
CGGTGTTGTCGATCACCCAGTCGACGCCGTCCTCGATCGGCGTCAGGAGATAGGTGAACAACGGACTGGTCTCGCGGTTCTGGATCGCCCAGTCCCTGAACGCGTCGAACCACGCGGTGACGTCGACCACCCATCGTTCGGGGAATCCGGGGCGCAGCCACACCAAGCCGATCACCACCACGACCAGGGTTACCGCCATCCAGGCCAGTCGGCGCGGCCAAAGGTTCGGCTGCCGCAGGGCCGTCGGCAGGGCAACGGCCGCCTCGTCGGTGGAAGGCCTCGATCGCGGAGGCGCGACGGCCATCTACTCCCCCTCGACGAGGGCGGCCATCACGGCGCTCCGGTCCACGAGCCCCACCAGATCGTCCCCATCGACGACGCGGATCGTTCTGTCGGCGTCGGCGACCATGGGGATCAGAGCCTGGACGATCGTCGACGGTGCGACCACCGGGCCGTCCAGCGAGCCGTGACCGTTCACCGGTCGCATGATCGCCCGGGCCGTCAGCACGTGAGCTCGTGGAACGTCCTTGGTGAAGTCGGCGACGTAGTCGTCGGCGGGTTGAGCCACCACCTCTTCAGGGGTGCCGACCTGGACGAAGGCGCCGTCCTTCATGATCGCGATGCGGTCGCCCAGCTTCAATGCCTCGGCGAGATCGTGCGTGATGAAGATCATCGTCTTCTTCATCTCGTTCTGCAGGCGACGCACCTCGTTCTGCATGTCTCGCCTGATGAGCGGATCCAGGGCGCTGAAGGGCTCGTCGAACAGCATGATCTCCGGGTCGGTGGCCAGGGCCCGCGCCAGACCGACACGTTGCTGCATGCCTCCGGAGAGCTCGTCGGGGAAGCGGTCGCCCCATCCGCCGAGCCCCACGACGTCGAGGACCTCGCCGGCCTTGGCGAAGCGCGATTCCTTCTCCTCTCCTTGGATCTCGAGTCCGAACGCCACGTTGTCGACGATGCGCCGATGGGGCAGGAGACCGAAGTGCTGGAAGACCATGCTGATCTTCGTCCGACGCACGGCGCGCAGCTCATCGTCGTTCATGCGCATGATGTCCAGCCCGTCGACGAGCACCTCGCCCGCCGTCGGATCGTGGATGCGGTTGAGCATGCGAACGAGCGTGGACTTGCCCGAGCCCGACAGCCCCATCACCACGAAGACCTCGCCCTGCGCGACCTCGAACGAGACGTCGCGAACGGCCGGCACACATCCGGTCTTCGCGAGGAGCTCGGCGCGCGGCAGGTCGGCGTCGGGTGTTCCGATGATGCGGTCGGCCTTGGGTCCGTAGATCTTCCAGACGTTGCGACACGAGACCGTGGCGTTCGGTGTCTCGGCCAAGGCGCGGCACCTCCTCCCGGTTGGGCCCCTGCACAGGCTCACCGTACGGATCATCGGATAGTCGGCCCACCCGCGACGACGCGCAAGTCAGGGGTTGCGGAGCCGACAACCGAAGTCAGGGGAAACTGCCTCGATGTCTGGCGACAATCTGACAACCCGCTGCTGCCCCGAAGCCCTACACATCTCTGTAGTGATTATGTTGGACGATCGCACGAGTGGAGCACTCGAACAAGAGGTGCGCGGTTGCACCAGCTCCACTCAGCACATGAGCTCCGTCCTTCCCGCACATGGTCGCGTACAAGAACCTGTCGGCGGAGAAAGTCTCCGTCTCGGTCCTCACGCTCTTGCACGCCTCGGCGCCAATACATTCCACCTTGTGTGCAATTAGCTGGTTACCCAGTTGATCCCCTGAGTGCATCGCCCAGCGCACTATGCCCAAGTCGTAGAAGTTTGATGCGTTCAGCGCAGCCCAGGAGGACTTCGTTCCCGTCGCTGGATGGACTTGGTACACGAGATCATGGCTTGTCCATGACCCGTGGCCTGCAAGCGCGGGAACAGACAGAGGGCTAACGGTCAAGGCGATCAGCAAGATGAATGTCGCCACAGCGAAACGCGAACGTCGGCTAAGGAAGATCACCAGAGCAGCCCCGCAAGCGAGGAGGGGAATCAACCACCAGTGCGCTTCAATCGGCCACCCGAATCCCTCGGCTCGAACGGGTGACCCAACATGTTGACTGGCAAGCTGACGGATCGAGGGCCAAAGTGGTTGACTCGGACCGATGTTTGCGTGTACTGCACGATCAGCCTCTGGATGGCCTGAGACAACAGCAAGGTGTCTATCAGTGGGCACAAAATCTAGATTGAGATGGTGGAACATTGCTCGTTCGTAGGTCCTCCACGATCCCAAGTTGCGGAGTGTCCGAGGATGCATGGATGCTCAAACCGCAACGGTGCCGTTGTCGTCGCCTAGGGTCACGAAGACTCCTTCGACATACTCCGCCTTCGCGGTCGTCGTGAAGACGCAAGCGAAACCAGTGACAGGGAAGGACTCAAGCAGTCTGCCGGGCGCCGAAAGTCCCAACAGGCCTGTCGCCGCGAGACGCTCACCAGTGCCCGCTGACGTGGGGTGCGTGAGGATCCGGTCGCACACATCCCGCCTTCCAGGTGCGTCCGCTCCCCTTGCCGATAGGACAGGTATCCCGACAAGGATGCCCACCAGGGCCAAGAGGAGTGAGGGCTTCCGGAGTCCGACGCTGCCCTGCATGGCAATCATCCCCCCACGGGCATTCAGCGGATTCCACAAGCCTCTACTTTCCGCGCCTATCGGTCAACGGCGTGATCTTGAGCTCCAGGCCGATGCGTTCGGGCGATGTCAGGCGAGACCGAGCACAAGCAGCCCGACCACGACGAGGCCGATGCCGACGTACTGATTGAGCACCGGACGCTCGTGCAGGTAGGCCACCGACAGCGCGACCGCGATCAGGGGGAACACCGCCGACGCGATCAGGACGATCGACAACAGGCCCTCGGACGCCCCGATCGAGTACGTCACGACGCCGAGCAGGTCGGCGGCTCCCGAGACGACGGCGAGCAGCAACCCGGCGTTCCACCCGACGCGATCGAACTCGCGGCGACGGAACAGCGCGAGTCCGGCGAGCATCGCGACCTGGGCGCAGCGGGATGCCCAGAGGCCCGGCACCCAGCCGACCTCCTGCGCGAAGTACCCGAGAAGGAACGCCCCCACACCGAACAGCACCGCCGACACGATCGCCCATCGCAGTCCCGGAGGGCGGGTGTGCGTGCCGGCACGGAGCTTGGCCAAGTCGGTCGACGTGAGCATCACGCCCACCACCGTGATCGCGCCGCCCACGATCGCGGCGAAGCCGGGGCGCTCCCCGAGGGCCACGACGGCGAGCGTCACGCCGACCGCCGCGTACGTGGCGCCGATCGGCGAGACCACGGCCACCGGGCCGAGCTGCAGCGCGCGGTAGTGCGAGAGGTAGGCGCCGCCCGAGGCGAGGCCGTTCAACACGACGAACCACACGAACGGCTCCAGCACGCCGGGGCTGTGCCCTCCGGCGACCATGAAGACGGTCATCACGGCCGCACTCAGCGCCTGCGCGATCGCGACGGTCGGGAGGCTGCCGATCCGGCGTCCGCCCACCGCGCCGGTGAAGTCGGCGAGCCCCCAGCCGAGTGCCGCAGTCAGGCCGTAGATCACTCGGGGCGAACTTCCGCGAGGGCGTCGACGGCCACGGCGCCCCGTTCGCCCACGAGCAGCGGATTCGCTTCGAACGACGTGAGCCGGCCGCGCAGGTCGTGCGCGATGCGCGCGACCGCCTCGACGGCCTTCGCGGTCGCGCGGAGATCGTGCATCTCGGGGTCGAGGCCGCAGAGCGACGCATGGGCGACCACGAACTCGCGCGCCTGCCTGGGGGTGAGCGGGCACGGCACGAAGACCGCTTCCCCTTCCTCGGCGAGCGCCCCGCCGGGGCGGAGCGTGATCATCGGTCCGAACCGATCGTCGACGACCGCGCCCACCAGCACCTCCGCGCCGCGAGCCATCTGCTGCACCAGCACTCCTGGGGCGCGGGCCCCGGCGCGCTTCGCGGCCTCGAGCACCTCGGCGGCCGCGACCTCGACGTCGGTGGCGTTGCGCAACCCGAGCCGCACTCCGCCGAGCTTGGCCTTGTGGGGGATCTCCGGCGCGATCGCCTTCACGACGACCGGGAAGCCGATCGAGCGGGCGAACGTTGCCGCCTGAGTCGGTGACTCGACGGTTCTCTCGGCGGGGCGAGCCACCCCGTACAGGGAGAGGATCTTCGCACCCGAGGCCTCGTCGATCGGACCCTCGTGGCCCTTCAGCACGCGGAGGGCGCGGGAGCGGTTCGGATGCGCGGGCAGATCGTCGGCGCTCGCCCATGCCTTCGATGCCTGGAACGCGACGAGTGCCCGGATGGCCCCGGCGGCCGCATGGTGGCCCTGGAGGAACGGCAAGGTGTGTGCCCTCGTGAACGCCTTCGCCGCCGGGCTGTACGCGAGCGGGCTCATCGCGACGCTGACGAACGCGACCCCGGTCGCGCGTCGCAGCTCCTGCACCTTCGCCAAGACCGGGCCCGCCCACGTCGTCTCGTCCTCGAGGCGCGGCGGGAACGCGTCGAAGGCGATCAATCCCACCGCCCTATCGTTCGCCAGGGCTTCCAGCGCGGCCTCGTACATCTCGGTCTCGACAGCCGCCTGACCGGTGACGTCGAGCGGATTGTTCTGCGAAGCGAAGTGCGGCAGCGCCTTCCTGAGCCGACGCTTGGTCGCCGCGGAGAACTCCGGAAGCACGAGGTTCGCGCTCCCCGCGGCCTCGGCGAAGAGCGTGCACGCACCTCCTGACTGCAACGCCGCGGCGACACCGGTCGCCCGCAGCCTCTTCACCTTCGAGAGCAGCACGGCCGCCTCGAACATCGTGACGGGGTCCTCGACCAACACGACGCCCCGGGCGCGCAGCCAGGCGTCGCGCAGGATCGTGTTGCCCGCCAGCGCGCCGGTGTGCGCCACGATCGACCGGCGCGCGGCCTCGCTCCGACCCTCCGGGGCACAGATGAGCGTCGGCTTGCCGGCGGCGCGCAGCGCATCGAGACCGCGGCCGATGCCCTCGACGTCGCGCATCGTCTCGACGTAGCTGGTCACCACCTTGGTCTTCGGATCCGCGGCCGCCCACTCGAAGAGGTCGCCGAGCCCGAGCACGGCCTCGTTGCCCACGCCGAGGATGATGCGAAGCCCCACGCCGCGGTCCGACGCGAGCTGGTTCATGGCCCACGCCACGGTGCCGCTCTGGCTGATGACGCTGATCGTGCCCGGAAGCGGGTCCGGAGGCGGCGTCGTGCCGTAGGGCGCGACGCGCTCGACGTAGTTCACGAAGCCCTCGACGTTCGGACCGAGCACCGGGATGCGGGTGCGTGCCGCGGCCCCGCGCAGCCGGTCCTGCAGGGCGCGGCCCTCCTCGCCGGCCTCGGCGAAGCCCGACGACACGACCATGATGCCCCGCACGCCGCGCTCGCCGCAGTCGTCGATCATGCCCACCACCACCCGGGCCGGGACGACGAAGACGACGAGGTCGACGCCGGTCGGAAGCTCGCCGATCGAGCGCAAGCACGGGCGTCCCCACACCGTGCCGTACTTGGGATTGATCGGGTAGAGCTCGCCGTCATAGCCGAGGTGCCGGAGCGACCGCTCGATCTCCGGCGCCCACGAATCGGGCGATTCCGACGCACCGACGATCGCGATGGACCGGGGAGCCAGCAGCGGGGACAGGTCGAGCCGGGGCCGCGTGGCCGACCGGCGCGATGGGGTCACGCCGACTCCCCACGGAACCGCGCGTCACGCCATGCGATGGCGGCTTTCAGGCCGTCCTCCTGCGTGATGCGACGGAACTCGTCGCGCGCCGGCAGGTTCGCCGTCTCGATCATCACGTCGAGCTCCGTGTTGGCCGCCATGGCCGCCCGGAACCCGGCCACGTCCCACGCCCGATTCACCGCCCGCTTCGTCGTCTGCACCACGAACGGCTCGTTCTTCGCGATCTCGTTCGCCAACGCGAGGGTCGCGGCGTCGAGCTCGGCGGCAGGCACCACGCGGTTCACGAGGCCGATGCGAAGGGCCTCGTCGGCGCCCACGCGATCCTCTCCCGTGAAGAGCAGCTCCTTGGCCCGACGCACCCCCACCACCCACGGCAGGAACATCGAGACCACCCCGGACCCGAACCGGATGTCGACGTAGCCGAACCTGGCGTCGTCGGCCACGACGGCGAGGTCGCACGCGAGCATGAGGTCGGTGCCACCCGCGAGGCAGTAGGAGTGCACCTGCGCGATCGTCGGTTTGGGGCACTCGGTGAACTCGAGCATCCGCTCGGTCGAGTGCGCCAGCTCCTCGTGCCACGAGCGAGCGTCGTGCTCGCCGCCTTCGGCGTCCTCGTTCAGGTCGTACCCGGCGCAGAACGCCCTGCCCGCCCCCCGAAGGATGACGGCGCGCACCGTGTCGTCGTCACCGGCCGCCCGGACGGCTTCGGACATCGCGTCGATCAGCTCGCCGTTCAAGGCGTTCAACGCCGTCGGCCGGTTCATCGTCAGCCTCCTGACCGGGCCGACGTCCTCGACGAGCAACACGGGTTCGGCGGTGACGGTCTGATCGCTCATGGATGTCCCTCTCTGTCGATGACGTTGCGGGTGCTGCCGACGCGAACGCGCGGCCCGGATGCTAGCAACGGCCCCGTCGCTGTCGACCGCTCACGCCGGAACCGATCACGCGCCCACCAACGACTCCAGCACCTGCAGGGCTGCGCGACGACCCGACCGGAGGGCGCCCTCCATCGTGCCGTGTTGCTCGTCCGCGGTGTGCTCGCCCGCGAACGCGACGCGCCCGACCGGCCGTGCCAACACGGCTCGGCGAGCCCACGACTGCGGATCCCACGTCGAGTACCCGCCGAGCGTGTACGGATCGTCGGCCCACGCGTAGAGGACCGGCTCGTCCATGAACGTCAGATCCGGATTCATCGCCCGGAGAGCCTCGAGCCATGGGACGACCTCGCCGCGCGTGGTGCCGAGCGAGGTCTGCGCGGCCGCGGACCCGGCGAACGACGCAACGCAGCGACGGGCGCGCCCACCCGTCCCGTTGGCGGTCCAGCACCACATCGAGCGCTCGGACGATTGCCTCGACCGAGCCGGAGGACGTTCCTTGGTGGCGACGGCGAACTTCGATGCCTCGCCCATGCGCAGCGCAGCGAGCGCGGTCGCGAGATCCTGGGGCAGGGGGGGAGAGAACGGCAAGCGGGCGGCGATCGGCGCGGGCACCGCCACCACGGCCGCTTCGGCTCGCTCCGACCGACCGCCCACTCGAGCCGTGACCCCCTGCGCGTCCCACTCGAGCGCATCCACCGCGTGACCCGTCCGAACGTCGTCGAGCGACGCCGCGAGGGTCAGGGCGATCGCCTGGTTGCCACCACCCGCACGCATCCATGGGCCGGCGGACGTGGTGAACGAGGGCACATCGCCGAACGAGGCGATCGCCACTTCGTCGAGATCACGGGCGCACGTGCCCGCGAGACGGAGTCGCACGATGTGCCGGGCGGCCGCGTCTCCCGGCACCGCGTCGAGGAGCGCGCCGACGGTCGCGCCCGCGCGCTCCCCTGTCGGCAGCGCGGCCGCGG
>JBOGVO010000157.1:0-6688 GCA_050692855.1 Actinomycetota bacterium | reverse complement strand
GGTCACGGGCGGCCGGGTCACGGCGCGGCCGGGGACCGGCGAGCCGGCGAGGTTCGGCGCTACTTCTTCTTCGCGGCCTTGCGGGCCCGGCCCTTCTCGACCGCAGCCCGCACGTCGCGGGCCTTCTTCTTGCGTTGACGGTCCTTGGCCGACCGGACCTTCGCGAGATCTCCCCTGCCCATCCCAGCTCTCCTCACTCGTCGTCTTCGTCGCCGCCCTGCGCCAGCTCGAGCGAGCGGTGGCGCGCGGCGTCGATCGCGTTCAGGAACGCGGCGCGCACGCCAGCCTCCTCGAGGTGACGGATCGCCGCGATCGTGGTGCCGCCGGGCGAGGTCACCATCTCGCGCAGCTCCACCGGATGCGTGCCGGTGTCGCGCAGCATCTTGGCCGAGCCCAGCATCGTCTGGATGATCAGCTCGGTCGCGACGTCGCGTGACAGCCCGAGCAGGATACAGGCCTCGATCATGGCCTCGGCCAGCAGGAAGAAGTACGCGGGGCCACTGCCGCTCGTGGCCGTGACGGCGTCGAGATGCTGTTCCGGCAAGCGCAGCACCTTGCCGACCGTGCCGAGCAGCTCCTCCGCGATCGCCAGATGCTCCTCGCCCGCCGAGCGGCCCGATGAGATGACCGACATCGCCTCGTCCACCATGACGGGCACGTTGGACATCACCCGCACGACCGGCACGCCGTCGGGCAGCTGCTTCTCGACGAACGACGTGCGCACCCCGGCAGCGAAGCTGATCACGGTGTCGCGCGGCTGTACGTGGCCACGGATCTGCTGCAACAGCGCCTCGATGTCCTGGGGTTTGGTCATCAACACGAGCACGTCCGCCCAACGCACGGCGGCGGGATTGTCGAGCGTCGCGGCGATGCCGTACTTCCCGGCGAGTTCTTGCGCGCGCGCCTCGCGACGATTCGTGACCATGATGTCGTCGACGGCTCGACCGCCCGAGCGGATCAGGCCCGAGATCAGCGCCTCGGCCATCTTCCCGCCGCCGAGGAACGCCACGCGCCGCGCTTCGCCGGTATCCATGAAACACACGCTACCGCAGGTCGATCACGCCTCGCCGACGCCGGCTTCGATGCCGTGGCGGAGGATCTCGACGAACTCCTTGATGCGCATGCCCCGTCGCTCGGGCCGGCGATGGATCAGCCCGGGGTCGAGGTCGGCCGAGACCAACGCGTCCTGGAAGCGCTCGGCGACCCAGTCGAGCATCGAGGCCAGCATCTCGACGTCGACGTCCTCGCGCACCTCACCCCGGCGCACGCCGAACTCGACGAACTCGAGCGTGCCGTAGGGATCCTCGCTCCGCATGAACCGGGCGATCGGCTGCCGCGCGCCCATGCCGGCGTCGTAACGACCGATCACGGCGACCTGATTGGGCACCGGATCGCGCTGCACGAAGTCCTCGGTGTTCTCGAGCCACCAGTCGAGCGTCGCCCAGAACCCCTCGGCCGTGACCTCCTCGGGCGCGTCGAGCCAGGCGGGCAGCAGTGAGACCGCCTGCTGGTACGCGGCGAGGAACAGCCCCTCCTTCGATCCGAAGTCGAGGAAGACGGTGCCCTTGGCGACCCCGACATCGGCGGCGATGTCCTCGACCCGACCGCCCCGGTAGCCGTGCTCGGCGAAGTGCCGCATCGCCGCATCGACGATGCGGGCGCGGCGCTCGGTCGCGTCGCTCCGCCTGGTGGGCTCCTCGGTCATCGCCGGAACGGTAGCGGCAACGGCAAGGCATGGAAAGCAAGGCAGGGAAAGCAAGAAAGAACCCGAGAGACCTTGCGGCTCGCCGGAAACCGAAGCTCCCAGCCACCGTGCAGCCTCTCGGGCTCAGGTGCTCCAAGCAACCTCCGCGACCGTCACTGGTGCTGACCAGATCGGCCCGGCGGCGGCTCGCCCGAAGGCGCTCCGGCCGCCTGCTGCTCGGGGCTCGCCTTGCGGCGCTCCCGCGGCGGCGGGGCTCCCCTGCCGTTCGCCCGAAGGCGCCCGACCGGGGCTCGGATCGGCTTCGTCCTTGCGGCGTCTGCCGTCTCCGAAAGGCTCCGTGTCCGGTCTTGCGACCTTCCTCGGCTCCCTGGGTTCCGCGTCTGGCCTTGCGGCCTTCGTCGGTTCCCTGGCTCCGGCGCCCCCTTTCGGCGGCTCCGGAACCTCGTCCGGTCTCCTCGAGTCGGTGCTTCGACTGCTTGGAGCGAGGCGAACTGTACGGGCGGGTGATGGAGGCGGTCAACTCCGCGTTTCCGCAGGTCAGAGCATGAACGTGCAGGTAGCGGGCTCGTCAGAAAGAGTGACAAAACCGAACGCGAGGTGACGGGCGTCACGGCAGACGACGAAGGCGCAGGTCAGGAGCGGTCTCGGCCGTCGAGGCCGGCGCTCGCGAGCACCTCGTCGTAGACCACGACCATCTGATCGGTGGTGGCGTCCCACGTGAAGCGCAACGCCTGTCGCGTGGCCTCCGCGCCGAGCGCCGCCTGCAGCCCGGGGTCGCGCAGGACCTGCAGCACCCGATCTGCGTGGTCGCTCGGATCATGCCCCTCGACGAGGAACCCGCCCCGCCCGTGCTCCACCACGTAGGGCAGCCCGCCGATGTCGGCCGCGACCACCGGCGTCCCGCATGCCTGCGCCTCGAGCGCGACCAAGCCGAAGGACTCCGAGCGCGAGGGCACGAGGACGACGTCGGCGGCCGTGTAGAAATCGACCAGCTTCGCCTGCGGCTGAGGCGCGAACCACATGACGCGTTCACTCACGCCGAGCGCCGAGGCGAGCTCCATCAGTCGCGCGACCTCCGCCCCCTTGTCCGGCCCGCTCGGGCCACCCACGATCGCGAGCACGAGATCGCCGGCCACGCGCGGATCGCGCGCGATCGCCTCCGCCAAGGTCCGCACCGCGACGTCGGGGCCCTTGTGGGGCTGGAGCCGGCCCACGTAGAGGGCGAGGCGGCACCCCGCGAGGTGCAGGCGTTCACGGGCCCGGGCCCGATCGCCCGGCACGAACAGCGTGTGATCGACTCCCGGCGGCACGATCCGGACGCTCTGCGGGTCCGCGCCGTACAGCCCGACGAGCTGCGAGGCCTCGGCCGGGGTGGGCGCGAGCACGCGCTCGGCCTCCGCGATCACCGCCGCCTCGGCCGCGAGGCGTTGCGGCGGCTCCGGCGACTCCCCCCTCGCGAGCGAGTAGTTCTTCACCTTGCCCAGCGTGTGGAACGACGCCACCAGGGGAGCGCCGAGCGAGGTTCGGATCGCGCGGCCCACCCAACCCGACAACCAGTAGTGGCTGTGCACGATGTCGTAGCCGCGCCCGTCCTCGTGCGCCACGCGCAGCACCCCTCCCAGGAACTCCGGCAGGTATCGGGGGAGCTCGCCCTTGGGCATCGGGGCGCACGGGCCCGCCTTCACGCTCACGACCCGGATGCCCGGGGCGATGGTCTTCACCTCGTGGTCGACGCCGCCGCGGCACCGGGTGAACAGATCCACGGCCACCCCACGACTCGCGAGGCGCTCGGCCACCGCCCGCACGTACACGTTCAGACCGCCCGAATCGCCCGTGCCCGGCTGATCCATGGGCGAGGTATGCACGCTGAGCACCGCGACCCGCGCCTGTTCGTTCACACGACGATGGTAGGCGAGGCGGTGGCATTCGTCGGCGGTCCACCCGCGCGCCCCGAGCCACGCAGGGTGGTCCGGCGGTTCACCGGTGCCGCAGGGTCACCACCGGCTCGAGCCGGCCGACGCGGACCCCGCCGCCCAGCACCGGCGGACGCGCCACCGGCTCCAGGGCGCGGGCCTGGGCAGCGTCGAGCACGTCGAGCTGTCGGAGCACCTCGACGATGGCCGGGCCACCCGCACGGAACCCGGCATCGGCGATCTTGACGGCCACGCCCAGCCCGAGGTCGGGCACCGAGACGCACACGAGCGCCTCGGCCCCTTCCTTCGCGAGGAGGCCGGCGGCGGTCTGCATCACGGTGGTGTCGACCCGCCCGCGGCCGCCGACGAGGTACGGCTGGGCTCGCATCGCGGTCGTCGCCCTCACGACGTGCGGCTCGAGGTCGCCGAGTCGATCGGGCCTGCCGAGGCGCGCGTAGAGCGTCGCCACGGCCCGAAGCGGCGCACCGTGCACGGGCACGCCGCACCCGTCGACCCCCAGGCGGAGGTCGTCACGGCCCGTGGCCCGCTCGACCGCCCGCGCCACCCGTCGCTGCAGCGGATGCGAGCGACGCGGGTACGAGGTCGTGTCCCACCCCGATCGCGCACACGCGAGCAGCATGCCCGCGTGCTTGCCCGAGCAGTCGCTGAACAACGGATGTCGCAACTGGGCGCGCGCCATCTCGTCCGGATCGATCGGGAACGACGGCGGCGTGAGCAGGTGCTCGGGCCCGAGGCCCGCCCGCTCGAGGATCGACCGCACCGCCCCGAGATGGACGGGCTCGGCGTTGTGCGAGGCGCACATCACGGCGACCTCGCGATCGGGCAGGTCCTCGTCGCCGATCGCACCGAGCGAGACGGCCGCCTGCAACGGTTTCGCGCACGACCTGATGAAGACCTCACGAGCCTCGTCGCCGGCCCTCGCGATCAGCCGGCCGTCGACGTCGCAGACCGCGACGTGCCCGAGGTGCACCGACTCCTCGAGCCCCGAGCGCACGACGCGAACGAGCGGAACCGCGGCTGACATGCGCGGAAAGCGTAGCCGCGCGCGAGCCGAGAGCCGACGGCGCCCGGGCTCCGCTCTGCTCAGCCGGCGTGAGCGATCGTCGAGGGGTCGGTCCGATCGAGCTGGAGCCCGCCCTCGTGCGCCAGGTCGAGGAACGCCCGAACGACCGTGGGGTCGAACTGGCTGCCGGCCCCGTCCCTGACCTCATCGAGCGCCGGCTCGACGGGCATCGCGGCTCGGTAGGGCCGGTCGCTCGTCATCGCGTCGAACGAGTCCGCGATCGCGAACACCCTGGCGGCGAGCGGGATCTCCTCGGCTCGGAGCCCCTTCGGGTAGCCCCGCCCGTCCCATCGCTCGTGGTGGCTCTGCACGATCTCCACGGCGCCGGCGAGGAATCGGATCGGCGACACGATCTGCGCACCGATCGACGGGTGCTCGCGCATGACCTTCCACTCGGCCTCGTCGAGCGGGCCCGGCTTGCACAGCACCGCCTCGGGCACGCCCACCTTCCCGATGTCGTGCAGGAAGAAGCCGTAGCCGACCTCGGGTCGCGCAGCGAGCGCCGGGTCGAGTCGCTCGGCGAGCACCATGCCGTAGCGGTGGGTGCGATCGAGATGGCCGCGCGTGGTCGTGTCCTTGGCCTCGACGACCTGTGCGAGCGAGGTCATCGTCGCGACGTACATCTCTCGGATGCCCTCGAGCGCCTCTTCCAGCTCGCGGCTGCGGGTTCGCTCGGCTTGGTACAGCGATCCGATCTCACGAGCGAAGACGACGAGCTGGGCGTGCAGGGCGGGGAGGTCCGGGTCGATCGCACCGTCCGCCGCCGATGACTGGGTGACGTGCGTGACGGACAAGCTCTTCCCCCGTTCGGTGACCCGCCCATGCTCCCTGCAGGAACCCCCGCTGCCAATCGGGAGCGCGAGCGTTTCGTTGCCGCGATACAGGACCATGCCCGCATGGCCCGCCGGCAGGGTCCGCGGTCGAGGCCGACCTCCCCCGACGGGGGGACACGCCGGGCCGCCCGATGAGCTCGGGAGCGCTCAGCGCAGCGCCAGGGTGGGGTCTTCCTTGTAGCGGCGCTTCAGCTCGTCCTGGAGTCGATCGAGCACCTCGATCGCCGCGGCCCGGGCCCGGGAGACCTCGTGCTCCTCGGCGGTCAGCCTCTCCACCGCCTCCGCGAGCCGCTCGTCGTCGAGCTCGGTGGGATCGGAGATGCCGGCATCGGCCACGAGACGCTCGATACGCCTTCGGGCGATCACCAGCTCCTCGTCGGGTACCCCCACGCGCACCGCCTCGCCACGCGAGCCTCCCGGGTGCTCGTCGCCGGCGAGGATCGTGGCGAGCCCGTCGATGAGCGACGCCCGGTCTCCGTGCTCCCCGCGGTGCTCGAGCTCGGCCTGCAGGATCTCGGCGCGACCCTGCACCAGCCGTCGCAGCAGGGACAGGTACTCGCGTTCGGCCAGGCACTCGTCGCGTCGGTGCCGGAGCTCGTCGATGCTCAACGCGTCGAGCCCCTCGAGGTAGGCGGGGTCGCGGATGCGGTCGACGCGCCGGTTCGCCGGATGCAGGTCCTCGTCGCTGACGTCGTCACTCACGCGGCACATCCTACGGCCGGCGAGCGACGCTCGCAGTCAGCCGCCGCCCAGATCGACCGAACCTCAGCAGACCCCGAGCAGCGCGGAGTACGGGTTCACCGCCGCCCCCCCGCCCGGGTGGTACTCGAAATGCAGGTGGTACACGGTCGTGCCGGTGTTCCCCACGTATCCGATCGTGCTGCCTGCCGAGACGTGAGACCCCTCGCCGGGGCTGGCGTAGGAGTCGAAGTGGGTGTAGAAGGTCCAGTCCGAGCCGCCGTCGTGGAACACCACCGCGCCGAGCCCACCGATCGAGCTGCCGGTGCGATGCACGCTGCCCGAGTGCACCGCCACGACGGGCGTGCCGCGTGCTGCGATCATGTCGATGCCTTGATGGCTCCGACCGCCCGGACGAGAGTCTCCGAAGGAATCGACGAACGACGTCGCGCCGTTCACGGGGCAGGTCTGGAGC
>JBOGVO010000156.1:0-11260 GCA_050692855.1 Actinomycetota bacterium | reverse complement strand
CCGTCGGGGCACGCGGCTCGTGCTGCTCGGCGGGGCGGGCGCGTTCCTCGGCGCCTATCTGCTCTTCGCGGGCGTCGGCCCCAGCGTGCCGATCCTCGCCGCCGGGTTCGTGCTGGCCGGCGTGGGCATCGGGGCCGCCGAGACCGCGGAACACGCCGCCGTCGCGACGCGTGCGCCCGAGCAGATCAGGGGCAGCGCGTTCGGCCTGCTCGCCGCCCTGCAGAGCGCCGGGAACCTCGCCGCGAGCGTCGTGGCCGGGGTGCTCTGGACGGCCTTCTCCCCCACCGTCGCGTTCCTCTGGCTCGCGGCGTGGATGCTCGCCGCCGTGATCGCATTCCTCACGATGCCGAACGACGGCGGCCGCGCGTTCCCACCGGTGACGCGGTAGCCTGCCCGAACCATGACCGGCGCCTACCGCATCGGCGAGGCCGCGAAGGCTCTCGGCGTCCGCGTCGAGACCCTGCGGAGATGGGAACGCGACGGCAAGCTGCGGGTCGAACGAACGGGCGGCGGCCAGCGCACGGTGCCGGCGGCCGAGGTGGCGCGATTGCTCACCGAACGGCGGCACGACGAACCCATCGCCGCCGCGAGCGCCAGGAACCGCTTCCCGGGCGTGATCACCGATGTTCGACGAGACAAGCTCGCCGCGACCGTGGAGATCCAGGCCGGGCCGCACCGGGTGCTCGCGTTCATCACCCGCGAGGCCGCCGACCAGCTCGGGCTCGAGCCGGGCATGGAAGCCGTCGCCACCGTGAAGGCGACGAGCGTGATGGTGAACCTTCCCGAGGACTGAGGGTTCGGCCGAGCCGGCCGCGCTCGTCGGTGCCTCGTCCCCGTCTTCAGGTCTCTCTAGTACTATCACCAGCTATCCATGGGTATTCAGACGGCGAGAAGTGTGGGTCTCGGGCGCGGCTTCGACGCGAGGGAGGCTTGCGTGACACGACTGCTCATCGGCGTGTGTGCCCTCGGGCTCGCGCTCGGCGCGTGCTCACCGAACGATCCGAGCGAGACCGTGGGCGACGGACCGGGGGCAGTCGGAACCACGGAACTGACGGTGTTCGCCGCGTCGTCGTTGACCGCGGCGTTCACCGACCGCATCGGTCCCGATTTCGAAGCCGCCCACGAAAGCACGGCCGTGGTCTTCAACTTCGGGGCGTCCGACTCGCTCGCCGGTCAGATCCAGAGCGAGGGCACGGCCGACGTGTTCGCGAGCGCGAGCGGCACATGGATGGACGCCGTGGCCGAAGACCCCGGCGTGATCGATCGCACCGACCTCGTGCAGAACCGGCTCGTCGTCATCACGCCGCCGGACGATCCTGCTGACATCGCATCGATCGAGGACCTCGGCAGCGACGGAGTGCAGCTCGTGCTGGCCGCCGAGGGAGTGCCGGTCGGCGACTACTCGCGCGAGGCCTTGGCGAACGCGGGGGTCGCCAAGGAAGCGGAGGCGAACGTCGTCTCCAACGAGGAGGACAACGCGAGCGTCGTGGCGAAGATCGCAGCGGGTGAGGGCGACGCGGGCATCGTGTACGAGTCCGACATCTCCGCGGCCGCCGGCAACGACGTGGCCGCGGTGGAGATCCCCGACGATGTCAACGTGATCGCGACCTACCCGATCGCCGTGGTCCAGGGCGCACCGAGCGCCGGTCTCGCATCGGAGTTCGTGGCATACGTGACGGGACCCGATGGGCAGGCGACACTCGCACGGTACGGATTCGTGCCGATCACCTGATCATGCGCACGCGGACACCGCTTCCCCTGTGGATACTCGCGGGCATCGGAGCAAGCTTCGTCGCGCTGCCCTTGGTCGCCTTGTTGCTCCGAGCACCGTGGCAGGACGTCGCGGCGTCGCTCCGCGGGGCCGGGGCGAGCGAGGCACTGCGTCTCTCCGTCGTCGTCTCGCTCGCTGCCACCGCGCTGTCGCTGCTGCTCGGCGTCCCCCTCGCCTGGATCCTCGCTCGGTCCGATATCCCCGGACGCTCGGTGATGCGCGCGATCGTCGTGCTCCCGGTGGTGCTCCCGCCCGTCGTCGGCGGTATCGGACTGCTCGCGGCGCTCGGGCGCGGAGGGGTGGTGGGTCAGTGGCTCTACCGCGCGTTCGATCTGCAGCTCACGTTCACGACGTGGGGAGCGATCCTCGCGACCACGTTCGTCTCGATGCCGCTGGTCGTGCTCGCCACCGAGGCGGGACTGCGTTCGATCGATCGCCGGTACGAGCAGGCGGCGGCCGCGCTCGGGGCCAGCCCTCGCTACGCCATCCGCCGCATCGTGCTGCCCATGCTCGGTCCCCAGCTCGCCGCCGGCGCGGTGCTCGCTTGGGCCCGCGCCCTCGGTGAGTTCGGGGCGACGATCACGTTCGCGGGCAACCTCGCCGGCCGGACCCAGACGCTGCCGCTGGCCGTGTACGAGACGCGATTGACCGACCCCGGAGGGGCGATCTTCCTCTCGCTGATCCTCGTGGTGCTCTCGGTCGCGGTGCTGGTGGCGATGCGAGACCGCATCACGCATGCTCGGTGAGCCCCGGGTTGCAGCCCTTGAGAGGATGCCGTCATGGGACTGAGCGCATCCTTCTCGGCCCGTCGCGGAAGCTTCGACGTGAAGGTCCAGCTCGACGTGGCCGACGGGGAGACCCTTGCCCTGCTCGGGCCCAACGGGGCCGGCAAATCCACCGTCGTCGACGCGCTGATCGGCTCCCTCGAGCTCGCCGAGGGATCCATCGAGATCGACGGGATCCGGGTCGATCGCACCCCGCCGGAGGCGCGCGCGATCGGCGTGTGCTTCCAGGACGACCTGTTGTTCCCCACGCTCTCGACGCTCGAGAACGTGGCGTTCCCCCTGCGGGCCCGGAAGGTCGCCAAGGCCGAGGCCTCCGCGCGATCGACGGAGCTGATCCAGCGCCTCGCGCCGGGGGTCGACCCGAAGGCCCGACCGACGTCGCTCTCCGGCGGGCAGCGACAGCGTGTGGCGCTGGCGCGCGCGCTGGCGCCGGAACCTCGGTTGCTCCTGCTCGACGAGCCGTTCGCGAACGTCGATGTCTCGGCGCGGCCGGGTCTGCGGACCCTGGTCAGGGAGGTCGCGCGCACGTTCGGCGGGGCGACGGTGCTGATCGCGCACGATCCGCTCGACGCGCTCACGCTCGCTGACCGGGTGACGCTGATGGAGGCGGGGCACATGACGCAGTCGGGCACGCCGGACGAGATCCGCACCGCTCCGAGATCGGCCTACGCCGCCGATCTCGTCGGCGTGAACCTGTTCATCGGGACGCTCCAGCCGTTGGAGGACGGGGCCGCCACGTTGCTCACGGGCGACGGCAACATCACGGTCGCGCCGGACCGTCGGGTGACGCCCGGTGCCGCCGCCATCGCGAGCTTGAAGCCTGCCGACGTCTCGTTGCACTCTTCCGAGCCGGAGGGATCGGCGCGCAACCTGTTCAGGGGAGCCATCGCCGAGATCGCGCGCGAAGGGGATCGTGCCAGGGTCCGGGTCGGCACCGCTCCGCCGCTCACGGCCGAGATCACCGCCGGATCCGTAGCGCGCATGGGGCTCCGAGTCGGCGACCGCGTGTGGGCGAGCTTCAAGGCCGTCGAGGTGTCGGTGCAGATCGAACGTGACGACATGTTCGAACGCTCGCCGGGTACCCTTGGCCGGTGAAGACGTCCGAACGTGGGTCGCTGGAGGCGCCCGAGCCGGCGACCGACGGTGCCCCGAAGCGGCATCGCAATCCGGTCCTGCAGTTCCTGGGCGAGTTGCCCGGCCTCATCGTCATGGCCTTCGTGCTCGCGCTGCTGATCAAGACCTTCCTGGTGCAAGCGTTCTACATCCCCTCGGGGTCGATGGAGCCGACGCTCGTGCCCGGCGACCGGGTGCTCGTACTCAAGGTGCCGTATTACCTCCACGACCCACGGCGGGGCGACGTCATCGTGTTCGAGGACCCCGATCCGAGCGACCAGCCCGGCCGGGGGGTGATCGGCGGGTTCTTCCACTGGATGTTCGAGGGTCTCGGCGTCCAGCGCCCCGACAGCGAGGACTTCATCAAGCGCGTGATCGGCACCCCCGGCGACGTCGTGAACGGCAAAGGCGGCGAGGTCTTCGTGAACGGCATCCCCATCACCGAGCCCTACCTCACGCAGGCGACCGACGACTTCCGCAAGTTCAGTGTGCCCGAGGGCAAGCTGTTCGTGATGGGCGACAACCGCGGAAACTCCCTCGACTCGCGCTTCTCGCTGGGGTTCATCCCGATCGACAAGGTGATCGGGAAGGCGGAGGTCGTGATCTGGCCCCCGAGCGACCTCGGGCTGTTGCAGGCGGCCGCGGACTCCTTCTAGGCAGCCTCAGACTCGTTTCGGCCAAAACAGCCTCAGACTCGTTTCGGCCGCGTCTCTAATCTGGCCCAGACGAGCGGTCCCGGCGCTCGTCGGGCGAGCGCCTCCGGCGGCCGAAGACCGGGTCGGAGGCACGAGGGCCCACGGGGAGCTCACCGGGCACCAGCAGCCTCGCGAAGGACCACACGATCGCGGCGATGCCGAAACCGGCGAGCCACACGATCAACGGGGGATCGTCGAGCGCGAAGAACTGCTGGCTGGGTGCCCACGTGATCGCGAGCACGAACAGCGCCGCCATCGACCAGATCAGCGCGAGCCGCGCGCGGGTGAGCGGCGCGGCGAGGATCGAGAGCACGAGGAACCCGATCCAGGTGAGCACCATCACCGCGGTCGTCTGAGCCTGCACGAGCGTGACGCCCGGTTCCTCGCGGGCGAGGCCGTAGGCGAGCAACGTCGCGATCGCCGCGAGCGTGCCGGTCGGGATCGCGAACCGCAACACCCTGCGAACGAACCCGGGCCGGAACCGGTCGGTGTTCGGAGCGAGCGCCAGGAAGAACGAGGGGATGCCGATCGTGAGCGCCCCGACCAGCGTGAGGTGCCTCGGCAGGAACGGGAACACGAACGCCGCCACCCCGGTCGCGAGCGAGATCAGCATCGCGTACACGGTCTTGTTCAGGTAGAGGCCGCTCGTGCGCTCGATGTTGCCGAGCACCCTCCGTCCCTCCGCCACGACCGGGGGCAGCGAATCGAACGTGGAGTCGAGCAGCACGAGCTGCGCGACCGCGCGGGTCGCGTCGCTCCCCGAGCCCATCGCGACGCCGATGTCGGCGTCCTTCAGCGCGAGCGCGTCGTTCACGCCGTCGCCGGTCATCGCCACCGTGTGTCCACGGGACTGCAACGCCTTGACCATCGCGCGCTTCTGCTGCGGGCTCACCCTGCCGAACACGGAGTGCGACTCGAGCGCCCCCGCGAGCTCGTCGGTGGCGTCGGGGAGCTCGCGAGCGTCGATCGGCTCCTCGGCGCCTTCGAGGCCGAGCTGTCCGGCGATGGCGCCCACCGTGCGCGGGTCGTCGCCTGAGATCACCTTCACGGTGACGTCCTGCTCTCGGAAGTAGCGCAGCGTCTCGGCCGCATCGGACCTCGGGCGATCTCCCAACACCACGAGGCCGACGGGTCGCAGGTCGTCGGGCAATCGCTCGCCGGCGAGCTCAGCGGCCTTCGCGACCAGGAGGACCCGGCTGCCTTCGTCGGTCAGCTCCTGCACCCGGTGACCCACGGAGCGGTCCCTCCCGGCGTCGATCGTCGAGAGCATCACGTCGGGCGCTCCGACGAACCAGGCTCCGCGCCCGTCGAAGGCCGTTGCGCTCCACTTCCTGGCGGAGGAGAACGGTTCCCCGTGAGACGGCTTCCAGTCGGGAGGATCGGGATAGCGTTCGGCGATCGCGTTCGCGGTGGCGTTGGGCGACGGGTCGGCGGCGGCGAGCGCGGCGAGCGCGGCCTCGAGCGGGGCGACGTCACCCTCGATGGACTCGACCGATCCGACGGCGAGCTTGCCCTCGGTGAGCGTGCCGGTCTTGTCGATGCAGAGGATGTCGATGCGCGCGAGGCCCTCGACCGCAGGCAGCTCCTGCACGAGCACCTTTCTCTGGGCGAGACGCACGACGGCGACCGCGAACGCGAGCGACGTGAGCAGCACGAGTCCCTCGGGCACCATGGCCACCGTGCCGGCGACCGCACCCGACATCGCCTCGCGCCAATCGTCCCGGGCGCGCATCTGGCTGAAGAAGAGGAGCGCGGCGGTCGGTACGATCGCGTACGTCACGTACGTGAGGATCCGGTCGGTGCCTGACCTCAGCTCGGAGCGCGTCAGCGAGAAGCGGCGGGCCTCTTCGGCGAGCCGCACCGCGTACGCCTCGGCACCCACCTTGCTCGCCCGGTACCGCCCGGCGCCCGCGGCGACGAACGAGCCGCTCATCACCTCGTCGCCGGGGGCCTTGTCGACCGGCTCGGACTCGCCCGTCAACAGAGACTCGTCGACCTCGAGCCCCCTCGACGTGAGCGCGACCCCGTCCACGACGATCTCCGAGCCGGCGCCGGCGTCGAGCACGTCGTCGAGCACCACCTCCCCCACCGACACCTCGCGAACCTCGCCGTCTCGCACGACCCTGGCCTTCGGCGCCGTCAGCACCGTGAGCCGGTCGAGCGTGCGCTTGGCGCGCAGCTCCTGCACGATGCCGATGCCCGCGTTCGCGACAAGCACGATGCCGAACAACGCGTCCTGCAACGGCCCGACCACCAGGATGATCGCCAGCATCGCGCCCAGGATCGCGTTGAACCGCGTGAACACGTTCGCGCGCACGATCTGGGCGACCGTCCGCGTTGGAGCCGCCGGCACGTCGTTGATCTGGCCACGCTCGACACGGTCGGCGACCTCGGCCCCGGTGAGCCCGCGTTCGGGATCGTCGTGGGGCGCCTCGGCGGTGGTGGCGGTCATGTGCGCCGAGCGTAGCGGGCGTACGCTGGATGGGTGCGAGCCTTCCTGATCGCGATCGGCAGCGTCGGCGTCGTCTGGGTGGTGGCCATCGCCGCGATGTGGGTCTTCGGGCGGAGGATCGCCGCCTGGCAGCTCGCCCGCGCGATCCCCGACCTGGTCTCGCTCTCGCGAGGGTTGATCGGCGACCCTCGGGTCCCGCTGGGCTCGAAGCTGCTGGTCGGTGGGGCGCTCCTGTGGCTGCTCTCGCCGATCGACCTCGTCCCCGAGTTCATCCCGGTGCTCGGGCCCCTCGACGACATCATCGTGGTCGGGCTCGTGCTACGTCACCTCATCAAGCGCGCCGGGCCTGAGGTCGTGCAGGAACACTGGCGCGGCGACGCGAGGGTGCTGCGCGCGGCGCTGCGCGTCGCCGGCGTGCGCCTGCCCGAGACCCGACCGCTCACCGGCTGAGGTCCATCAACCAGCGACTACAGCGGCGCTCCGCTCGGCGCGACCGGACCCGGTCCACTCATCCCTTCGCCCAGTCGTCGAGCAGCGCGTAGGCTTCGTCTTCGGGGATCGGGCCACGTTCCATGCGGAGCTCCATCAGGAACTCGAGCGCCTCGCCGACCTTCGG
This sequence comes from Actinomycetota bacterium, assembly GCA_050692855.1. Taxonomy (GTDB): domain Bacteria; phylum Actinomycetota; class UBA4738; order UBA4738; family HRBIN12; genus JAOUEA01. Next base: position 3,828 of record JBOGVO010000156.1, on the reverse strand, counting down.
GCCTGGCTCGATGCCGAGGTGGTCCATGACCTGCTTCCCGTCGAGGGGCGGACGAAGGGCGTCCAGGTTCTCCTGCTCGGCGAGGCGCGCGATGCGCTCCTCGAGGTCGTCCTGCAGGGACTGGAACTTCTCGGCGCGCCGCTCGTTGCGCGTGGTCACGTCGGCGCGCGAGAGCTGGTTCAGCTTGTCGAGGAGCGGGCCGGCGTCGCGGACGTAGCGCCGCACCGCAGCGTCGCTCCACCCCTCGCCGTACCCGTGGAAGCGCAGGTGCATCTCGACGAGCTTCCTCACGTCGTCGACGACCGAGTTGGCGTAGCGCAGCTCGCGGAGCCGCTTCTCGGCCATACGGGCGCCGACGACCTCGTGATGATGGAACTGCACACCCTCGGCCGTGATCTGCCGGGTCGAGGGCTTCCCGATGTCGTGCACCAGGGCGGCGAGCCGCAGCACCTCGTCCCGTTCACAGTTCTCCACCACCGCGAACGTGTGCCGCAGCACGTCCTTGTGCTGGTGCACGGGGTCCTGCTCGAGCTCGAGGGCGGCGAGCTCGGGCAGGAACGTGTCGGCGAGCCCGGTCGAGACGAGCAGTTCGAGCCCCTTGCCCGCATGTTCGCCGAGCAGCAGCTTGGAGAGCTCCTCGCCGATGCGCTCGGCCGAGACGATCTCCATGCGATCGCGCATCGCCTCGACCGCCGCGACGACCCGGGGGGCCGCCTCGACGTCGAGCTGCGACACGAACCTCGCCGCGCGCAGCATGCGCAGGGGATCGTCGCCGAACGAGACCTCGGGCTCGAGCGGCGTGTCGAGCGCGCGCGCGGCGAGGTGCCGCACGCCCCCGAACGGATCGACGAACGCCCCGTCGGGAAGCCGCACCGCCATCGCGTTGATCGTGAAGTCACGCCGGGAGAGGTCGGTGCCGACGTCGTCGCCGAACGTCACCGTGGGCTTGCGGTTCTCCTGTGCGTAGACCTCCTGGCGGAACGTCGTGATCTCGAGACGATGGCCCTCCTTCATCGCCCCGACGGTGCCGAACTTCACGCCAACGAGGTAGCGCCGGTCCGCCCATCGGTGCAAGAGCCGGGTGGTCTCGTGAGGAAGCGCGCTCGTCGCGAAGTCGAGATCACCGCCCGTGCGGTCGAGCACGATGTCGCGCACGCTGCCCCCCACCAGGTAGAGCTCGTGGCCGGCCTCGGCGAACCGAGCGCCGAGGTCCTCGGCGATCGGGGGCACGTCGAGCACCGCGGAAGGGGTCTGGTCGGCCATGGCGGCCCGAGCTTACCGTGGACCCCGTGCCCACCTGGCTCGGGTTCATCTGGACCTCACCGAACACGCTGATCGGCCTCGTGCTCGGGCTGCTCACGTTCCAGGTGCCGACCGTTCGCGACGGCGCGCTGATCTTCGACAAGGCCCCGCGTGGCCTCACCTGGGTGCTCCGGAATTTCCACCGCACCGCGATGACCGTGGGCTTCGTGATCGTGTCGGCGGAACCGGTCACCGGAAGACTCCTGGCCCACGAGCGCTGGCACATCCGGCAGTTCAGCGCGTGGGGACCGCTGTTCATCCCGGTCTACCTCCTGCTCGCGATCCCGTACGGCTACCGGCGGCATCCCCTGGAGGTCAGGGCGCAGATCGCCGCCGGGGAACGCGCACCGACCAGCCCCGACGCCACCACCTAGCGCTGACGACGCGCGGCGAGCCTGCGACCGGCCCAGGCGACGAGGCCGCCCACCGACGACCCGACCACCGCGCCCGCCACGACGTCGCCGGGGTAGTGCACGCCCGAGTGCACGCGGGAGTAGCCGACCGCGGCGGCCGCCACGCCGAGAGGCAGGCCGAGGGCCGGCACCACCTGGGAGACCGACGAAGCGAAGGCCGCGGCCGATGCGGAATGACCCGACGGGAACGACGCCGAGGTCGGCATCTCGACGCGCCGCGCCAGCGGCACACCCGCTGCGTCGGCGTCGGGGCGGCGGCGATGTCCGGCGAGCTTCATCGGCAGGTTCACGATCGCCGATGTGCAGGCGATCGCGGCCACGCCGGTGAGCGCCGCACGCCGTCCCCTGCGCTCCCCAACGGCGAAAAGCACGGCCGCCGCGCCGATCCACAGCTTCGAATGGTCGGCCGCGCTCGTGAACGTGCGGAGAGGACCGTCGAGCGCCGGAGTCGGCGTCGCCGCGACCGCCCGGTACACCGCCCGGTCGACCGCTGCGAGCTCGCGCAGGGCGCGGACCAGGGCCGGGTCGGGTGCCGAGGTACCAGCCCCCAACCGCTCCGCGAGGCGCTCGGACGACGGCTGCACGGGAGCGACGTCGTCGTCGAACGGCTCGCCGCCGGACGGCCCGCTCATGCGGCCGCCGGCTTCCCGGCGGCGACCCGCAGCAGCTCGCGGATCGTCGATCTCTCCGTCACACGCACCGCGGCCGCGGCGGGCGACCGGCCGGGCGCACGGCGAGAGATGCGGATCGTGAGCGCGCCGGGCCGGGTCACGAACACGAGCGGCGGATCCATCGACAGCGCCTCGCCGTCGACCCCCACGTCGACCGGGCCCCCCGACCGCACCTCGAAGCGCTCCACCGTCCACTCGCGCCAGCCCTCGAAACGGTCGAGACGCCCTGCGGCCTGCAGCGAGATCAGCTTCTGCATGTCGGAGGCGCTCGAGACCGTCAGGGTCGCGATGCCGAGCACCCCGTCGTCGAGGCGCTCGCGTGTCCCGCGGCCCTGCGCCCGTTGCAGCTCGTAGGGCCCGTTCGACACGAGGATCACGGCCGCCGTGGGCACCCCCTCGCCCTCGGGCCCCGTGAAGCGCAGGTCGAGCGGCTCCGCATCGGGGCCGATCAGCTCGGGCAGCATCTCGAGCGACGTCTGCACCTTCGCGTCGCGGTACTCCGGGGACTGCACGATCTTCGCGTACAGCCCGAGCGTCGCGTTGTTCACGAAGACGCGACCGTTCACCTCTGCGAGGTCGATCGTGCGGTCGACGCCGTCGCTATAGGCGTCGAGGGCGCCGACGACGTCGTCGCGGTCGATGCCGAGATCGAGCGCGAAGTGGTTGCGAGTGCCGGCGGGGATCACGACGTGGGGGATGCCGTGGGCGCTCGCCACCGTGCCCACGAGCGCCTGGGATCCGTCACCGCCGGCCATGCCGATCACATCGGCCCCGCGCGTCACCGCGTCCTCGGCGAGCGCGAGCAGGTCGTCGCCGGGGCCCAGCACGATCGGCTCGATCCCGCGATCGCGGCATTCCCGCTCGAGGTCGAACGTCACCGCCTTGCCGCCCCCGGACTTCGGGTTCATCAGCAGGACCGGTTGACGGGGCCGGGGCGCCGGCGGCTCATCCGCGAAGGGAGACCCGTGGTGGGGCTCGCGGAGCGCGACGCCCGCGGCCCCCACCGAGATCACGGCCGCGGCCGCGACGGCGATCCATGGCCAGACCCGCGCGTCCCCGACGACGAACACGGCGACGACGATCGCGAGGCCCACCACGATCGCCGCGACGGCGAGCAGCCGCACCGTGCCGCGGTGTGACAGCGAGTACCACGCGGCCACGATCACGATCGAGATCCCGACGCTCGCGATCACGATGTTGACGACGTTCGACAGGGCGAGCGTCGCCACGACGACGATCGCGGCCACGAGCGCCACGATCGCGATCAGCGCCGCCAGCCGCCGGATCAACGTCGGCCTCGTCCCGGTCATGCTCGGTCACCTCCCTGCGGCGCGCGCCACTCCTGCCCGAACTCGGACCGGTACGCGTGGACCGCAGCCTCGATCGTCGGGAAGAAATGCCTGGGGTCGATCGTCCGGGTCAGCTCGTACCGCTCGATCTTC
>JBOGVO010000155.1:0-14238 GCA_050692855.1 Actinomycetota bacterium | reverse complement strand
GTCGACCTCCCCCGGCTCGGTCACGTCGACCCGGAGCGCGACCGCCGACCCCCGGCTCGCTCGATGCGGTCGAGCGACTCGAGGCGCTCGAGACGTCGAGCCGCGAGCACGACACGGGCCCCGCGCGTGGCGAAGGCGACCGCGGTCGCCTCGCCGATGCCGGCCGATGCGCCCGTGACGACGACGACGGCGCCCTTCAGCTCCATCGCCAGAGGTTACGGCGGGACTCGGTGCTGCAGCATCGCGAGACGCTCGCGCGCGCGGGCGGCCATCACGATATTTCCCTTCCGCTCGTAGCGAACGAGCGCCTCCTCGAGCGCGTCCCCGGCCTCCTCCGTTCGGCCGGCGAGCGAGAGCACCTCGGCGAGGTCCTCGTACGCCCAGCCCTGTGCATCGATGCCGTCGGTGCCCTCCGCGAGCGCGACCGCCCGGCGGATCATGGCTTCCGCGTCGGCCTGCCGGCCACGACGAGCCAGTACCTTCGCGCGCGCCTGTCGCCACAACATCTGGGTGTAGACGTCGTCGCTCGCCCCGATCTCGGCCGCGAGCCCCGCCCACTCGTCGGCCTCGTCGAGCCGGTCGATCGCGTAGCAGGCCAGCGCCACGTATCCGGCCGAGGTCGATCGGTACCCCTGCTCGCCGCTCTCTTCGAGCACCCTGCACCCTTCCCGCCCGACCTCGGCCGCGGCGAGGGGATCCCCGGCCAGCCGTTCGACCTCTGCCCAGTGCAAGCCGAGCATCGCCCCGAGCCAGACGTCCGCTCCGCGATCGAGGAGCTCCGACCGCAGGTCGGTGAGGATTGCGCGGGCCTCGTCGAAGCGGCCCACCATCGCGAGCGCGTGCGCTCGCATCATGTCGAGGAAACCGTTCGGCTCCGCCGCCTGCTGCTCCTCCAACCATGCGAGCGCCTCCGGCACGCTTGTGGCGCCCTCGACGCGAGCCGAGGCCCGCCATCCGAGTAAGTGCGGTGGTACGCCCATCTCGGCAGCGTGGTCGGCCGCCCGGTCCATGTACCCCGCCATCGCGTCCATGCGGCCTCGCACCACCTCCACCGTGCCGAGCGCGTGGTAGACGACATAGAGCGGAAGATCCGCACCCGCCGACTCGAACACCGGCAGTGCCCGCCTGGCCAGTTCCTCGAGCTCCTCGGTCGTGCCCTCGGGTTCGATGCTCGCGCGGAACCCGACCGCCAGCAGGCTGGCACACATGTGGGTCACGGGATCGCCCGCGGCCGAGGCGCGTGCCGCGATGGCGTCCATCCGAGCGATCGACTCGTCGCCTCGTCCCGTCTCGAACCAGGCGTCGGCGCGGGTCATCTCCAGGAGGAGGTCGGTCTCCGACGGAGGCGTCAGCGCGCCGGCACGATCGAGCAGGCCGATCGCGGCGCCGAAGTCGCCGCGGAGGAAGGCGCGGCGCCCGGCCGCGGTCAGGCGCCGGCGGACCGCTTCGGCCAGTCGCTCGTCGTCGCGCATGCCGAGCTCGACCCCGAACCGGTGGGCCTGCTCGAGATGGAAGCCGACGAGCTCGTCCAGCTCCACCAGCCCGGCGCCGTGGTCCTCGAGCCATGACGCGAAGCGCCGGTGCAGCTCGGCGCGGGTCGCCTTCGGAAGCGCCTCGTAGGCCGCGTCCCGAATCAGCAGGTGGCGGAACCGGAAGCCGTCCTCACCCCGAAGCTGCGGCGCGTGTGGAGCGATCAACCCCCTCCTGGCGAGCGTCGCCAGCAGCGGGGTGACGCGCGTGCCATGGGGCGCCAACGCCTGCACGGCTCCTCGATGGAAGACCTCGCCCTCCACCGCGCCGAGTTCGAGCACCGCACGCTCGGCCGGCGCGAGCCGGTCCAGGCGGGCATCCAGCAGGGCGTGCAACGTCGGCGGGACGACGACCTCACCGTCGGCCTCGTCGGCGATCGCCAGGATCTCCCCGACGAACAGCGGGTTGCCGCCGGAAGCGTGCGCGATCCTGCCCCGTAGATCCGCGGAGACGTGCTCAGGGATCAACTCGGCGACGTCCTGCTCACCCAGGGGTTGGAGCTCCGCCGTGACGGGCCACGATGCGCGCCGGTCCACCAGCTCCGGCCGCGCCATGCAGAGGACGAGCATCGGGGCGTCGGCGGACAGGAGCGCGACGTGCTCGATCAGGTCGAGGAACGTCTCCTCGCCCCACTGGATGTCGTCGAGGACCACGACGAGCGGCCGGGCGTCGGCGGCGCGCTCCAGGGTCTTGCGGAACGCCCAGGCGATCTCCTCCGCGGTCGTGGTCGCCTCGTTCTGCCCGAGCAACGACCGGATCGAGGCCGCGGCGGCGTCGTCCTGGGGCAGCCCGGGCAGCTGCTGCAGCACCTCGATCACCGGCACGTAGGTGATCCCTTCCCCGTACGGGAGGCAACGGCCGCGGGCGACCGTCGCGTCCTCGGTGGCGAGGAACTCGGCGGCGAGCCGGGACTTGCCGATGCCCGCGTCGCCGACCACGGTCACGAGCTCGCAGCGCTGGTCGGCCCGGGCACGTTCCCACGCGGCGCGGAGGATCGCCATCTCGCGCGAGCGCCCGACGAACGGCGTGCCGTAGGGGCGCTCGGGTGCCTCGCCCACACCGAGGAGCCGGTAGGCGGGCACGCGGTCGCCTTTTCCCTTCAGCTCAAGCGGCTCGACCGGTGACACCTCGGCCACCTCGCGCACGAGGGCCAGGGTCGGTTCACCGATCAGCACCTCGCCCGGCGGAGCAGCCTGCTCCAGCCGCGCGGCCACGTTCACGGCGTCGCCCGTCACGAGCCGCTCCTCGGTGCCGGTCACGACCTCGCCGGTGTTGACGCCGATCCGCGCTTGGACGCCGATCTCCGGCAGCGCGTCTCGCATCTCTGCCGCCGCCCGGACGGCCCGGAGCGCGTCGTCCTCGTGGGCGGCCGGCACGCCGAAGACGGCCATGATCGCGTCGCCGATGAACTTCTCCACGACCCCGCCGTGGCGCTCGACGATCGCTCTCATGCGCTCGAAGTAGCGGGCGAGGAGCCCGCGGAGCGTCTCCGGATCGATCGACTCGCCGAGCGACGTGGACCCCGTCACGTCGCAGAACAGGACCGTGACGGTCTTGCGCTGCTCCCGCGCGGGCGCCTCGGCCAACGCCTCACCGCAATGGGGGCAGAACGAGAAGTCGCCGACGATCTCCCGAGCGCAGCTCGGGCACGCTTGCATGGCAGGAGGCTATGGGACGCCGCAGGCCGGGACAAGTGGAGGCCGAGCTACCATCACGTCGGACATGGACGTGATCGCGCGGCACGCGGCCCGGCTGCCCTCGCTCGACGGGCGGTGGACGCCGGCGCCCCATGCTCGGGAGGACCTGCAGGCCGCGCTCGTCGCGGGCGGCGTCGCCGGCATCGCGACCCACCCCCTCGACAACGTGCGGTCCAACGCCCTGATGCTGATCGACGGCGACCCCGACAAGCTGTTCGGTCTCTCGGGCATGCCTGGCGCCCACGACCTCGACGGCATCTTGGGACTGGTCGCGGAGGAAGCCGGCACGTCGATCGATCGCGATGCCCGGTACGGACCGGTCGAGATCGCGCCCGGACCCATCCTCGACGCGTGCGGCGCCGTGGGGGAGCGCCTCGCGCGCGCCACGGCCGGCCGCGAGCTCGTCGTGGTCGCGACCGGGCATCCGGTCGGGCTCGGCCTCCTGTACCACGCGATCGACCGGTGGCTCGCCGACGGCGGCGCCGAGGTCCTGCGCCTCGCGAACCAGGAACGATGGCGTGAGCGCTCCCTCCCCCACGACTGGTGCATCGATCACTGGGGCGGCGTCGCGATGCTCACCGACGGCCACGAGCCCCGCCACACCCACCGGCCGGACGCGATGGAGCGCATGCTCGCGGAGCGCCGCCCGGACCTCGTCGTGGCCGACCACGGGTTCGCCGGCGCCGCGATCGAGGCTGGCGTCGAGACGATCTCCATCGCCGACGTGAACGATCCCGCCCTGCTCGTGGCGAAGGCGCAGGGTCGCACCGAGGTCGTGGTCGTGATGGACGACCACGTGGAGCCGGACGCGTACTGGCCCTGCTTCCAGGCGATCGCCGCCCGATCCTGACCATCGCGGGCACGCGAACCGTTCACACACGCGCTGACCTGCGCCTTCGCGCCCGGGCTATCCACGGGCCTGCCGGACAACCTATGATGCCGCATCGTGACCAGAGAACCCTTCACCGAGGCTCGGCTGAAGACCGTCAACGAGGTCGCAGACCTCTTGCGCGTATCCAGGATGACCGTCTACCGCATGATCAAGACCGGAGAGATGCCCGCCGTCCGGGTGGGCCGGAGCTATCGGCTCCGTGAGGAAGACGTCCACAGCTACCTGATGGAGCGGTACACCGAGGCCGGCTGAGGCCGGTCGCCCGTTCCGACGCCGACGCGTCCAAGCCGACCTCCGTGGGAACGGAGCGGGCGCAGTGAACGAGCACGACCGGCTCGTCGATCGAGCCGCGCGCGAGGCGCGCACGGTGCTGTTCGTTGGCGGCTTGGATGCCGGGAAGAGCACCCTGGCGCGCGCCACGGCGGCGTTCGCGCTTCGCCTCGGCCGCACCGTGGCCTACCTCGATGCCGACGTGGCTCAGAAGACCGTTGGACCGCCCGCTACGGTGGGGCTCAAGCACATCCGCAGCCCGGACGACCTCACCTTCGAGCGCCTCTCGCACCCCGACGCGCTCGGCTTCGTCGGCTCGACGAGCCCGCAGGGGCATGTGCTGCCGCTCGTGGGCGCCCTGGCCCGCCTGCGCGACCGGGGCCGAGCCGAAGGCGCCGACCTGATCGTGGTCGATACGAGCGCGATGGTGAGCGGCATCTGGGGGCAGCTCGTGAAGTACTACAAGGTCGATCTGCTCGAGCCCGATCTCGTCGTGGGGCTGCAGCGAGGGGAGGAGCTCGAGCCCGTCCTGGGAGTGATCCAGCGATTCTTCGGCGTCGAGCTCGCCACGCTGCCGGTGCATCCGAAGGTGGTGCCGACGACGGTCGACCACCGGTCCGAGCAGCGTGAACGCGCCATGGCCGGCTACTTCGAAGGCGAGCTGCAGCGGTTCCGCGTGAAGCCCACCGTGTTCATGCCGACCTTGCCGCCCCTGTTCGATCTGCGTGAGCTCGACCGGCTGCTGGTGGGGCTGTCCGACGGCGCCGGCGGGTTCACGGGGCTCGGCTACCTCGAGTACGTGCCCCAGGATCAAGGGCTGCGCCTGATCTCGCCCGTGGCAGAGCCGCCGAAAGCGCTTAGACTAGGGTCCGTCCGTCTGGGGGAGACCTTCCGCGTGAAGCGCGTCGACCTCCGGAACCTCTTCGGAACCGAGTGAAAGGCCTACCGCTTGCCGTCGCTGATCAAGAAGCGCCGCAAGAAGATGCGCAAGAAGAAGCACAAGAAGCTTCTGAAGCGCACGCGGCACCAGCGCATGAAGCTGGGTAAGTAAGCGCGACCGGCCGTGCACGCGTCCCGGTTCCGGCTCGTCCGGCTCGCGGTCGCGATGTCGGTCGCGACCCTCGTCCTTGCGGCCTGTGGCGACGGGGCTCCGGCCTCGCCTCCGGCCGGGTCCGAGGCCGTCTCCTTCACCACCGCCGACGGCGTGGAGATCGACGGACGCCTCTTCGGCGACCCTGGCTCCTCGGCCGGGGTGGTGCTCGCCCACATGCAACCCGCCGATCAGACGTCGTGGTACGGATTCGCCGAGACCCTGGCCGACGAAGGGTACCGGGCGCTCGCCTTCAACTTCCGTGGATACTGTCCCGGCGGCGACGACGGGTGCTCCGGCGGGGAGGCCGACGAGGCGCAGCTGTGGCAGGACGTGGAGGCGGCCGCAGGGTTCCTGCGGTCAGAGGGCGTGCCCCGGATCGGCGCGATCGGCGCCAGCATGGGCGGGACGGCCGCCCTGGTGGCGGCCTCCCAGCTGGGGTCGCGCATCGGTGCCGTCGCCACGCTTTCGGCGCCGATGTCGATCGGGGGGCTCACCGTGACGCCGGAGCAACTCTCGTCGACGAGCGCCGCCAAGCTCTTCATCGCGGGCAACGGCGACGCCGTGGCGGCCGAGTCCGCCCAGCAGCTCTACGACCTCAGCATCCCACCCAAGCGCGTGGAGATCTTCCCGTCGGAGGACCACGGCACCGACCTGCTCGAGGGCAACCAGGGCCCGAACGTTCGGCAGCTGCTGCTGCGCTGGCTCGCGCAGTTCCTGCCCGAAGCCCCCGCCGACGACGAGAGCTCGTCGTGACGAGGCCGATCGTCTTCTGCACGGATTACGGGCTCGCCGACGTGTTCGTGGGGGTCTGTCACGGGGTCATGGCCGCCATCGCGCCGGGCTCGCGTGTGATCGACCTCACCCATTCCGTGCCGCGACAGGACGTGCTGCGCGGCGCGGTCGCGATCGGACGCGCCACCCCCTACATGCCCTCGGACGCCGTCTATGTGGCCGTCGTCGATCCGGGGGTCGGCTCCGAACGCCGCTCGATCGCCGTCCTCGCGGCGACGGGGGCCATGCTCGTGGGACCCGACAACGGCCTGCTCTCCCTCGCGTGGGCGTCGCTCGGCGGTGTGAAGGCGGCGGTCTCGATCCAGGACGACCGTGTGATGCTGCATCCCGTCTCGAAGACGTTCCATGGTCGCGACGTCTTCGCACCGGCCGGAGCGCACCTCGCCGCTGGGGTCTCGCTCGAGGAGGTGGGGCCGTCGATCGAGCCGGATGCGCTTCGGATCGTGGACATGCCCGGTCCGATGGTCACGCCCGGCGCGGTCGGAACGCGAGTGGTCGACGTCGACGCGTTCGGGAACGTGCAGCTGAGCGCCCGCCCCGTCGATCTCGACGCCGCGGGCCTCGGCAACCCGCTCGCCGTGGCGGGGCGACAGGTGCCGCTCGTCTCGATCTTCGCCGATGTGCCCGAAGGCGTGCTCGCCGCGATCGTCGACTCGCAGGGCTACCTGGCTCTCGTCGTGAACCGGGGCAGCGCAGCCCAGATGCTCAACCTCCGCGCGGGCAGCGCCGTGGTCCTCGAGTGAGGTGATCCTCAGGCCTCTGATCCTCAGGCCTCAGGCGGAGGCGGGTGCCGAGGTCGATGCCGATGTCGTCGGCGAGGCGCTCGGCAGCTGGCCCGGGCTCGCCGGCCCGGGCAACGGTCGATCGGCGTCGCCGCTCGCGATGACGAGCTGTGCGACCGCCGCCGAGACGATCAGCACGAACAGGACGACGATCATGATGAAGGTCGGTCGGCGCATCGCTACGGCGCGCCCTGCACGCCCGAGCTCAGGGCCCGTTCGGCGCGCTCGCGCATCTGCACCATCACCGCCCGAAGACGAGCCGGATCGGTGAGGTACGTCCGCAGGTCGACCTCGAGCGAGACCGCTCCTCGATAGCCGTCGGCCGCGAGGTCGTCACAGAAGGCGTCGAGATCGAGCACCCCCTGCCCGGGCGGCAGGTGGGAGTCCCATCCTTTGCCCGCGTTGTCGGACAGGTGCACGTGCCGGAGGCGGTCGCCGAACCGGCGACGGACCTCGATGGGGTCGTGCTCCGCGACTGCGGCGTGGCTCGTGTCGAGCACGAGATGCGGCAGCCCCTCGAGCTCGTCGAGGTCCTGGTTCGAGTGGAGCGTGACGCCCCGTCGTCCGAAGCGCAGGGGGAACATGTTCTCGATCGCCACGGTGACGCCGGTGCGCCGCTCCAGGATCGGCAGCTCATCGTCGAGCCAGCGGCGGTACGCCGACTGCCACCGGAACGGCGGGTGCATCACGACGGTCGGCACCTCGGCCTGCTCGGCGACCTGGATCGCCCGGTCGATCTTGCCGATCGGATCCGTGCCCCACACCTTCCTGGTCACGAGCAGAGCGGGCGCGTGGATCGCGCCGATCGTGAGGCCGTGCTCGTTCGCGAGCGCCCGCATGCGTTCGGGGTCCTGGCTCGCGGGATCCTTGGTGACCATGACCTCGACGCCCGTGTAGCCGGTCTCGGCCACGATGCGGAACGTGTTCGAGAGCGGACGGGCGAAGAACGCGGCGGAGGAGAAGAGCAGCTCGGGGATGCTCACGACTCTATCGTAGGCAGCCGGAGCGCCGGCGTCGGTGAGATGGGGCCCCGTATGCTGAGGGCCATGTGGCTGTTCCCGCTGGTCGCCGCCGTGGTCGCCGCGGTCTTCGCCGGCCTGGTCGCGAGGCAGTACGGGGCCCGCCGCCGCCCGTACCAGCTCGCCTGGGCCGTCGCGCTCATGATGTACGCGCTGGCCTCGGCCGCCGTCGCGCTGGGAGCTTCCGGGGGCTGGACCACCGGAGAGTTCAAGCTGTACTGGGCTCTGGGAGCGGTGTTGAACGTGCCGTTCTTGGCCGGCGGTGAGCTGATGCTGCTGGTCCGCAACCGTGTGTTCCAGGCCGGCGTGTGGATCGTGCTCGTCTTCGTGACCGCCTACACCGTCTCGGTGCTGCGGGGCGCATCGTTCGATGCCGCGGCGCTCGCCGCGGACCTGCCGTCCGGCAAGCACGTGTTCGGCGACGGGTCGGAGGCGCACCGGCTGCCGCAGCTGATCTCGATCCCCTCGTACCTCGTGCTCCTCGGAGGCGCTCTGTGGTCGGCCTGGCGCATGCGCGGACGCCGCGAGCTCCGCGACCGGTTCGTCGGCACCCTGCTGATCGCCCTCGGTGCGAGCGTGATCGCGGGCTTCGGCTCGGCGTTCGCGGCGCTGGGATACCTGGCGTCGTTCTCGGCGGCTCTGGCGGTCGGCATCGTGGTGATGTTCCTGGGATTCCTGCGCGCCGGCCGACCTGTGGCCGCGCCGGCCGAGACGGCGGCGGAGCGGGCCTCCTGATGTCGGGATCGGCTCAGGCGGCGGCGTCGGAGATGGCCGACTCCGAGGCGCGCCACTGCACGTTCGTCGGCGCGTCGGCGGGCGAGCCGGTCGGCTCGACCGAGATCCAGAGGTCGTCGTAGCTGCTGGGGTCGAACGGCACCACCAGGAACACCCGGCCGCCCTCGGGCAGGAAGTCGCCCACGAAGGTCGACGTCTCGCCCGACACGAGCCAGACCCGGTAGACCATGCCCGCGGGCGGGGAGGGCACGCCCTCGCCCATCACATAGAACTCCTCCTCGCCGGGGGCCGAGACCTCGTTCACCGGGCCGACGGGTACGAGTCGCGCGTCTGGGCGGCCCGCGAGCTGCGCCGCGTTCGCGAGCGCGTCGGCACGCCCGTCGGCGTTGTTCGCCCGGATGTTCTGGCTGACCGTGAGACCGGCGAGGCCCACCACCACGGCGACCCCGGCGGCCACGGCGAACATCTGGATCGGCCTGCGACGGGGCGAGGGCGGCTCCAGCTCGCGGTGCAGGAGGGGGAGCAGGGTCTCGGGCGGCGCGATCGGCTCGGCCGCGAACGCGAGGTCGGCCGAGAGCAGCTGGAAGGTCGCGAGCGAGTCACGGCAGGCGCCGCATCCGGGCACGTGCTCGGAGAGCAGCCGGTCGGCCTCGGCGGCGTCGTCGCCGGAGAGGCTCCGCAGCACGTAGCCGGCCAGCAGTTCCTCGATGTGGTCGTGGTCCTCGATCACTCGATCCTCCGGGTCCTGGTTCATGAGCGGGCGAGCGCTCCTCTGAGCTTGCGCATCGCCGCCAGCGTGCGGGTCTTGACGGTGCCGAGGGGGATCTGGAGTCGCTCGGCGATCTGCACCTGCGTCGATCCGTCGAAATACGCCATCTCGAGCACCTGTCGTTGTTCCGGGGGAAGCGTCTCGAGCACCGCACGGACCTCGAGCCGCCGGTCGGCCACCTCGGCCGCATCGACTACGCCCTCCGCAGGGTCTTCGACGGCCGGCGGCTCGAGGTTCGCCGCTCGTTGCTGGCGCGCCCGGATGCGCTCCTCGCGCCGAACCGTGTCGACCGCCCGATGGTGCACGAGCGAGAGGAAGAACGTGCGGAAGGCGCCCCTGGCCGGATCGAACGCCTCCGGCGCCCGCCAGAGCGCCATGAACGCATCGTGCACGACATCCTGCGCGAGCAGCTGCTGCCCGGTGATGCGGTACGCGAGCCCGTATGCCGACGAGGAGTACCGTCGGTACAGCTCGTCGAAGGCCAAGCGATCGCCGTCGGTGAGGCGGCGGTGCAGCTCCAGATCGTCGCGGTCGCCCTCGCGCATGGGGCGTATCCTCCCAGACCTCTCCGGACCTCCCGGACCTTGGCCGGACCTCCCGTCCTTGGCCGGACATCCCGGACCTTTGGCCGGACAGGCCGGAGCTTGGCCCCGGAACCCGGTGCCGCCGGTACGCTCTGCGCCGATGCCGCCCACGAAGGTCGTGTTGTACTCCCGTCCGGGCTGTCACCTCTGCGACGAAGCCCGCGAGGTGGTCCTGGCCGAGCGCGACCGAACGCCCTTCGACCTCGAGGAGGTCGACATCGAGACCGATGACGCGTTGCTGCGCGACTACGGCGTGCGGATCCCCGTGGTCACGATCGGTGGCGCCGAGGTCTTCGAGTACACCGTCGATGCCCATGCCTTCGCCGATCTCGTCCGAGCCTGATGCAGCGGTCGCCTCGCTTGTGACCTTGTGAACGGTGCGACGGTCGAGCTAGGCTGAGCCGATGCAGCGGAGCGCATGCCGGTGGTGAGGGATCGGTCGATCCCCGAGGCCACCGTGGGTCGGCTCCCCGTCTACCTTCGAGCGTTGGTCGACCTGGCCGAGGCCGGCGGCGGCACGGTCTCGAGCGACGAGCTGGCCGAGGCGGCCGGGGTGAACTCCGCGAAGGTGCGCAAGGACCTGTCCCACCTCGGCTCCTACGGCACGAGGGGCGTCGGCTACGACGTCGCCTACCTGATCCATCAGATCCGTCGCGAGCTCGGGCTCACGCAGCACTGGGCGATCGTGATCGTCGGCATCGGCAACCTCGGCCATGCCCTCGCGAACTACGGTGGGTTCGCCGAGCGAGGGTTCCGGATCGCGGCGCTCGTGGACGACGACGACGCCCGCGTGGGGGAACGGGTCGGCGCACTTGAGATCGCTCACGTCGACTCGCTGGCTCGACTGGTCGAGGAACTCGACATCGCGATCGGTGTGATCGCGACCCCCGCCGCGGCGGCGCAGGAGGTGGCCGATCGTCTCACGGAGGCCGGTGTGCGATCGATCCTGAACTTCGCGCCCGCGATGATCGCGGTCCCCCCAGGGGTGTCGGTCCGCAAGGTCGACCTCGCGGTCGAGCTGCAGATCCTCGCGTTCTACGAACAGCGCAAGGCGACGCTCGCCGACGTGAAGAGGCGGGGCCGCGCCGTGGCGGACGTCACCGGCGCGTGATGGACTCGTCGCTACTTCGAGATCGTGACCCAGAGCGCGATGAAGATGACGATGATCATGATGCCCATCAGGATGAACTGCACGCTTCCCTGCTCGAGCAGCGGGACCTCGATGTTGGCGATCATGGGCTCGTCCTTCCCAGATGAGGCTGGCTAAGCCGGTCCGTACCAGGCGGGCGCTCCGCCGCCTGTGAGGAACTCCTTGCGCTTCTTCTCAGCGCGGTCGAGCAGCGGCAGGAAGACCAGGAACGCCACGATCGAGCCGCCCAGGAACATGTACGAGTAGCGAGGCACGCTGCCCGAGTCGAAGTAGAGCGAGACCGTCCACAGCGGGCCGCCGCCGGTGAAGTGGGACTGCACGACGGCGAGCTTCGTGCCGTCGCCCTCGTTCGCGAACCTGATCGAGTCGACCGCGAACTGGCTGCCCTGGATCGCGGTCGGATCGGTCTCGGCGAGCCCCAGCTCCTCGTTCGTCTGCTCCGCGAGGAACGTCGTCACGGCGCCGCTGGCGCTCTGCACGTCGGCCGACTGGTCGGCGTCTGCGAGATCGGGCACGGCCCACGGCTCACGGGGCCAGCTCGAGTAGGTCTCGAAACGCGTCGAGGTCTCGTCGACCGCGGCCTCGACCGCGACCCACGCCGGCTCCGATCCGCGTGGCCCCAGGTTCGTGGGGGTCTCGAGGCCCTGGGACCAGAAGCCGAAGAGCCACAGCGCCGAGAGCATGATCATCCAGCCCGAGAACGAGACCGCGAGCACCAGGAAGCCGAGCCAGCGTCCGACGATCGCGATCAGCAGCACGTACACGCTGAAGATGAAGAGCGTGAAGCCCATGATCGTGACGCCGGCGCCCTTCCAGAGGGTGCCGCACTCGACCGCGAACCCGAGGCAGCTGTGCTGTTCCATCTACGGGTCCCTCGGGTTCAGGTCGGTCTCCGCGAGCGCCCGAGCCGAAGCCTCGGGGTTCAGGCACACGTTGTCCTCGAACGGCACGTTCTCGGAGCTCGTCTTCACCAGGAAGACGACGAGGTCGTTGATCTGCTGGTCGTTGAGAGCGCCCTGGAACCTGATGCTCCACGACGGCATGACGGGCCGGTCCGGCGGGCGGCCCTCTTCGATCACCTGATAGATGTCGTCCTGGGACAGGATCGCGGGGTGTGGTGGATCCCCGAACGGGCCGGCGCAGATGTTGGTGAGGTTCGGCGGGCGAGCGATCGTGTCGCCGGCCTGGATCACACCGCCGCGGAGCTCGGGGCCGTGGCACCGCACGCAGCCGACGCCGAGCTGGTTCTCCTCGGAGAAGTTCTGCACCGCGAGCTCGCCCCGGTCGAAGGCGAGCACCTCGAGATCCTCCTCCTGTTTCAGGTTGTTCGACGGCTCGGTGAGCCAGCTGTACGGCACGAAGACCACGAAGAAGGCGACCAGCACCACGCCCCAGCCCTGCAGCTTCTGCAGCAGCGGCGTCTCGAGCGCCGCGTCGGCCGGGCCGGGTCGCATGCCGCGCGGGATGTCGACCGGCCGCTCCTTCTGGCGGCTGCGGAAGTACAACGCCGCCGCGGCCGCGACGACGAAGATCGCGCCCAGCACGACCAGCACGACGCCCGCGGTCGTCGTCGCGGCCAGCATGTTCGGGGCGCGCATCTCGGTCGTTCGTTCCTTCCCTCGAGGCCTCTAGCCGGTCGCCACGCAGAACGGGCCCTGCGGCGGCTGGTCGATCGTGTCGGTCCCACGGGCCGGGCCGAGGATCACCTCGGACGTGTCGACGACCACGTTCCCGTCGGTGATCTCGAGCTTGAACCGGTCCATGCCTCGGGGCGCCGGGCCGAGCCGGTACTCCCCGGCGCCGTTGTACTTCGAGCCGTGGCACGGACACTCGAACCACCGTGAGGCTTGGCAGAACGGCACCCGGCAGCCCAGGTGCACGCACCGCTGGTACAGGGGCATGATGCCCTCGGCGGTGACCCCCTCGGTCGTGTAGTCGACGTCGCCGGTGGGCGACCCGTTGTAGCTCACGACGTAGAAGCGGCCGGTGCCGTTGTAGGCCACGCCGTTGTCGCCGATCTCGGCCTTGATGTCGTCGATGTTGCCAGCGTCGACCAGCGATCCGAAGCCGCCCTTCAGGTTTGGCCACAGGAACGCGATCGTGGCTCCTCCGAACTGCGCGCCGAACACCAGCAACGACGTCAGCAGCGACCGACGGAAGAAGTCGCGTCGCGACAGCGTCTTGACTGGCTTGCCGGCCACCTCGATCTGGCCGTCTGCGGTCTCGCGTGCGGCGCGGTTCGCTCGCGCGAAGGACAGGCCGAACACGATCGCGAAGATGTCGAGCACGATGAACGCGAGGATCGCCGCGACGAGCGGCGTCGAGATGCCCAGCAGGTCGAGGGGCAGCGTGCTCACAGCTCGAAGAACACCCCCTGGGCCCAGGGCCAGATCCAGTTGTAGCCGGGGCCGCGGAAGAACGAGCCGATGATCGTGAGGACGCCCCCGAACATGAACAGGATCGTGAACATCGTGATCGCGATCTTGCGGTCGCCCGGCCTGATGCTCGGGTTGCGGTCGACGTAGGGGGCCGCGGCGAGCCCGACCAGGATGAACGTCGGGATCGCGATGCCCGCGATCATCGGATGGAAGTAGCGCAGCAGCTCCTGCAGGCCGAGGAAGTACCACGGGGCCTTCGACGGGTTGGGCGTGAGGTTCGGGTTCGCGAGCTCACGCAGCGGAGCGTTGATGAACGCCGAGAAGAACGTCAGCGCGGCGAGCAGGATGAACATCGCGACGAACTCTTCGATCAGCAGGTGAGGCCAGACGTTGACGCGGTCGCCCTGCTCGCGCTCGACGCGCTGGATGCCCTCGGGAGGCACGAGCGCCAGCAGGCGGTGCTTGTCGTCGACGCCCTTCTTCGGCGTGGGGAGGTTGCCCGTGGGCAACGGGGCCTCGCGGGAGGGGGTCGTGGCCGGGGCGGCCG
>JBOGVO010000154.1:0-7111 GCA_050692855.1 Actinomycetota bacterium | reverse complement strand
GTCGGCGAGCGTCGCCAGGAACGGCTTCGCCTCGCCGGGGCGTCCGTCTTTGACCAACGACCGGATGCATTCGAGCATGAGCAGCTGCCCCGCCCACGGCTCGAGCCGGTCGGGTGCCCGTCCAGCTCCGTCGACCAGCAGGTCCACGGCTCGGTGTTCCTCGCCCTTCGCCCGGGCGATCAGCGCTTCGATCAGGTCGGCCCACCCCTCGTGGTAGGTCTCCGCGCCCAGCCCGACCGTCTCCCGGAGCTCCTCGAGCAGTCGGCCCGCCTCGTCGAGCTCCGACCTGAGCACCATCAGGTACGCGAGCATGGCCAGGCTGTAGCCGATGCGCGGAGGCTCACCCGAGGCGCGGGCAGCTTCGAGCCCTTCGCGGGCCGGAGCCTCGGCCTCGTGCAGCCTGCCCATGTCGACCAGATAGTCGGCCAGGTTCCCTTGCATCCAGGCCACCTGCTCGACGTGCCCGGCCCGCCTCGCCAGCTCGAGGCCCTCTCGCACCAGGGCTTCCGCCCGCCGATAGTCGCTCGCGATGAGCTCCATCGCCTCGGAGATCACGAGGAGGGCGGTCAGGAGGAACTGCAGGTCACCTGCCTCTCGAGCGATCTCGAGCGACTGGTCGAGCAGCGCGATGCCCTCCTCGGAACGACCGGTCTTGTACGTGAGCATGCCGAGCGACAGCATCGCCCGTCCCCGAGTGAGTGGATCTCCTGTCCGCTCGGCGATCGCCAGCGCCCGGCGCAGGTTCGGCTCCGCCTCGTCGTCGCGGCCCTGCCGATGCTGATTCCAACCGAGGTGGATCTGTGCGAGCGCGAGGTCTTGGCTGTCGCCGAACGGTTCCAGGTGCTCGAGCGCTCGTTCCGCCCACCGCAGGACCTCTGGCTCGTCGCCAGACTGGAACGCGACGTGGGCCAGCCATGCCTCGATCCGTCCGACGTCCGCATCACGTCCGGGCGAGCCGTACAGATCCAGCGCTCGCTCGAAGGCGGCGGCGACATCGGGGTAGGGGTCGATGCCTTCGGACGCTCGCGCGGCCGACTCCCAGGCTGCGGCTCGCTCCTCGATCGGCAGGTCGATCCCGTCGGCGAGCTCGGCAGCGCTCCGGAGCCAGTGCGCCGCCTCCCGTTGCTGCCAGAGACGCAACGTCCGCTCGCCGGCCGCGAGCGCCCATCGCTGCGTTTGCCTCTGCAGGTCCGCGGCGGGATCGCCGAGCTCGATCCGGAACCGCAGGGCCTGCGCGTAGTGCGTGGCGAGCAGCTCCGCGATCTCGTCGCGTCTGTCCCCGGCTTGTTCCTCGGCCCAGAGAGCGACCTCGATGTGCTTGTCGGCTCGCGAAGCCTTCGGGAGCGATTCGTAGGCGACGTCGCGGAACAGCACGTGGCGGAACATGAACTCCGTCTCGCCCGAGAACGCGGGTGGGTCGCGTGGCACGACGAGCTCTTTCACGCGGAGCCGGGCCAGCACGTCATCGGTCTGCCGTGGCGACACGTTGCGCAATCGCTGGATGATGCCGAGCCAGAACGAGCGGCCGACGACGGCCGCGTCCTGGAGCATGGCCTTCTCGTCGTCGGGCAGGGAGTCGAGGCGCGCGGCGATCAACGCGTGGATCGAGCGGGGAACCGCGAGCTCGTCGGTCTCGCGTGCGACCTCCCACCCGGCCCCGTCTGTCGGCGCGAGGATGCCGCGGTCGATCAGCATGCGGACGACCTCCTCGGTGAACAGGGGGTTCCCCCCGCTGCGGTCGACGACGAGGTCCGTGAGCGGGGCGGGGAGCGGAGCCGAGAGGAGGTCTTCAACCAGGTCCTCGGTCTCGACGGGCGTGAGTGGATCGAGGTAGATCGCCGAGTAGTTCCGTTTCCCCCCGCCCCACCCAGGGCGATGTTCGAGCAGCTCGGGGCGGGCCAGGGTCAGGAAGAGCACGGGCCCCTCGGTCCAGTCGACCGCGTAATCGATGAAGTCGAGGAGACCTTCGTCCGCCCAGTGGATGTCGTCGAGCAGCAGCACGAGCGGGGCGCTCATCGCCTTCCTCGCGAGGAATCGACGCCAGGCTTCGAACAGGTCCTCCCTGCTGAAGGACCGCTCGGTGGTCGAGCCGACCAGCGCCTCGATCATGGGGACGACGCTGAGTTCCCCGAACAGCTCCTGGACGACCTGGGCCGTCTTGCGAGCCACCTCGTCCGCCGGGTCGTCCTCGAGGATGCCACACTCCTGCTTCACGGCCTGGGCCAGGGCGGAGTACGAAACGTTCCCGTACGCGAGGCACCGACCCTTGCGCCAGGTCGCGGGCGTGGGCTGCTTCGCGAGCGAGTTCGACAGCTCGGTGACCAGCCGGGACTTCCCGACACCCGCCGTTCCGACGATCGTGACGAGTGCCGGACGAGCGTCGCGTTCGACACGGCGGAGGATCTGCATGAGGAGCGCGAGCTCGTCGTCGCGTCCGATCAGACGCGCCCGGAGCGCGGTCGGTCGTTCGTCACGTGGGATCGGGGTGCTCTCGACGGCCGCCCATGCAGGAACCGGCTCTGCCTTGCCCTTGAGCGACAGTTCTCCCAGCTCGACGTATTCCACGGTGGCCTTCGAGGCTTCGTGGGCGGCCGGTCCCACGACCACCTGTCCGGGATCGGCGGCGGTCTGCAGCCGCGCGGCGGTGTTCATCGCATCGCCGGTGAGCATCCGGTCCCGTGAGCCGGTCACTCGGTCCGGCTCCACGAGGAGCTCGCCTGCCTCGATCCCGATGCGGATCGCGAGCGAGGACCTGCCCTCGGCGGCGAGCTCTTCGTTCAGGGCCGTCATGGAGGACTGCATGTCGAGCGCCGCCCGGACGGCACGTTCCGGGTCGTCCTCATGGGCGGCCGGCACGCCGAACACCGCGAGCACGGCGTCGCCGATGAACTTCTCGGTCACGCCCCCGTACCGCTCGACCTGGGCGGCGAGTCGCTGGAAGGCACGGCCGATCAACGATCGAACGACTTCGGGGTCTGCTCGCTCGGCGAGGGCCGTCGACCCGACCACATCCGCGAACAGCGCCGTCGCGAACTTCCGCTCGCTCCGGGTCGGGACGTGCTCGGTCGGTTCGGGCTGGGGTGGGGTTGAGGAGGATCGTGATCCGTTCGCTGCTGCCTGGACGAGGTCCAGCTCCGGGTCCTGGCGCAGGATCGCCTGCTCGAGCCGTTGGAGCTCGGGCATCGGGTCGATCCCGAGCTCGTCGGCGAGCACCCGCCTGCCCTCGCGGTAGACCTGGAGCGCGTCGGCCTGTCGGCCGGAGCGGTACAACGCCAGCATGAGCTGGGAACGGAGGCGCTCGCGCAGCGGGTGCTCTTCGACCAAGGCCCGCAGCTCACCGACGACCTCGCCGTGACGTCCCAGCCCCAGGTCCGCGTCGATCCGGTCTTCGACCGTGGCCATCCTTGCATCCTCGATGCGCGTGAGGTCCACCCTGGCGAAGTCGTCGGAGGCGAGGCCTTGGAGCGGCGACCCGCGGAACAGCGCGAGCGCATCGCGGAGCAGCCGGGCGGCGTCGGGGTCGCCGGCCCCCAGGGCTCGCCGGCCCGTCTCGGCGAGGCGCTCGAACCGATGGAGGTCGGTGGCCGACGGTTCGATGCGGAGCACGTATCCGCGGCCCTCGGTGGCGAGGACGGTCGAGCCCGGCACCGACGTCGACCCCAGCGCCTTCCGTAGCTGCGAGACGTAGACCTGCACCGTGTGGGCCGCGGTCGGCGGCGGCCGCTCGCCCCACAGCTCGTCGATCAGCCGCTCTGTGGGCACGACGCGGCCCGCGTTGAGGATCAGGACCGCGAGGAGCGCCCGCTGCTTCGCCCCGCCCAACGGGATGAGACGTCCCCCGTCGGCCACCTCGAGCGGCCCGAGGACGCGGAATTCCATCTGAGGTGGACCCTAGCGCGATTCGGCCACGAGCGGAACACTTGAACGCAGCGACCAGGCCATTGATCGGTTCACGATCGCCGTCTGAGGGCCTCAGTGCACGATCGGCGTCGAAACCGAGCAACGGAGGAGGCGTGGCGGTCTCGATGGTCGGCTCGACGGGAACCGGAGGAGAGAAGGTTCGCGGGAGGCGCGGCGATTGGCTCGCTGCCGCCCGAGGGAGGAGGACCTCGATGGAAGCAACCAGGATCGATGATGCGATGGTGGGCGAGCTCGCCGGTTCGTTCTCGGGAGAGCTGCTCGTACCGGAGAGCCGCGGGTACGACGCCGCGCGGCACATCTACAACGGCCTGATCGACAAGCATCCCGGGCTGATCGCGCGGTGCACGAGCGTCCGCGACGTGGCCGCCGCGATCGACTTCGCCCGCGCCCATCGGCTCGAGGTCTCGGTCCGTGGAGGAGGCCACGGGGTTGCGGGTCGCGCCGTGACCGAGGGCGGCGTGATGATCGACCTTGCACCGATGAAGCGGATCGACGTCGATCCGGAGGCTCGAACCGTCCGCGCCCAAGGTGGCGTGACGTGGGGAGAGCTCGACGCCGCGACCGCCGTGCACGGGCTCGCCACGACGGGAGGGGTGATCTCGACGACGGGGATCGGCGGGCTGACCCTGGGCGGCGGGTTCGGCTACCTCATGGGTTCGTACGGGATGGCGGCGGACAACCTCGTGTCGGTTGAGCTCGTCACCGCCGATGGAGCGATCGTGAACGCGAGCACGAACGAGCAGGCCGACCTCTTCTGGGCTCTGCGAGGAGCCGGCGCGAACTTCGGTGTGGCGGCCTCGCTCACGTACCGGCTCCATCCGGTCACCGAGATCGTGGGCGGCGTGATCGCCCACCCGTTCGAGGCCGCCCGTGACTTCCTGCGCTTCTACAGGGACTTCTCCGACGACGTCGACGACGAGCTCTACACGTTCGCCGGGCTCGGCCACGCGCCAGACGGATCGGGGGTCCCCATCGCGGTGGCGGTCGTGGGGCATTCGGGCGGCGAGGAGGCCGCGAACGCCCAGCTGAAGCCGTTGCTCGAGTTCGGTTCGCCGTTGATCGCGCAGGTGGGGCCGATGCCGTATCCGGCGATCAACACGATGTTCGACGAGGGTTACCCGAAGGGGTCGCTCAACTACTGGAAGTCGAGCTTCCTTCGCGAGTTCGACGACGAGGCGATCGAGCACATGATCGAGACCTTCGCCGCATGCCCATCCCCGATGACGGGCGCCGTGGTGGAGCACTTCCACGGGGCGGCGACACGCGTTGGAGCCACCGAGACCGCGGTGCCGCATCGCGAGGCGGGGTTCGACTACCTGTTGACGTCGGTCTGGATGGATCCCGCGGTCTCGGATCGAAACGTCACGTGGACGCGGGAGGCGTATTCCGCGATGGAACCGCAGATGCTCGACAGGCGATACGTGAACTACCTGAGCGAAGACGACGATGGCGCGAGCGGACCGTCCGTGTACGGCGTGAACCACGACCGACTCGCCGAGATCAAGGCTCGCTACGATCCGGAGAACGTGTTCCACCTGAACCAGAACATCCGGCCCAAAGCCCCGCCGGGCTAGAACCTGATCGGTGTTTCGGCAGCAACTCAGCGTGAGGGTCGAGCGATACGAGGTCCTCCAGGGTCTCGCCTCGGTGTCCACGGATCGCGTACGGGAGACGCGCCAGGTGATATCGAAGTCGGTATCGATCGGGGGTAGGTGACGCCGCGACCCGATCCGATACCGTTTCCGATATCGGCCAGAGCCACCGGAACGCACGCACGCACGAGCCAACTGCGTTCCGTAGAACCACGTTTCTCCCGATGCCTGGTGGCGGCCCAGGTATGACCCAGGTCTGCTACACGTCGTAGTACAGGCCGAACTCGTAGGGGTGGGGACGCAGGGCGACCGCGTCGTGCTCCTCGATGCGCTTGTACTCGATCCAGGTGTCGATGACGTCCTGGGTGAACACCCCGCCTTCCAGCAGCCACTGGTGGTCGGCTTCCAGCTCGCCCAGCACCTCGAGCAGCGAACCCGGCACCTGCTTGACGGCCGCGTGCTCCTCGGGGGGCAGGTCGTAGAGGTCCTTGTCGATCGGGTCGGGTGGCTCGATCTTGTTCTTGATGCCGTCGATGCCGGCCATCAGCATCGCGCTGAACGCGAGGTACGGGTTGCACGACGGGTCGGGGGTGCGGAACTCCAGGCGCTTGAGCTTCGGGCTCTTCGACCCGAGCGGGATGCGCACGCAGGCGCTGCGGTTGCGCTGCGAGTAGACGAGCTTGATCGGCGCCTCGTAGCCCGGCACGAGCCGGCGGTAGGAGTTCGTCGTGGGGTTCGTGAACGCGAGCAGCGCGGGCGCGTGGGCGATCAGGCCGCCGATGTAGTAGCGAGCCGCGTCGCTGATGCCGCCGTAGCCGACCTCGTCCCAGACCAGGTTGTCGTCGCCCATCCACAGCGACTGGTGGGTGTGCATGCCCGAGCCGTTGTCCCCGAAGAGCGGCTTGGGCATGAAGGTCGCGGTCTTGCCCGCGTGCCAGGCGGTGTTCTTCACCGTGTACTTGAACAGCTGCATGTCGTCACCGGCTGCGAGCAACGTGCCGAACTTGTAGTTGATCTCGGCCTGACCGGCCGTGCCCACCTCGTGGTGTGCCCGCTCGACGGTGAAGCCGAGGGCCACCAGGTTGCTGACCATCTGGTCACGCAGGTCGGCGTAGTGGTCGGTCGGCGCGACGGGGAAGTAGCCGCCCTTGTAACCGGGCTTGTAGCCCCGGTTTGCCGAGCCGTCGCTCTCCGCGGTCGCGCCCGTGTTCCACGCACCCTCGATCGAGTCGATGTGGTAGAAACCCTGGTTTGCGCTGGTGGAGTGGCGGATCGAATCGAAGATGTAGAACTCGGCCTCAGCGCCGAAGTAGGCGGTGTCCGCGATGCCGCTGGCGGCGAGGTAAGCCTCGGCCTTCTTGGCGACGTTACGCGGGTCACGCGAGTAGGCCTCGCGCGTGAACGGGTCGTGGATGAAGAAGTTCAAGGCCAGCGTCTTCTGCACCCGGAACGGGTCGATGAAAGCGGTGGTCACGTCCGGCAGCAGCAGCATGTCCGACTCGTGAATCGCCTGGAAGCCGCGGATGGACGACCCGTCGAAGGCAAGGCCGTCGGTGAACACGCTCGCGTCAAAGGACTCCACCGGAACGGTGAAGAAC
>JBOGVO010000153.1:0-3225 GCA_050692855.1 Actinomycetota bacterium | reverse complement strand
CTCGTGGTGTTCGACCTGCTGCGCCTCGGCGAGGACGACCTCACCGGCCTGACGCTCGCCGAACGACGGGATCGTCTCGGCGTGGTCGCCTCGAAGCTCGGCTGGTCGGAAGCGTCGGGCGATCTTCCGTCGATGCCGCCGGCGCCGGCGGTGCTCGTGGCGCCGTGGACCGACGACACCGCCGTCGCGCAGGTCTGGTTCGACGACGAGGACGGACTCGGCCAGGACGGCATCCTCGCGAAGCGCGACGACCAGCCCTACCTGTCGGGGGAGCGAGGCTGGGTGAAGGTCAAGCACCGGCGCACGCTCGACGTCGTGATCGGCGGGTACCGGCTTTCGAAGACGCGCGACGGCGTGGGCGCGCTGCTGCTCGGGCTGTACGACGAGGACGGCACGCTGCACTACGTCGGCCACACGTCGTCGTTCAAGGCGGCCGAACGCCGGGAGATGCTCTCGGAGCTGCGGAAGCTGGAAGGTCCCAGCTTCGAGGGCGGCCGCGCGCCTGGGGGACCGAGCCGCTGGACCGCCGGCCGCGACCTCGAGTGGGTCGCGATCGAGCCGGTGCTTGTCGCGGAGGTCACGATCGACCGCATGCAGTACGGGCGCATCCGGCACGCGGCCACGTTCGTGCGTTGGCGCGACGACCGGGAGCCTCGATCCGCCACGTTCGACCAGGTCGGTGCCGAGCCGCCGAGGTGGCCGGAGCCCGAGGAGTAGTCCAGCTCAGACTACTTGGCGTCCCTGCCCTCGCCGGGGAACGGGTCCCACGCGTCGCGCGGCTTCCCCTTCTGCGCTTCCTTCCACGCTTCCCACTCCGCGACCTTCTTCGCCCGCGAGGGGTTCACGCGCAGCGGCTCGTCGTCGCCCTTCGGGAAATGGGGCGGCCACGGCGCG
Source organism: Actinomycetota bacterium (assembly GCA_050692855.1). Classification (GTDB taxonomy): domain Bacteria; phylum Actinomycetota; class UBA4738; order UBA4738; family HRBIN12; genus JAOUEA01. Next base: position 2,331 of record JBOGVO010000153.1, on the reverse strand, counting down.
TCGCCGAGCCCGCCTCCGGCGTCCTCGGCGGCGAGCTCGAGCAAGGAGTCGAGCGTGCCGGCGTGGTCGTCGATGTCGGCTCCGGGATCGCCGATCTCGCGCAGCCGATCGGGCACGGTGCGCAGGGTGAACCGCTCGGGCTCGACGTCGGCGACCTCGTCCCAGTGGAGCGGGGTCGAGACGCGCGCGTCGGGCATCGGCCGGACCGAATACGCGCTCGCGACGGTGCGGTCCCGCGCGTTCTGGTTGTAGTCGAGGAAGACGCCGACGCGCTCCTCCTTCCACCATGCGGTCGTAGCGACGTCGGGCATGCGCCGCTCGACCTCGCGGGCGAGCGCCAGCGCCGCCCGGCGCGTGTTCGTGAACCCGTTCCCCCGCACCACCCGGGCGTTGACGTGGATGCCCTTCTTCCCGCTCGTCTTCGGGAAGCCGGTGAGCCCGTGCTCGGCGAGCACGTCGCGGACCGCCAAGGCCACGCGACGCACGTCGTCCCACGGAACGTCCGGGGTCGGGTCGAGATCGACCCGCAGCTCGTCGGGGTGGTCGACGTCGTCGGCGCGCACCGGCCAGGGGTTGCATTCGAGGCAGCCGAGCGTGGCCGCCCACACGAGCGCGGCCTCGTCGTGCATCACGGGCATCGCAGCTTGCCGCCCGCTCGGGAACCTGACCGTCGCCGTACGCACCCAGTCGGGCGCCCCCTTCGGGATGCGCTTCTGATAGAAGGGCTCGGTGTCCTCGCCGGTCACCCCACCGGGGAATCGGTGCAGGATCTCGGGACGGTCCCGGCATCCGTTGAGCGCGGCTTCCGCAACGGTGGCCCAGTACTCCACGACCTCGAGCTTCGTGACCGGTCCGCCCTCGGCGTCGGGGAAGTACACCTTGTCCGGGCTCGAGACCTTGATGTCACGCCCCTGCACCGAGATCGTGGTCGACGGCGTCGCCATGCATGCCACCCTACCGGTGCGCCGAGGACCGACCGACGACGACCTATAGTCCGAGCGGTGACGTTGTTCGAGCCGATCTTCGCTGCTCTGGAACGCGCCGGGGTCAGGTACGTGACCGTCGGCGGGGTCGCCGTGGTGCTCCACGGACACGCCAGGTTCACCGCGGACCTCGACCTCGTCGTCGATCTGGCGTCGGAGGCTGCCGCGAACGCGATCGACGCGCTCACCGCGGTCGGCTTCCGACCGAGGCTACCCGTCGAGGCGGATGGGTTCGCCGACCCGGCCGTGCGCGAGCGGTGGGTCACCCAGCAGGGGATGACGATGTTCTCGATGTGGGATCCGGACGATCCTCTCCGCTCGGTCGATCTCTTCGTCGAGCAGCCGATCGATTTCGAGGAGCTGTGGGAGCGATCGGTGGTCGTCGACATCGAGGGCACACCCGTGCGCGTCGCATCGATCGCGGACCTGATCCGCCTGAAACGCATCGCCGACCGGCCGATGGATCGCGAAGACATCGGCGCCCTGGAAGCGATCGAGGAACGGAAGCAGAACGGATGACGCGGAGTGAGGATCCTTCGAGGGAGGACGGCTGGGAAGCCCACCGGCGGGCGGAGCTCGAGAGCTCTCTGAAGGCCAGCCCGGCCCAGCGCCTTCGCTGGCTCGAGCAGGCCATCGAGTTCGCGCACCGTGCTGGAGCGCTCCCTCGCAAGGACAGCACCACGACTCGGTCGAGCGACGCCCTCGAACAGGAGCGGGATCCGTGAACCTCTGGTACGTGCTCGCCGCCCTGGTCCTCGTTGCCGGGATCGTCTGGACCTCCCAGTCCTCGCGTTGATCGGCTTCACTCGAAACTCGAGCTGATCGCTACGACGCGCCGGTGCCGGCTCGCTCTCCCGTCTCCTTCACGGCTCGAAGCACCGTGTCGCCGATGTCGGCGGGGTTGCGCACGACCCGGTGGCCCAGCGCCTCGATCGCATCGAGCTTCGCGGTCGCGGTGTCGGCGTCGCCGGCGATCACTGCGCCTGCGTGACCCATGCGCCGGCCGCGCGGCGCCGAGACTCCCGCGATGAACGCGACGAGCGGCTTCGACATGTACTGCGATGCCCACGACGCGGCCTCGACCTCCTGCTGCCCGCCGATCTCACCGATCATCACGACCACGTCGGTGTCGTCGTCGCCCTCGAACGCCTGGAGCACGGTCTTGAAGTCGGTGCCGTTCACGGGGTCGCCGCCGATGCCGACGCACGTCGACTGTCCGAGGCCGAGCGCCATCATCTGCGACACGGCCTCGTAGTTCAGCGTGCCGGAGCGTGACACGACGCCGACCCTGCCCTTCATGTAGATGTGGCTCGGCATGATGCCGACCTTGCATTCGCCGGGCGTGATG
>JBOGVO010000152.1:0-2405 GCA_050692855.1 Actinomycetota bacterium | reverse complement strand
ACCGTCGGTACCGTGCGCTACGCTTGCCGTGGATCTCCTCTCCCGCGACTCGTGGAGGCTCGATGTCGGCGGAGCTGACCCAATCGCTCGTGAACGCGGTCCTGCTGATCGGCGTGACCTTGATAGCTGGCAGCATCGGACTGAAGCGCTTCGACGTCATCGATCGACGCTTCGACGCCATCGATCGGCGCTTCGAGGCGATCGAAGCCAGGATGGACGCGCGGTTCGACGACGTCGATCGGCGCTTCGACGCCCTCCGCACCGAGCTGAAGCACGATATCGGGCGGGTGGACTCCCATGTGGCCGAGGTGGGAGCCGAGCTGGCCCAGACCCGATCCGACCTGACGTACGTGGCGCTCGCCGTCGGTGCGCACGGAGCGGAAGGACCTGCCTAGCGGCGCGGTCCGACGGGCGACGACTGATCCTCGAGCCGCGCAGCGAGGTGCTTCGACCATGACCACCCCACAGGACCCCGAGCTTCCTCCGGACGTCGATCGCGCGATCCGGGACCTCGCCTCGAAGCTCGTCGAGCGACGACTCCGAGAGCAGGGCCTCGCACCGGGCGGCGCTGCTCTGGACGCGACGCGGCCCTCCCTCGATCCCGCATCTCAGGCCGCGCCGCCGGACCCGGACGACCCCGGCTTGCGAGCGGTGCTCGACATCCATGACGAACTGCAGATCGACGCCGAGTGGACCGTCTGGGCCCGGCGCGGGTTCACGTGGTGGGCGCACCGGCATGCCCAGCGCGTGTGGTCGGAGGAGGGCGTCGACTCGTTCGGGCAGGTCGTGTACCGGGTGCACGTCGAGACCGACTGGGGCAGCGGCGAGGCGATCGTCGGCCGCGAGCGGCAAGCGGCCCTCGCGGTGCTGATGGGCTCGGTGAGCCTCGCCGGCGCCATCGTCACGGGTGATGAGCTGCGTTGGCGCTCGCACGCGGTGATCCATGAGGAGAACGGAGCATGGCTGACCAAGCTGCTGGAGATCGCCGCGCTGGCGCAGGCGACGAACGTGGAGCGCGGCGCCGACATCCTCGAGTCGCTGGAGCTGCAGCCGACGACGAGCGTGCACCCGGTGAACGGGGCACGCGATGTGCCCGACGAGATGCTCGAGGCGCTCGAGGGATTGCCGCTTCGCGACGACCGTCCGCCGGTCGATGACGCCGAGATCGACGAGGTGGTCGGCGTGCTCGAGCAGGCGGGAGCAGAGGTGGAGCGCCGGGGCGACGGGTTGAGCACCGCCATGCCGCAGCTCGTCGGTGACCGGGCCATGACGTTCGATCTCTCCCTCGGGGAGCGGGCGTCGGTCGGAGCGGGGGTCCGCATGACCCTGCGGCTGCCGTCGTTCCCCGAGACGCTCGGCGTGCAGGAGTTCCCGCTCGATCTCAACCTGATGGAGGTGCACGGCGAGCCCATGGCCCATCTCCTCGGCTCGTGGGCCGCCGATCTTCCCGACGGCTCGAAGCCGACACCCTTCTTCACCTGCTTCGTGCCGAACGCGACGCTTCGCCCGGGTGTGCTGCTCAACCTGGTGCTCTCCATGGGCACCCGAGCGAAGTGGATCGAATCACGCTTCGGCTGAGGCGGCTCTCATGCTGCGGTCGACGCACCGGGGACCCCGAGGTTGCTAAGAGGGCCAGTCGGGTTTCGGCTTCTTCTCCGTGAGCAGGTCGTCCAATGAGGGCTTTCCCGCCTTCGCGGTCCGGCCTTCTCGATCTCTTCATCAAGGCGGTTGTCCGGCCCGATGTCGCCCGCGGCCGAGAGCAGTTCGTCGAGGGATTCCCCTGCGCTGCCCTTCAGCCGGATGCGCAGCGCGGCCAGCACGGAAGCGTGGTGATCGGACAGGCCCTGGCTCACCTTGATCTCGGTCAGCGCCTCTTCCGCCTTGGCGAGAAGCTCCTCGTCGTCCACGAGGACAGTGTGCCACGACGGGTCCGCCGTGCGGTCGCCGTACTCTGGTGGCATGGGCGATTTCCCGGAGTGTCCATGCCATGGGTACCGCGAGTGCCCGATGTGCCACGACATCCGTCCGTGCGGGCATTTCGGGAAGAGCCGCTGGTGCCCTCCCTGCCAGCGTCTGCGCAAGCAGGGCATGCGTCCGGGTCCACGACGCCGAGGGCCGATGCCGGCCGGCCGGACCTGCGCAGGCGAGGGGTGCGAGACGCGCCTCAGCGTCTACAACCGTGACGATCGATGCTCTGTGTGTGCAACGAGAGCATCGCGGAAGCCGACCCACACGGGTCCCTAGGGCGGTCAGCGCACGACGCGATACGTGATGTGGGTCGCGAATGGCGACTGCCGCACCCGGACGTGCTCCAGGTTCACCGTCTCATCGAACCCGTCGAACAGACGCTTGCCGGCTCCGAGGATCACGGGCGCGATCGATATCGACAATTCGTCGACGAGCCC
>JBOGVO010000151.1:0-6203 GCA_050692855.1 Actinomycetota bacterium | reverse complement strand
CATCGGCAGCACCCGCGGCGCGGCGTGCACGACGTGGCCGACGTGCCCGGGCACGCGCGTGTGGATGAACTCCGCGCGCCGGAACCCGGGCCCCCCCGCGCAGACGAGGTCGGTGACGGTCGTCTTCCCGGCGCCGGCCACGCCGGTCACCTCGACGAGGAGGCGACCGGTCTCCGGCGCTCGATCCACCGGCCGGCTCATCGTCGGCTCACACACCGAGCACGGACCGGACCGTGTCGAACCGGCACGATCCGAGCATCTCGCGCAACCGTCGCTCGACCCCGGCGAGGCGGCCGTAGTGACGCAGGCGCGTGAGTCGCCCGACGTCGAGCACGGGTTGGTCGGGATCGATCTCCCACGGATGCACGTACAACATCACCGGCCGGCCCTCCCGCCCGGTCACTCGCCGCGTTCCCCAGCGCACCCACGGCATCGGCAGGAGCCGCAGGTAGCCGCCGCCGATGAACGGCAGGTTCCGACCGAAGAGGCGCACGGTCGAGATCGGGAACTCCACGATGTCCCGCCCACCGCGATGCTCGACCCACGGATATCGAGGCGCATCCGGGATGCCGTAGCGGTCGTGCACGATCGGGAAGACCGACGAGTCGTAGCGGAGCCCCTCCTCCCCCATGACGTCGAGGGCCCACAGCGTGTCCTCGACGACGGAGTAGGTCGGCGCCCGGTAGCCCAGCACCGCCTCGCCGGTGAGGTCCTCGACGATGCCCTTGGCGCGCCGGATGTCCTGTCGGAACTCGTCCGGGGACATCGACGTGATCGGCCGGTGGTCGTATCCGTGGATCGCCACCTCGTGCCCCCCGGCGTGGATGTCACGCACGAGCTCCGGCCGGCGCTCGGCCACCCACCCGAGCACGAAGAACGTGCCGTGCACGCCGAACCCCTCCAGCAGGTGGAGCAACCGCCGGGTGTTCGGCTCGACGCGCTGTTCCATGGACTCCCAATCGAGCGGGTCGACGATGCCGCGGAACGCCTCCACGTGGAAGTAGTCCTCGACGTCGACGCTGAACGCGCTGACGACCCGCTGCCGCAGATCATCGCGGGGTTCGACCTCGTCCTGCGGCACGCTCATCGTCGACCGACGATAGGAAGGAGTCCCGGGCCCGCACAGCGCGGTGCGATGTATCTGCGCTACGCCCCGTGCATGAGGCGACGACGCCGGCCACGGGCACGCGACCCCTCCGCCGGATGACGTAACGCTCCTACCCCCTCCGCACCATGGTGCGTCACCTCGGCGCCGATACCCTGAAGGCTCCGCCGTGAGCCCGCCCGCGGATGGGCGAGTCGGGTCGACCATCGGCGCGGAGGGATCACATGGGAGTGGCGCTCGGAGCCGAAGGCGAGCGGGGCAAGCCCTACCTCGACCTCGGCGATCTCATCGCCTCCATCCGTCGGGGGAAGTGGCTCGTGCTGCTGGTCACGGTCCTGGGCGTGGCGACGGCGTTGTTCTACATCTCGACGAGCACACCCCTCTACACGGCGACGGCCGAGGTGCTCGTGCTGCCGGTGCTGACGAGCCCGACGAGATCGGCCGAGCCGGTCAGCATGCAGACCGAGACCCGGCTCGTCACCTCGACCGTGGTGACCGACGTCGTCGTCGACGACCTCGGCAGCGATGCCGGCGACGTGCTGAAGCACGTGTCCGTCGACGCGATCGAGAACACCGAGATCCTCGAGATCTCCTACACCGACGCATCCCCGGAGACGGCCCAACTCACCGCGCAGGCATTCGCCGATTCGTACCTGCAGTTCAAGGGGCGGCAGGCCACCGATTCGGTCGCCCAGTACGCGGCGCCGCTGCGCCAGGACATCGCAGATCTCGACCGGGCGATCGAAGCGGCGGACCGGCGGATCTCCCACCTCCGCATCCGCTCCCTCAAGTGGCAGACCGCGCTCGACCGCCGGAGCGATCTCGAGGCGACGCGCCTGGCGCTGCTGGATCAGCTCGCCCCGATCACGACGATGAGCACCGACCCGGGGGAGGTCGTCAGGTCGGCCGAGCTCCCGTCGTCTCCGAGCAGCCCGAGGCGCCAGCTCAGCCTCGCGCTCGGGGTCGCCCTCGGACTGCTCGTCGGGGTCGGCATCGCGTACGCGGCGGCATCGACCGGACCTCGCAGGCGGTCCTCCCGCAGGCGATGACCGGCGCGCCCACCGGGGGAAGCGCCGACCCCGTCCGCTACGTGTGCATGCCGGGCAGCCCCTACACCGGCTCGACGCTGCTCGGCTTCCTGCTGAACGACCACCCGTCGTGCGCTTCGATCGGCGCGGCGACGGGGCTCACCGCCAAGGTCGACCTCCCGACCTACGTCTGCTCGTGCGGCACTCGCTTCCTCGACTGTCCGTTCTGGAACCGGATCGCCGCGCGGACGATCGAGCTGGGCAGGCCCGTGACGGTCTTCCGCAAGGACTTCTGGAACACGCACGTGCGCCTGTCGCGTCGCCGCTCGGTCAACGGCGTGCTGGTCAGCTCGCTCGGCAACCCGTCGTTGACCGCCGCGCGCGATCGCACGATCGGCAGGCTCGGGCCGATCCGGCAGAGGGTCTCGCACGCCCGAGAGGCGTCGTGGAGCCTGGCGACGGCGGTCCTCGAGGCGACCGGGGCGCGTGTCTTCGTCGATACGGCGCGCGATCACCAGCGCCCCAAGCACCTGATGGGAAGCCCGTTGCTCGACCTGAAGGTGATCCACCTCGTGCGTGACCCGCGGGGCAACGTCGCCAGCATCATGAAGCACACCGGGGTCGACGCCGCCACGGCCGCGCGCCAGTGGCGCCACTACAACCTCGAGGCCGACCGGGTCCGGCGCGACATGCCGTCGGGGTCGTGGATGCTGCTGCACTACGAGGAGCTCTGCGCCGACCCGCAGGGCACGCTCGATCGCATCGCTCGCTTCGTCGGCGTAGCCCCGGCTCCGTCGCTGCAGCGCGGGGCGCCCGCCGAGCATCACATCATCGGGAACTCGATGCGGCTGCGCGGCGTGGAGGAGATCCGGGAGGATCGCGCGTGGGAGACGACGCTCGACGCCGGCGACCTGCGTCAGATCGCCGACATCACCCTGCCGGTGAGCCGGCGGCTCGGGTTCGATTGGCCGGCGTCGCGTCCTCACCTGGTCCGCTCGGCCTGACCCAGTCCTCCAGGGCGGCGCTCGAGACGGCGAGCGCGGCGAAGATCCAGACGGACTTGCTGTCCTCGAGCGACAACGACATGCCCCCGATCGCGAGCACCGCGAGCTGGGCGAACCAGTAGCGTCGCCGCCATCCCGAGAGCCGCCTGATCCGAGCCCAGATCGAAGCGAGCACACCCGCGAACAGCAGGAACCCCACGATGCCGGTCTCGGTCAGCACCGACACGTAGATGTTGTGGGCCTCCTTCCCCGTTGCGATCGCCGCGCGGTGCGCATCGAGCCCGACCCCGATGACCGGCCTCGAGGCGAGGGCCTCGAGCGACTCCAGCCACGTGGCGCCCCGGCCGCCGATCTCGCCCGAGCCGTATCGCCCGGCGGGGTCGGAGTGCCCGGTCAGCTCGTCCCACGCCGAGCCGATGCGACCCAGCATCTCCGGGGGGGCGAACGCGGTCACGAGCAGGATCGCGACGACGACGGATCCGAACGAGATCGCGCGACGCGCGCCGTGCGCGCGCCTGATCGACCCGAACACGAAGGCCAGGGTGGGCAGGCTCGCCAGGACCGCGCCCCTCGTCCCGGTCAGGACGAGCGCGAACAGGGCGGTCGGCACGTACGCGTAGTTCACGAGGGTCCAGATCCGGGAGCGGCGCCACCCCGGCGGTCCGGCCGCCAGGAACCAGGCCGCGGGTGCGGCGAGCGCGACGATGAGCGCGATGCCGTCGACCTCGAAACCCAGGGCGGCGAAGCGCTGATGTCCCGGGAAACGGGTCGGCGTGCGGGTCAGGAAGTTCACGATGATGCTGCCCGAGGAGATGTAGGCGCCCAGGACGTAGGCCTGGAGGCCGGTCACGATCGCGGGCAGCCGGTCGAACAGGTCCCAGATCATCAGGAGCAGCATGAAGACCTGCGTGTACGTCACGAACCCGCCGATCGACTGCAGCGGATCCAGGCTCCAGAAGAACGTGAGCCCGCTCCAGACGAGCATGACGAAGAAGGTCGTGTGGAGGGCGTCGGGCCGCCGGAGCCGTCCGCGCCCGATGGCCGAGATCAGCCATACGAGGCCCGCGAAGAGCCCCAGGGCCTTGCTCAGACGGCCGATCGCGGCCAGGTGCACCGCCGCCTCCCAGGGGACCGTGAAGATGAACACCACCGCGAGCCCGTACGCGAGCACCCTCAGACGGTCCGCCCACCCCGGGACACGTCCGGGGTCCGGGTCCACCCTGGGCGGGGCGGGGAACGAGGGTGTCCGCGCGCTCACGACGTCGCGCTCTCGGGGGCACGCACGGGCTTCCTCCAGCTGCTCACGTCGATGCCCAGCGAGCCCTCGAGCTCGTCGAACTCCCGCTCGTAGGGCCGACTCAGCCGGGTCCTGAGGTCCGGATCGATCCGCGGGAGCGGGCTCCCGCTCGAGAGCGCCCGGCGGGCGCCGAGCCGGGCACCGAGATCGACCACCGCCTCGAGGTGTCGCCGGCGGAGCCTGCGGCCCACCTTGACGGCCGCGCTCGACAGGGCCCCGTGCCTCGGCACGGTGCTCGCGTTCACCTTGCCGAGGGACGTCGGGAACCCCTCGGCCGGCACGTCGAGGAACGCCGCGATCGTCCGTCGAGTCCGGTCGCCCTCGCGCATCGCGTCCTCGAACACGATCGGCAGGATGCGCTCCCGGTCGAACCGGCGCAGATAGCGCTTCAGGTGAGGGCTGTAGAACCCCTTCTCCAGCATGTCGGGCCTCGAGGCCAGGAACTCCTCGAACGACCCGCGATAGTTCCGCCGCTGCACCACGAACCCGTAGTTCGAGTACGCCCGGTCGACGGGATGGCGGAGCATCACGAGCAGCAGGGCCCCGGGCACCGCCTCCGCGATGCGATCGGGACACTCCTCGCAGTAGAGATACTGCGGCGAGATCTCGCCGATGGCCGCGTACCGGCCCGCCTCGGTCAGGGAGCAGAAGAACGTCTCGTACCACTCGAGGCCCTCGTCGTGGTACCGGTCGAAGAACTGCACCTCCTTGCGGCGGGTCGGCAGGTACACGTCGGGATGGGCGCCGAGCAGCGTGTGCAGCCAGGTCGTGCCGGCCCGCGGCACGCCGATGCCGAGGAAGGTCGGCAGCGTCACCGCCGGCCCCCCACGAGCACGCTGAGGTACCGGTCGACGACGGTGTCCTGCTCGTACGGACGCCAGCTCTCCTCGGTGGGCCGGGGGACCTCGCCGTCGAGGGCCGATCCCATGCCTCGGGCGAGCTCCTCGACGTCGCCGACCGGCACGAGCCGTCCGTGCTTGCCGCCCTCCAGGATCTCCACGGGGCCGCTCGGGCAGTCCGTGGCGACCACGGGCACGCCGCAGTACAACGCCTCGATCAGGACGGACGGCAGGCCCTCCCACCTGGAGGAGAGCACGAAGGCCCCGGCTCTTACCATGGTCGGGTACGGGTTCGTGACCCACCCCGGGAGCCCCACGCTCTCGCCGAGGCCGAGCCGGGCCACCGTCGCCTCGAGGTGGCCGCGCTCCGGCCCGTCGCCGAGGATCAGGAGCCGGGCCTCTCGTCGCTCCCGGACGAGCGCGAAGGCTCGGACCAGCGTGCCGAAGTCCTTCTGGGGGGTGAACCGGCCCACGGCGACCAGCACGGGGGGCTCCCCGGGCCGGAACCACGGCCCGAACGACGGGGAGCCGAGGGGCTCGGCCGCCATCTCCCGGAGCAGCGGCGTCACGATCGGGTTGTGGACGACCTGGATGCGACCGGGCGCGAGGCCGGAGGCGAGCGCCAGGTCGTCGGCCGCGCCCTGCGAGACGGCGACGATCGCGTCGGCCCACGGGTAGAAGCGCTTCGTGAGGACGGGAAGGTACCGATGCCGCCGCCGCGTCGAGTTGCTGGTCTCGAGCGAGAACGTGTTCTGCTCGTTCACCACCAGCCTCGTGCCGACACGGGCCATGCGTCGTGCCCAGACGCCGACGACGCTCACGTGAGCGAGCGAGGTCAGCATCGCCGAGGGGCGCTCTCGCCGAAGGTACCGCACGAGACCGGGGAGGCTCGCGAGCACCCGACCCGCGCCGAGGTCGACGACCCGGACG
>JBOGVO010000150.1:0-9353 GCA_050692855.1 Actinomycetota bacterium | reverse complement strand
CGCCGCCGCTCCGCCTGTACGTATCGCAACTGTTCGAACAGTTCCGCCAGTGGGTGTTCGACCTGAGAGAGCTGCTGGGATCTCGTTCCGCTACCACGTGGTCACGATCGTGGCGGTGTTCCTCGCCCTCGCGATCGGCCTCCTCGGCGGCGCGGCCTTCGTGCAACCGGCGCTCCAGGAAGAGCTCCAGAACCAGACCGATCGCCTCCGGCGCGACCTCGCCGATCGCACTCAGCAGATCGGAGACCTGCGCGAACAGATCGGGGCGCTCGGCGGTTTCGCGGAAGCCGCCATGCCCTACCTCACCGACGGCACGCTGAGCGCCACGCCCATCGTCCTCGTCAGCCAGGTCGGGGTGGAGGATGAGGTGCTCGCACAGGCACAGGAGTCGCTCGCCCAAGCCGGCGCGCGGATCCTCACGACGGTCTCCGCGACCGAGGAGCTCGTCTCGGACGACCCCGCCACGCACGAGCAGCTCGCCCTCATGTTGGGGGCACCGACGGCACCGGCCGAGGAGCTGCCCGGCCTCGCGGCCGACGCGCTCGCCCAACGCTTCTCCAGCCAGCAGGTCATCGGCGACGACATCTTGGCCGAGCTCCTCTCGGCGGGCTTCCTCGCCCCCGTGGGCGCCGGACCGTCGGCCGCGACCCTGGACGAGATCGGCGCGGACGGTCAGGTCGTCGTCGTCCTGTCCGGCGGTCGAGGGGAGGAGCCGGTCCTGGCGCCGGAAGCCTTCGCGGTACCCCTCACGGAGCAGCTCGCGGGCCTCGGCGTTCCGGTCGCAGCCGGTGAGTCGCTCCTGTCGGACTACGACTACGTGTCGCTCGTGCGATCGAACGGCACCGAGGGGACGGTGACGGTCGACGACCTCGACCAGACGATGGGGGGCGTCGCGCTGGTGCTCGGCCTCGAGGAGCTGCTCGCGACGGGCGACGGCGGCGCCTACGGCGTCAAGGACGGCGCGGAGCCGCTCCCGCCCCTCCCGTGAGCCGACGTGTCGTCGCGCTGGTCGCGGCGCGCAACGAGGCCGGGCGGATCGGATCCGTCGTCTCGGCTCTGCTGCCGTTCGTCGACGACGTGGTCGTCGTGGATGATGGCTCGACCGATGCCACCGGCTCCGAGGCCTCGGCGGCGGGGGCGACGGTCCTGCGGTCGCGCGGCCGCAACGGCAAGGGAGGAGCCCTGGAGGGTGCCCTCCGGCGCCTCGAGCCGGCCGACGTGTGGTTGCTGGCGGACGGGGATCTCGGCGCCACCGCCGCGGGCCTGGTTCGGCTGATCGAGGTCGTGGGCTCCGACGGGGCCGACCTTGCGATCGCCGTCCTGCCACCGGCGCCCGCGGGAGGATTCGGTCTCGTCAAGCGCACGTCCGCCCATCTGATCCGGGGCCAGAGCGGGTTCCGAGCGTCCGAGCCGCTGTCCGGCCAACGCGCCCTCACGGCTCGAGCGATGCAAGCCGTTCGGCCGCTGGCGCAGGGTTTCGGGGTCGAGACCGCGATGACGATCGACGCCGTCAGGGCCGGCCTGCGCGTGCTCGAGGTTCCGATCGACGGCCTGGAGCACCGCCCGACGTACCGGAACCTCCGAGGCTTCCTCCACCGGGGCAGGCAGGGTTGGGACATCGCGATGGCCGTCCTGCCTCGGATGCTGCGATGAGGCGGTCGGGGACCGCGCGATGAGATGGGGGCGGCTCCTCGTCGAGAACCACCGCGGCGTGCTCGTCCCGCGTGTCCTGGGGGTCGCGCTCGCGATCGACGCCACGGTGTGGACCCTCGTCCTCGCCACGATCGAGGACGTCGGCGCGGCCGGATGGGGTGCGCTCGGGGGTCTCCTGCTGGTGTTCGGGGCCGGTCTGGTCGACGATCTCGCGCCGGCCGGGCCCCGCGGGTTGCGCGAGCATCTGCGGTCGGTCGCCTCGGGCCACATGACCACGGGGCTGCTCAAGGTCGCGGTGATCGCTGGCTCGGCTGTGCTCGTGATCGCCCTGCAACCCGAGCGGCCGACCTCGATCGCCGTGCTGGGGGTCGTCCTGCTCGCGGCGTGCTCGAACGTGTGGAACGGCCTCGACGTGGTCCCCGGGCGATCGCTCAAGGCCTTCCTCCTCCCGGCGCTCGCGTTCGCGATCTGGGGCACGCCGTCGAACGCGCCCGCGGTCGTCGGCTTGCTGGTCGGGGCGATCGTCGTCCTCCCGTTCGACCTGCGCGAGACGGCGATGCTCGGCGACGCCGGGGCGAACCTCCTTGGGTTCGCGGCGGGGATCGCCCTGTACGACGCCCTGCCCGACCCGTGGGTGGCCGTGGCCGCCGGGATCGCCGTCGGGCTCAACGTCGTCGCCGAGACCGTCTCGTTCAGCTGGGTGATCGAGCGCATCCCGCCGCTGCGCTGGGTGGACGCACTCGGGCGTCGCGTCTAGCGGCGATTCCGTCGTACGACCAACCACTTCTTGACGGGAACGGCGAACCGCGTCATCCCCCTCTGCTACGATGCCATCCCGAGGTGCTGAAACAGCCGAAGTACGTCTTCGTGACCGGTGGGGTCGCCTCGGGTCTCGGCAAGGGGATCACCACCGCCTCGCTCGGCCGACTCTTCCGTTCACGCGGGCTCCGCGTCGCTCTGCAGAAGCTCGACCCGTACGTCAACGTCGACCCGGGGACGATGAACCCGTTCGAGCACGGCGAGGTGTTCGTGCTCGACGACGGCGCCGAGACCGACCTCGATCTCGGCCACTACGAGCGCTTCACGGACGAGAACCTCCACCGTGGCTCGAACCTGACGACCGGCGCCGTCTACAGCGCCGTGATCGCCAAGGAGCGCCGAGGCGACTACCTGGGCAAGACCGTGCAGGTGATCCCGCACATCACCGACGAGATCAAGGACCGGATCCGCAACCACGCCGTCGCCGAGAACGCCGACCTCGTGATCGTGGAGGTCGGAGGCACCGTCGGCGACATCGAGTCGCTCCCGTTCCTGGAGGCGATCCGGCAGCTCCGCAACGAGGTGGGCCGCGACCGGTGCGCGGTCGTCCACGTCAGCCTGATGCCGTTCATCGGGCCGTCCGGCGAGCTCAAGACCAAGCCCACCCAGCACTCGGTGAAGGAGCTGCGTTCGCTGGGTCTCCAGCCCGACGCGATCGTGTGCCGCTCGGACCGGCCGATCGGGCGGCACCTGAAGGAGAAGATCAGCCTCCTGTGCGACGTGCCGATCAGCGGCGTGGTCTCGGCGCAGGACTCGGACTCGATCTACCGCGTGCCGTTGATCCTGGCGAAGGAGGGCCTGGATCGGGAGCTCGCGCAGCACCTGCGGATCGACGCGGAGCCCGATCTCTCGGAGTGGGAGCGGTTGGTCGATCGCATCCACGACGCCACCGAGCCGGTCGCGATCGCCGTCGTCGGCAAATACGTCACCCTGCGCGACGCGTACCTCTCGGTGATGGAGTCGCTGTATCACGGCGGCTTCCATCACGGATCCGACGTCGAGATCCGCTGGGTGGCCAGCGACGACCTCGGCGGTCAGGCGACCGACGAGGCGCTGCGCGACGTCGACGGCGTGCTCATCCCGGGCGGGTTCGGCATCAGAGGGGTCGAGGGCAAGGTGGCGGCGGTTCGGTACGCGCGGGAGCATCGCGTGCCCTTCCTCGGCATCTGCCTGGGCCTGCAATGCGCGGTGATCGAGTTCGCCCGCAACGTGATGGGTCTCGACAGCGCCAACTCGAGTGAGTTCGATCCCGCGACGCCCCACCCCGTGATCGACCTGCTCCCGGAGCAGAAGGACGTCACCGATCTCGGCGGCTCGATGCGACTGGGCGCCCAGCCGTGCCACCTGGTGCCGGGCACCAGGGCGGCCGAAGCCTACGGGGAAGCGGTTGTCTACGAACGCCATCGGCACCGGTGGGAAGTGAACCCGGCCTACCACGAGCAGCTCGAGGCGCACGGTCTCGTGCTCTCCGGGAACTCTCACAACGGCCGGCTCACCGAGATCATCGAGCTGGCTGACCATCCGTTCTTCGTGGCCGGGCAGTTCCACCCCGAGCTGCGGTCGCGGCCGACGAGGCCGCACCCCCTCTTCCGGGAGTTCGTGGGCGCGGCGCAGGCGTACCGGCGAGCCCAGGCGGGCCGGTCGCTCTCGATCACCGGATAGGGCGTGGCCGAGCCTCGGTCGCAGCGATCGGCATACCGCGGCGCTTTCGTGCGGGTCGACGTCGAGGACTGGCCCGGGCTGGGGGAGTGGGAGATCGTCCGGCGCTTCGATGCCGCCGCCGTGCTGCCCGTCACCCCCGACGATGAGGTCCTGCTGGTCCGTCAGTTCCGCCCCGCCCTGCGGGGCTCGATCACGGAGATCCCGGCGGGAATCCTAGACGTCGACGGGGAGGACGCGCTCACCGCCGCGGGACGGGAGCTCTTCGAGGAGACCGGCTACCGTCATACGGCGATCGAGTTCCTCGGGGGCGTGTATCCGACGGTCGGCTCGAGCGACGAGTACGTGCACCTGTTCTGGGCGCGCACGTTCGCCGAGCCGCAGGGCCCGCTGGAGCCCGGGATCGAGCTCGTCGTGGAACCGCTCGCGCAGATGGTCGATGCGGCCCGATCGGGCAAGGTCCGCGACGCGAAGACGGCCCTGGCCCTCCTCATGGCGGGAGGCCGTCCGGCATTGCCCCTGGCCTGACACGCCGTGGAGCGAGGTTCAGTACGCTTGCAGCGGAAACGGACCCCGCATCGGCGCCGATCCGAGCGCGAGGTCCACGACGCCGAGGAGGCGCCGGGCGCGTGGATGTCGGCATCCCGAAGGAAGTCAAGGACAACGAGTACCGGGTGGCAGCGACGCCCGAGGGCGTCCGCGAGCTCGCGCGGGCCGGTCATCGCGTCATGGTCGAGACGACGGCCGGCGTGGGGTCGGCGATCAGCGACGAGGATTTCGCGGCCGCCGGGGCCACGATCGTGCCCGAGGCGGCCGATGTGTACGCGTCGGCCGACATGATCCTGAAGGTCAAGGAGCCGCAGCCGCACGAATTCGAGCGCTTCCGGGAAGGACAGGTGCTGTTCACGTACCTGCACCTGGCGGCGGACGAGGCCCTCACGCGGTTCCTCGCGGATCGCAGCGTCGTCGCCGTCGCGTACGAGACCGTCATGACTGCGGACGGGCGGCTGCCGCTGCTCGCCCCGATGTCGGAGATCGCCGGACGGATGGCACCCCAGGAAGGCGCGGCCGCGCTCGAGCGACCGCAGGGCGGCCGGGGGGTCCTGATGGGCGGGGCGTCGGGCGTCGCGCCGGCCAGGGTGGTGGTCCTCGGTGCCGGCATGGCCGGCGCCAATGCCGCGCAGATCGCCGCGGGCATGGAGGCCGAGGTCACGGTGGTCGACCGCAACGTCGATCGTCTCCGCGACATCGACCGCGTGTGGCACGGGCGCATCCAGACGGTCATGAGCACCGCCCTGTCGATCGAGCGGCTCGTCGTGGAGGCCGACCTCGTCGTCGGCGCCGTCCTCGTTCCCGGCGCGCGGGCGCCCCGTCTCGTCGCGGCGGAGACGGTGGCCGCGATGCGCCCGGGCGCCGTTCTCGTCGACATCTCGATCGACCAGGGCGGATGCTTCGAGACGTCGCACGTCACGACCCATTCCGACCCGACCTACGTGATCGACGGCGTCGTGCACTACTGCGTCGGGAACATGCCGGGTGCCGTGCCACGCACCTCGACCTACGCCCTCACGAACGTCACGCTTCCGTACGCGGTGGCG
This sequence comes from Actinomycetota bacterium, assembly GCA_050692855.1. GTDB lineage: Bacteria > Actinomycetota > UBA4738 > UBA4738 > HRBIN12 > JAOUEA01. The sequence goes on along the minus strand of JBOGVO010000150.1, from coordinate 3,624 downwards.
ATCGCCGAGCTCGGCATCGACGAGGCCGTCCGGGCCGATCCGGCGCTCTCGTTCGGGGTGAACGTGTACGGCGGCGCGATCACGAACCCCGGGGTGGCGGCCGCCCACGGCTCGACCGCCACCCCGCTGGCGAGCCTGGTCGCCGGCCTGGCCTGAGGTGAGGGGCGGTTGAGAACGGCGGTCACCGCGGCGGTCTCGCGGCCGAGGGTGCGAGGTGGTGAGCAGATGGCGAGTCGGATCGAGATCGAGGCGTCCCGCTACCTCGACCACCTCACGGTCGAACGGGGCCTGTCGCCGAACACCCTCGCGGCATACCGGCGGGACCTCCACCGATATCTCTCGTTCCTCGCGGCCCGAGATGTGACGGAGCCATCCCAGGTCGACGAGGCGACCGTCCGATCGTTCCTCGCCTCGGTCAGTGCCTCGACCTACGGTGAGGACGAGCGCCCCTACCGAGCGACATCGGTAGCGAGGAGCCTCTCGTCGGTGCGGTCGTTCCATCGGTTCCTCGTGCGGGACGGGGTGGTGGACCACGATCCGGCGACGAGCATCGCCCAGCCCAAGCTGCCACGCTCCCTGCCCCACCCGCTCGCCGTCGACGAGGTCGCCCGACTGCTCGACGCGCCCGACCGGGAGACCCCCGCAGGTCTCCGCGACCGAGCGATCCTCGAGCTGCTCTACGGCGCCGGCCTGCGGGTCTCGGAGCTCACCGGACTCGACGTGGACGATGTTGATCTCGACGAGGGGGCCGTGCGGGTCCTCGGCAAGGGTGGGAAGGAGCGTGAGGTGCCGCTCGGCCGGTACGCTCGCGAGGCGGTCGCCGCCTACCTCACGCGTGCGCGACCGAGTCTCGTCGCGGGTTCGGCGCGGGGCGCGCTCTTCCTGAATCAGCGGGGCGGTCGCCTGTCCCGGCAGAGCTGCGACCGCATGATCCGCGCGGCAGCGCGCGCCGCGGGGATCGATCGTCACGTCTCGTTGCACACGCTCCGCCACTCCTTCGCGACCCACCTGCTCGAGGGCGGGGCCGACGTCCGGGTCGTGCAGGAGTTGCTCGGACATGCGAGTGTCGCGACGACCCAGATCTATACGTTGGTCACCCGGGAGCACCTCCGCGAGGTCTACTACTCCTCACACCCCCGGGCGCGGAAGGGGCGTCCCGGCGGCGTGACCGCCGGTGGCAAGGAGGGTCGCGATGGATGACGTACGGGCGCGGCACCGAGTCGAGCTCGAGGCACAACGGGATCATCTCCGAGCCGAGATCGCCTCTCAAGGCGCGGATCCCGACTCCGACGAGGCGGTCTTCGCCGACGATGCCGGATTCGCCGATCGATCGCACAGCACCGAGGAGCGATCGCGCGCGATCTCGGTGGTACGCGCGCTCCGGTCCAACCTCCGCGACGTCGACCGCGCGCTCGCGAAGATCGACGCCGGCACGTACGGAACGTGCGAGCGCTGCGGGAGGGCGATCGGCGACGAGCGACTCGACGCCCTGCCGTGGGCGCTGTTGTGCATCGATTGCAAGCAGGAAGGAGTCACGGTGTGAGCGAGGCGCTCGTGCCCCGCGTGCTGGTGATCGTCTGCGATTCCTGGGGCGTCGGTGACGCACCCGACGCCGCGGCGTACGGCGACGAGGGCTCCGACACGCTCGCGAACACCGCCAGCGCCGTGGGCGGGCTCGACGTGCCCGCGCTCGAGGCGCTCGGCCTGGGTCTGCTCACCGACATCGAGGGGGTGGCCCCCCGCGCCGAGCCCGGAACCGCCCACGGGCGCGCGACCGAGCGTTCCGCGGGCAAGGACACCACCACCGGCCATTGGGAGATGATGGGCATCAGGCTCGACGAGCCCTTCCCGCTCTACCCGGATGGATTCCCTCCGGAGATCGTCGAGCCGTTCGAGCGGGCGATCGGGCGGCCGATCCTCGGCAACGTACCGGCCTCGGGCACGGAGATCGTCGCGCGGCGCGGGCAGGAGCACCTCGCGACCGGCGCGCCGATCGTGTACACGAGCGGGGACTCCGTGTTCCAGATCGCATGCCACAAGGAGATCGTGCCGCTCGAGCAGCTCTACGAGTGGTGCCGTATCGCTCGCGCCCTGCTCGTGGGGCGGCATCGGGTCGGACGCGTGATCGCGCGCCCCTTCGAAGGCGAAGCGGGGGCGTTCGCTCGGAGCCCCGAACGACGCGACTTCTCGGTGCCGCCGCCCGGCCCCACCGTGCTCGATGTGCTGACGGCGGCCGGCGTGCCGGTGTACGGCGTCGGAAAGATCCGAGACATCTTCGACGGCGGGGGCATCGCCGAGGGCCTCTACTCCGACTCGAACACCCACGGGGTCGATCTCACGATCGACTACCTCCACCGGCCGGGTCCGTCCTTCGTGTTCGCGAACCTCGTCGACTTCGACTCGAAGTACGGGCACCGGAACGACCCCGACGGCTACGCCCACGCGATCCAGGCGTTCGATCGGCGCCTCCCCGAGCTCATCGGGTCCCTCGACGGCGGGGTCCTGCTGATCACCGGCGATCACGGCTGCGATCCCACGACACCCTCGACCGATCACTCGAGGGAACGCACGCCGCTCCTGGCGGCGGGTCTCACGGGGGGCCCCTACGAGATCGGCACCAGAGATGGATTCGGCGACCTGGGGCACACGGTGGCAGCTCTCCTGGGAGTGGAGGTCGAGGGTCTCGTCGGGTCACCGTTCCTCGACCGTTTGGGCTTCCCCGCCATCCAACGAGAAGGGTCGAGTGCAGGTTGATGCGATGCGGGGGTTCGTCGTCGCATCGGTCGGAAGTCGAGCGTGCGAGCGGAAGGTCGGCGGATGCCGATGGTCGGGTGACCGTGTGCTCGACGCAGAACGAGAACCTTCCATGACCGTGATCGATCACCGCCGGATCGTGGCCGCCAAACGCGACGGCCACGCGCTGGCTGCCGGTGAGATCGAATCCTTCGTGGAGGCGCACACCCGGGGCGACGTGAGCGATGCATTGGCAGCCGCGTTCCTCATGGCATGCGTGCTGCGGGGCATGGACGGCGAGGAGACCCTCGCCCTGACGCGGGCCATGATCGCGTCCGGCGACACGGTTCGGTTCCGAGGGCTCGACCTTCCGACCGTCGACAAGCACTCCACCGGCGGGGTGGCCGACGGTGTCACGCTGGTGTTCGCGCCGCTCGCGGCTGCCATGGGCATGGCCGTGGCCAAGCTCTCGGGCAGGGGCCTCGGTCACACCGGCGGCACGTTGGACAAGCTGGAGTCGATCCCGGGGCTGCGGACGGATCTCACGCCCGCCGAGATGGAGCGACAGGTCGCCGAGATCGGCTGCGCGGTCGCCGCGCAGTCTCCACGACTCGTGCCCGCCGACGGCGCGCTCTACGCATTGCGCGACGCCACGGCAACCGTGCCCTCGATCCCGCTGATCGCGGCGAGCGTGATGTCGAAGAAGCTCGCCGTCGAGACCGACCTGATCCTGCTCGACGTGAAGGCGGGCTCGGGGGCCTTCATGAAGTCCCCCCAAGACGCGAGGGCGCTCGCGGAAGCGTGCCTCGGTCTCGCCCGGGGGTGGCGACGCGAGGCCAGGGTCGCCGTGACCGACATGGACCAGCCGCTCGGCGACGCGATCGGCAACGC
>JBOGVO010000149.1:0-3273 GCA_050692855.1 Actinomycetota bacterium | reverse complement strand
CCCGAGGGCTCGGAGATCCTGACGGAAGAAGTGTTCGGGCCCGTGCTCACGCTGCAGGCGTTCGAGGGCGAGGACGAAGCCGTCGCGCTCGCCAACTCGACAGTGTACGGGCTCGCCGCGATCCTGTACACGGGCGACGAGGCCCGGGCGGAACGGGTCGGCTCGCGGCTCGTGGCCGGCACGGTCTGGGTGAACTGCTTCTTCGTCCGCGACCTCGCTGCGCCGTTCGGTGGCGCCCGAGGCTCGGGCATCGGTCGCGAGGGCGGCCGGTGGAGCTTCGACTTCTACGCCGACGTGAAGAACATCTGCACCGCACCGTGGAACTGAAGGAGGGATCGGATGGGTGAAGTGGTGGGCGCCGCGCTCGTGGCGCACGTTCCCACGATCATGCTGCCCGAGGAGACCCGTCGCGAGATCAACGACGGCAACGAGATCACGCTCGTGCCCGGGCTTCGCCGCCTCAAGAGCGAGTGCCTCGACCGGCTGCAGCCCGACACCGTGATCGTCTTCGATACCCACTGGGAGTCGACGTTCGAGCACATCGTGACGGCTCATGAGCGGCGAGTGGGACGGTTCACGAGTCACGAGCTGCCCCGGGGCATGGCCGGCATCCCCTACGACATCCCGGGGGACCCGAGCCTCGCGAAGGCGATCGCCGGGCAGGCCGACGGGCGCGACGACTGCTGGATCCTGGCGTGCGACGACCCCTACCTGCCGATCTTCTACGGCACGGTCAACGTCTGGACGTTCCTCGGCGACCCGTCCACGCGCTGGATCAGCGTCGCGCTGAACCAGTGTTGCACGACCGAGGACTTCCTCTTGTTCGGGAATCTGATCGGCGACGCGATCGCGCAGAGCGACCGGCGGGTGGTGCTGTTGGCGTCGGGCGGCATGACCCATCGGTTCTTCCCGTTCCGGGAGCTCCGGCAGCACGAGAGCTCGAAGGCGCCCGAGAATATCCTCGGCATCGAGAGCTACGAGGCCGATCAGCGCGTGCTCTCGATGTTGGGCTCGGGCGACCACGCGGGTGTGATCGACTGGATGCCCGAATACCGGAAGGCGGCGCCCGAGGGTCATTTCGGCCACTACCTGATGATGGCGTCGGCGGTCGGCGGCGCGCGCTGTCAAGCTCCGGGAGAGCTGTTCAGCGAGTACGAGGCCTCGGTCGGCACGGGTCAGGTGCACGTGTGGTTCGAGCGGCCGGCCGACGGATGGACAGGGCAGGGGGCTGCCGCCTGACGGCGGCTGCCGGACGGAGAAGGGGGACTCCGCATGGCGAACGAACAGCAGGACACGGGATACGAACGGCTGGGCGAGAAGAAGCTGACCCTCGTCGATGTCGTCGCCCAATCGGTCGGCTTCATGGGGCCGGTCTTCTCCGCGGCGTTCATCATCCCGCTGATCATCGGGGTGAACGCCGCCGCACGAGGCGCCGGCACATCGGCGCCGCTGGCGGTGCTGCTCGCCGGGATCGGCGTGTTCGCCCTGGGCTGGATCGTCGCCCAGTACGCGAAACGCATCCACGCGGCGGGCTCGGTGTACGACTACGTCTCGAACGGCCTCGGCTCGACCGTCGGCGCCGCGACGGGGTGGCTCTACTACGGCGGAACGATCATCCTCACGACCGGCCTCGGCGTCCTGCTCGGCGGCTACGTGCACGACAGTCTCCTGCCGGGCCTCGGGATCGACCTCGACCTTCCGATCTGGTTGTGGGACGCGCTCATCGCGGCGCTGCTGTTCGTGGTGCTGTTCTTCGGCGTGCAGATCTCGACGCGAGTGCAACTCACCCTCGCGCTGATCTCCATCGCGGTCGTGTTGATCTTCTTCGCGACGGTGATCGCGGATCTCGGCTCCGACAATGATTTCGCGAAGACCTTCGACCCGACGCCCGACGGGGGGTTCTCCGGCATCATGTTCGGCGTCCTATACGGGGTGTTGATCTTCGTCGGGTTCGAGACGGCGGCCAACCTGGCCGAGGAGACGGCGGAACCGAAGCGCGCGATCCCGAGGGCGGTGCTCGGAGCCGTCGTGCTGGTCTCGCTGTTCTACCTCGTCGCCTCGTACGCCGAGGTCGCAGGGTTCGGGTTCGACATGACGGTGATCACGAGTCCCGAGGTGGCGGGCGCGCCCTTGTTCGCCCTGGGAGACCCGAGCTCGCCGTTCGGGTCCGAGACCTGGTTGAAGGTGCTCCTGGTCGTCGTGTTCCTCGACATGCTCGCCGTGTACGTGGGAGCGGCCGTCGCGTCGACCCGCGGCGTCTTCGCGATGGCGCGAGACCGCCGGCTGCCCGGCGGCCTGGCATCGGTGTCTGCGAGGTACGGCACGCCGATCGGCGCGATCGCGTTGGTGATCGTGGTGCAGGCGTTGCTGATCGTCGCGGCGGAATCGTGGGACGCGCTGTTCGCATTGCCCGAACTCCCGCACTACTTCTCCTTGTTCGCGTGGTGCGCGACGTTCGGCGGCTTCGCCTTGCTGGTCGTGTACCTGTTGATGTCGGTCGGTGCCCTCGTGGGCCTGCGGGATCACGAACGGTACGGAGCGGTCGTCGTTGCGGCGATCGTCGGTATCGCGATCACTGTCGCCGCGATCTTCGGATCGTTCTACAAGGTGCCGAGCCCGACGGTCCTGGCCCCCGTCTACGCCTTGATCTGGGGGGCGCTCGGTCTCGTGTACATGGCGGTAGTTCGGGGACGCCCACCCGCGAGCGAGGTGCTCGACGAGCTTCGGTCCGACGGGCGGGTCGTGGAGCGGGAGGTGGTCGTGGAGCGAGAGGTGATCATCGAGGAGTGAGGTCGACGATCCGACCCTCGACGTGATGGACGACGAACGACCGCTGCGGCTCGACGCGCCTCGCGGAGAGGCGCTCGAGCACGCGGCGCGTCTGGTTGCCGAGGCCTGGCGCAGCTTCGACCGTTTCCGGCCCGAGGAGCCGCCGCTCGACGACCGCGTGCGGCGGCTCCTCGAGGTCGCCGTGCCCGAAGTGGCGTCGCCCGTGCACGAGGTTCTCGACGACGCAGCCCGGATCCTGGACGAGTCGATCGCCCAGGCTCGGCCGAGGTACTTCGCGTTCATCGGATCCAGCGGCCTCGAGATCGGCGCGATCGCCGACCTGCTCGCCCACACCTACGACATCAACCTGGCGGTCGACGCCAGGGCGGCGACGCAGATCGAGGACCAGGCGGTGCGGTGGGTGTCGGAGTTCGTCGGGTTCCCCGCGACGGGCGGTGCGTTCACCAGCGGAGGCACCGTGAGCAACGTCACGGCGCTCGCGGC
>JBOGVO010000148.1:0-5644 GCA_050692855.1 Actinomycetota bacterium | reverse complement strand
ACGCCCTGCTGCACGAGGTCGCCGATCGTCACGATCAGCACCAGCTCGAACGCCGACATCTCGGCGAGCTCCTTCTTCCCGATCACCCGCGTTACCAGCCACAGGAACAGGAAGATCGTCGCGGTGCGCAGCACGATCTCCATCAGGGCATCACCACCGTTCGGTAGTCGACGGACAACAGTGGCATGCCCCGCGTCTCGAGCGACGTCGTGGCGGCCGACCCGAGCCCAAAGGTCGGAGAGGCTCGTCCGTCGAAGTCGACGCGCAGCACGTCGCCGTCAGGGGGCTCGAACGTGAGCACGAGCAGGTCGCCTCGCATCGTGGTCGACGACGGCTCCGGGTACCACGCATTGAAGTCGAACCGCTCGAAGTAATCGGCCGACGTCATGATCGTTACGGGTCGATCGAACCCGCCGGATGAGCGGATCTCGACCCGCCAGGGCGACTCGAGCCCCGACCTGGTCACCTGTGCGTAGGTGACCTCGAGGGTGACACCAGCGTCGGCGTCCGACGCGGTCCCGGTGCGCATCCCGAAGAGATTCGCGATCCCGAGCACCACGATCAGCCCGATCGCGGCGAGCCCGACTCGGCGGGACGCCCGGTGCCGACGGAGCCGTTGGATGGGCTCGGCGTCGGGACGTGTCGATGTCGGCTCAACGCGCGGTCGAGCCGCGGTCCCCCCCTGCGCCCCCATGTCGAAACTAGGGGCCGGAGCGACCGGTGCGGCGGTTCACCGCGCGCAACAGCTGCTCCTTGTCCATGCGGGATCGGCCTTCGATGCCCAGGTCCTTCGCTTCCTCGTAGAGCTGATCGCGCGTTCGGCCTCCAGGACCGCTGTGCGAGCGCAGCCCGCCTCGGCGGCCACTCGAGATGTCCTCTCGGGACTCGCGCGAACCCTCCTTCGCCTCGCCGGACCGGGCGCGCTCCTTGTTCACGGTGCGGGCCGCGATCTCCTCGGCGGTGTCATCGGAACGGCCCTGATCCTTCAGGCCCTCCTTGATGTGCTCATATTGTCGTTCTCGCTTCGCGCTCCACGCTTTCTGTGGCATCGGCACGTCACCTCCTGCTGGTCTTCCATCCCTCTCCTGCGGCGCGGGCCGCACCCGGAGCATCCGCCATGCTCGCGGCCCGCTCCTTGAACATGCCTTCCCTTACCCATCACCACGATGTGCTATGCCCTGGAGGGATCGCCCGACCTCCCGATCGACGCGAGATCGGCGGTGATCGCGTCCGGTCCGATCGCGAGTGCTCGTTGCAGGGGTCCGAACAGGCTGGTTTGACATCGGTTCAGCGACATGGATACGTTCGCAGGTGCAAATCCGACCTCTGGAGTACGAATCACGATGATCCGCACGCGCACCGCAGGGTTGGTGGGGGCCATGATCCCCTCGCGCCTGTGTTGTATGCCCATGCTCACCGGCGCCCGATGCGCCGGCTCACGCGCGCGGACCTGACACACGTCCATCCCACGCATCACCCGGGCCGCCGCCATCGGCGGCCCTTCGCGTTCCCGGACCAGCGACGCCCGACGAAACCGAATGATGACCGAGACCACCCCATCCACCAACGCCCGCACCCCGCGACCACGAGGCGAGGGGCAATGGGGCATGGGCTACCACGAGCCGTTGAACACCGCCGAGCAGATCAAGAAGGAAGACGACGGGCTCAACGTGCGCGAGCGCATCGAGCGGATCTTCGCGCCCGGCGGGTTCCGCTCGATCGGGAAGCAGGACCTGCGCAGCCGCATGCGGTGGTGGGGCCTCTACACCCAGCGCAAGCAGGGCGTGCCCGCCGAGCGCACGGGCAGCGCCGAGCCCGAGGAGCTGGAGGACGAGTTCTTCATGATGCGCATCCGCATCGACGGCGGCGCGATGACGTCGGACCAGCTTCGCGCGATCGCCTGGGCTTCCGAGCGGTACGGACGCGACGTCGCCGACGTGACCGATCGCCAGAACGTGCAACTCCACTGGATCCGCATCGAAGACGTGCCGGCGATCTGGGAACGCATCGAGTCGGTCGGCCTCTCCACGCAGGAAGCCTGTGGCGACACCCCTCGCGTCATCCTCGGCTGCCCGCTCGCGGGTGTGACGGCCGACGAGCTGTTCGACGCGACCTCCGACATCAGGGCGGTGGCGGATCGGGTCGTCGGTGACCCGGCGTTCTCGAACCTGCCACGGAAGTACAAGACCTCGATCAGCGCGTGCATCGCGGGCTGCACGAACCACGAGATCAACGACGTGTCCTTCGTCGGCGTGCTCGGCCCCGGCGGCGAGCCCGGCTACGACCTCCAGGTGGGAGGGGGCCTCTCGACCAACCCGATGTTCGCGCAGCGGCTCGGCGCGTTCGTGCCCCGCGGACGAACCCCTGAAGTCTGGATGGGTGTGACGGGGCTCTTCCGGGAGTACGGCTACCGGCGGTCCCGGAACCACGCGCGTTTCAAGTTCCTCGTGAAGGACTGGGGCCCGGAGCAGGTGCGTGAGGTGTTGGAGAAGGAGTTCCTGGCGGAGGGCTCGCTCGCCGACGGGCCTCCGCCCAAGCCGGCGCCGATGGCCGCCCGAGAGCACCTGGGCGTCATGCCTCAGCGCGACGGACGGGTGTCGGTGGGCTTCGCCCCCCGCGCCGGGCGCGTCGCGGGTCATCAGCTTCGTCTCGTCGCCGCCCTGGCCGACACGTTCGGATCGGGGTCGGTCCGCGCGACCGCGCAGCAGAAGCTCGTGATCACCGACATCGACGAGCACCGGGCCACAGACCTGATCGCCGAGCTCGACGACCTCGATCTCCGCGCGACGGGAAGCGTCTTCCGCCGTTCGACGATGGCCTGCACCGGCATCGAGTTCTGCAAGCTCGCGATCGGCGAGACGAAGGGCCGCGCCGCCTGGATCACGGCCGAGCTCGAGGCGCGCCTTCCGCATTTCGATGAGGACGTGCGCATCCACGTGAACGGCTGCCCCAACTCGTGCGCTCGGTTCCAGGTGGCCGACATCGGCCTGATGTCGGCCCTGCAGGTGCGGCCCGACGGCACGAGATCAGACGCGTTCCTCGTGCACCTCGGCGGCACGATGAGCGAGGGGGCCGCGTTCGGGCGGAAGGTCCGAGGCGTGAAGGTCTACGCCGAGGACGCCGCCGACTACGTGGAGCTCCTGCTGCGCAGGTATGAGGGGCAGCGCGCCGACGGGGACACGTTCTCCTCGTTCGTGAACAGGCTCGACGCGGGCGGCCTGGCGCGCTTCGCGGAGCCCTCGGCACCGCACGGGGAGCTGCGATGAGCGTCCTGCGAGCCGTGCCCTTCTACTGCCCGTTCTGCGGCGAGCAGGACATCCGCCCCGACGACGCCGGTGAGCGGGCCTGGCGGTGCGATTCCTGCGAGCGCGGCTTCGAGCTCACCGCGATCACGGTGGGGGGTGCCGGGTGATGGCCGACGCCGACCCGAGGGCGCCCTGGCACGAGCCCGCCGTGCCCGTGCTCGACGAGGAAGCCCATTGGGTGCACGGGGCCGCCGAGCGATTCGAGGACGCGCCCGCGGAGGAGCTGCTCGAGTGGGCGCTTCAGAGCTTCCACCCGAAGCTCGCGATCAGCGCGGCCGGAGGTGTCGACGGCATGGTGCTGATCGACATGGCCTGGCGGTTGAACCCCGAGGTGCGGGTGTTCACGCTCGACACGGGCCGCCTGCCGTCCGAGACGTACTCGCTCTTCGAGGAGGTGCGCGAACGCTACGGCATCGCGGTGGAGTTCGAGGTCCCCGACACCGACGCGGTGACCTCGCTGGTGAACCGCGAGGGACCCAACCTGATGTACCGAGGGGTCGATCTGCGGGTGGCCTGCTGCAACGTGCGCAAGGTCGAGCCGCTCCGCCGCAAGCTCTCCACGCTGGATGCCTGGGTCGCCGGATTGCGGCGCGAGCAGTGGGCGTCACGGCGCAACATCGCCAAGGTCGAGCTCGACCGCGATCACGGCGGCGTCGTGAAGCTCAACCCCCTCGCCGACTGGACCCTCGATCAGGTGTGGGACTACGTGCGGAAGCAGGAGGTGCCCTACCACGAGCTCTTCGACCACGGGTACACCTCGATCGGCTGCGCCCCGTGCACGCGCCCGGTGCAGCCCGGCGAGCCGGAACGGGCAGGGCGCTGGTGGTGGGAGCAGGACGCCGCGAAGGAATGCGGCATCCATTGCAGCGTGGACCTCGCGGGCACGAAGAGCGACCGCGAGAAGCAGGAGGCGCGCTGATGCCGTTCGGCTACCCCGTGATGCTCGAGCTCTCGGGCCGCCGATGCGTGATCCTCGGCACCGGTGCGGTCCGCGAAGGCAGGGTCGAGGGACTGCTCGCCGCGGGCGCCGATGACGTGATGGTGGTGGCGCCCGGACCCGCCGGACGCCTCGATGGGCTGGAGCGGCTCGACGCGGTCAGGGTCGAGCGGCGGGCCTGGCGCGCGGACGACCTGAACGGGGCGTTCCTCGTGGTGGCCTCGAGCAGCCGCGCCGAGGAGCGCGACGCCATCGCTCGCGAGGCGCGCGCCCGGCGCGCGCTCGTGAACGTGATGGACGACATCCCCAACTGCGACTGGTCCGCGCCGAGCGTCGTCAGGCGCGGTGAGCTCGTGCTGGCGATCGCCACCGGCGGCGCCTCCCCCGCCCTCGCGAGGAAGCTGCGCGAGGAGCTCTCGACCGAGTTCGGCGAGGAATGGTCGGAAGTGCTCGCCGTGCTCCGCGCCGTGCGGAAGGAGACGATGCCGCTGCTGCCCGACCTCGCGACTCGAGCCACGCGGTGGGGAGAGGCGCTCGACCCGCAAGAAGCTGCGACGCTCGTGCGCGCGGGACACGCCGACGAGCTCTCCGCTCGCCTGCGGGCGAGGCTCCTTCGAGAGGCGCCGGTGTGAGCGGGCGCGTCGTGCTCGTGGGGGCAGGCCCGGGCGATCCCGAGCTGATCACGGTCAAGGGCACGAAGGCGCTCGAGGCGGCCGACGTCGTGGTGTTCGATCGTCTCGCGGCGCCGTCGCTCGTCGATCTGGCCCCCGCCCATGCCAGGCGTGTCTACGTGGGCAAGGAACCCGGCCGCGCGGCCATGCCGCAGCGGGAGATCGACGAGCTGCTCACCCGGGAAGCGCTCGCCGGGCACACCGTGGTGCGACTCAAGGGCGGCGATCCCTTCGTGTTCGGTCGAGGCGGCGAGGAGGTGCTGGCGTGCGCCGAGGCCGGTGTGCCCGTCGAGATCGTGCCCGGGGTGACGAGCGCGGTGGCCGCCCCGGCGGCCGCGGGCATCGCGCTCACCCATCGAGGAGCGGCGCGCTCGTTCGCGGTCGTCACCGGTTCGACCGCTCACGCAGAGGACACGGTCGACCTCGCTCGCATGGCGACCGCGACGGACACGCTCGTGGTGTTGATGGCGGCCGGCAAGCTCGCCGAGACGTGCGCCACCCTGATCGAGGCCGGGCGGGCGCCGGCCACACCGGCCGCGATCGTTCAATGGGCCTGGACCGACGACCAACGCACCGTCGTCGCCACCCTCGCCGATCTTCCGGCGCTCGCGGCTGCGGTCGGGATCGGCCCACCGGCGACGCTGGTCGTGGGCGAGGTGGTCGCGCTCCGCGCCCAGGTGTGGCCCGTGGCGTCGGTGGGTACCGCGTCCGTATCCGCCGAGCGCTGACCG
>JBOGVO010000147.1:0-11121 GCA_050692855.1 Actinomycetota bacterium | reverse complement strand
GGTGACGACGTTGCGCAGGCTCGCGGACGCGCCCATCAGGCCAATGCGCCACGCCTTGCCGCGAAAGTCGCCGAGGCCGCCGCTGATCTCGATGCCGTAGCGATCGAGCAGCGCGCGCCGGGTCGCGGCCTCTTCGACGCCGGCCGGCACCGCGACCGCGCTCAGCATCGGCAGGTGCGCGCCCTCCTCGCTCACGTAGCCGATGCCGAGCGCCTCGAGGCGGCGGCGCAGCTCCCCGTGCAGCTCGAGATGGCGCGCCCACCGGGCCTCGAGCCCTTCCTCGAGGGCGAGGCGGATGCCGGTGTACATCGCGTAGTACTGCAGGATCGGCATCGTGTGGTGGTAGGTGATCGGGCGGTCGATCCAGTACTTCGAGAGCTCCTCGAAGTCGTAGTAGTAGGGAACCGCGCCCTGATGGCGCTGCATCGCGGCGACCGCGCGCTCGCTGATCGTGACCGGCGCGATGCCGGGCGGGCAGCCCAGCGCCTTCTGTGAGCAGGAGTATCCGTAGTCGATGCCCCACGCCTCTGCCTCGACCTGCTGACCGCCGAGCGACGTGACGCAGTCCACGTACGAGAGCGCGTCGGAGCCGCTCGCGCGCAGCGCCTCGGCGAGCTCGGCGACCGGGAACTCCGCCCCGGTGGAAGTCTCGGCGTGCACGATGCTGACGATCTTCGTGCCGGGGTTCGCGGCGAGCGTCTCCATGATGCGGTCGACGCTGACGATCTGGCCGAAGTCGGCGGTCAGCTCGATCACGTTCGCCCCCATGCGGTGCACGAAGTCGTTCAGGCGCGAGCCGAAGAAGCCCCAGTGGCAGCTGATCACGGTGTCGCCTGGGTCGACGAGGTTCATGAAGCCGGCTTCCATCGCGCTCGTGCCCGACGAGCTGAGCGCGATCGTGAGACCGGCCTCGGGCCGCCGCCATGTCGCGCGCAGGCCCGTGACGAGGTCGACCAGGATGTCCCAGAAATCCGGGTCGAGGTGACCGTTCATCGGCAGCTGCATCGCCTCGAGCACCGTGGGATGCACGTTCGAGGGGCCGGGGCCGCACAGCAGCCTGTCCCCCGGATCGAGCACAGGCATCGTCGTCGCGTCGGTCATCGTGTGAGAACCCTCCCTCCCGCGGGCGGCCGCGGTCCGTCGCTCACCTTGAACGCCGGTTCAAGGAGGCGCCGAGTATGGCACAGCGGGTGGTTCCCCCGGTAGCCGGCGCGCGTGACCTCGGGTCGGGGACCGCTGGTCAGCTCGGGGCGGCGAGTCGGCCGAGCAGGGCGTCGCGCACCCATGCGATGTGGGCACGATGCTCGGCCTCGTGCTGCAACAGGTGGTGCACCACCCACGCCGGCGAGACGTCGTAGCGTTCGCGAGCCCGTGGTGTGTGGAAGTCCTCGACGGTCATCGGGCCGATGTGCTCATGCACGAGCGCGCGGATCGCCACGAGCCGGTCGAGGTGGGTCGTGAGCGTCTCACCCCGCACCACGGTGAGCGTGCCTTCGCCGTCGCGGTCGGCGAACGGCACGAGCGCCTCGGGCCACGACACTCCCGACTCGGGACCGAGGGCGTCGGCGAGGAGCCAATCGAGCTCGATCAGCCCGATGTGGTAGAGCAACGTGCCGATGCTGTTGGGAGCGCCGGGCGGCTTCTGGTCGAGCATGCCGTCGGCGACCTCACGCAGCTCCTCGATCGTGTCACGGCGTCCGTCGTCGAGCGCGGAGAGCCAGCGACCGACCTCGGGAGCACGCGCGATCGGTTCGAGCACCAACAGGTCGTGTTCGATCACGCGGCTCACGGTACCGCAACGCTCGGTCGCCGGGCCCGCTCCCGCTAGCCGGTGTTGCGCAGCCCGGCCGCGACCCCGTTCACCGTGGCTTGCACCAGCCTCTCCGCGCGTCCACGCCCGTCGAGGAAGCGCAGCTGCAGGAACGACAGGGCGTCGACGTAGGGGTTCCGGAGCTCGACGGCCTGTTGCAGCTCGGGCCGGCAGTCGAGCAACCGTGGATGCCCGGCGACCGCGAGCACCAGCTCGGTCGTTCGCTCCAGCTCGCCCCTGATGTCCGCCGCGAGATCGTCGCGCTCGCCGCGCGCCAGGTACAGCTCGGCGATGCCGGCGTCGGCCTTCGCGAGCGAGAGCTCTGCGTTCTCGATCAACGCGGTGAAGAACGGCCAGTCGCGGAACATCGCCCGCAGGGTCGCGAGCCCGCCCTTGTCGCCGGCCACCGCCTCGAGCCCGGTGCCGAGCCCGTACCACCCGGGCAGGTTCACGCGGCTCTGACCCCAGGCGAAGACCCACGGGATCGCTCGGAGGTCCTCGAGCTCGTCCCCCGCGCCGACGCGCCTCGCCACAGGGCGCGACGCGATCGGCAACGTCGAGATCTGCGCGATCGGGGTCACGCGGCGGAAGAACCGAACGAACCCCGAGCTCTGCACGAGGGACTCGTACCGGGTGCGCGACGCCTCGGCCATGCGCGCGACCTCGTCGTCGAACCGATCCGCGGGGTCGCGCGTCTCGCCGCCGGTGCTCGCGCGGACCACGGCGGTGGTCAGCTGCTCGAGGTGCCGCTGCGCGAGCGTCGTGTCGCCGTAACGCGCGAACGCCATCTCGCCCTGTTCGGTGACCGTGAAGCGGCCGTCGACGGAGCCCGGCGGCTGACCAAGGATCGCGCGGCCGGCCGGTCCGCCGCCACGACCGAGGGCGCCGCCGCGTCCGTGGAAGATCGTGAGGCGCACGTCGTTGGCCCGTGCCCAACCAGCCATCTCCCGCTGCGCCCGGTACAGCTCGAGGTTCGCGGCGAGCACGCCGGCCTCCTTGGCCGAGTCCGAGTAGCCCACCATCACCTGGAGCTCGCCGCGACGGCGGCGGAGCAACTGCCGCGTGCCCGGCAGCGCGATCCATGCGTCGAGGATGGCCGTGGCCGTGGTGAGCTCCCGGCGGGATTCGAGCAGCGGCACCGGTTCCACGTCGGCGGGCCTGGCCGGTGAGGCCAGGCGAGCCAGGGCCATCACGCCGGCGAGGTCGGCTGCCGACCGCGTGAAGCTCACGATCACGCGGTCGCACGCGGCCGCGCCCAGATCGTCCTGCACGTCGCGGATCGCCCGGAACGTGGCGAGCACCTCCCGCGTTTGCGGACTCCGGGCCGTGGCAGCGGGCCCGTCCGACGTTCGACGCGCGAGCCGATCGAGCGCCCTCGCGTCCCCGGACGCCTCCGGCGCCAGCTCGCGGAGCGCCGCATCGAAGACCTGCGCGTGCTCGCGCACCTCCATCTCCGCCAGATGGAATCCGAACGTCTCAGCCTGCCACCGAAGATGCTGCAGCTCCCCCCACGCGAGCCTCGGCGCCCCGCCGGCATCGAGCGATCGTTGGAGCACCTCGAGGTCGGCGACGAGCTCCGACGCCTCCCCATAGGCGCCTCGCCCCCGCGTCCTCGTCGCCGCGAGGCGGTGGGCCGCCAGACCGAGCTTTCGTCGGTGGGGTGCATCAGGCAGCTTGCGCGCGAGCTCCGTGGCGGCTCCCGGAAGCAGGCGCCCGTCCCGCACGAGCGACCGGCCCAGGGCAGCCGACGGGGGCACGGCTTCATCGGAGACCGAGAGGGTGCGTGCGATGCGTCGCGCGGCGTTCTCGAGCCCGCGCAGCACGTGGTCGGATGCGATCGCCACAGCCGCCTTCGTCGTCTCGGCCGTCACCGACGGGTTCCCGTCGCGGTCGCCGCCCACCCAGGTGCCCCACCGCAGGAACGGCGGGAACGCGGGCGGCTGAGCCCCGCTGCCGTCAGGGTCGATCGCTCGGTCGACCTCGCGATAGACGAGCGGCAAGGTGGTGAAGATCGTCTGGTCGAACAGGGCCAACGTCGCCCGAACCTCATCGAGCGGTTCCGGTCGGTGTCGGCGAACCGGCTCGGTCCGCCAAAGCCCGCCGATCTCCTCGCGCAGCCGGCGCGCAGTCTCGGTCCGCTCGGGCATCGAGAGGCGGGCGTCGTCGAGGTGCTCGAGCAGGCCGGCGATGCGCCAGATGTGCTCGACCACCGCCCGGCGCTTGGCCTCGGTGGGATGGGCGGTGACCACCGGCCGGATGCGCACGTCGTCGAAGACCTCGGGCGTGGCGTGACGTCCCAGCGAGGCGATCGAGCCTTCGAGCGGACGGCGGGCGTGCGTGCGAACCCGTAACGTCCGGATGCGTTGACGCTCCTCGGCCAGATTCACGAGCTGGAAGTAGCAGGTGAACGCTCGGACCACCTGCTCGGCCCGGCCGGTGTCGAGCGCGCCGACGAGCTCGACCACCCGTCGCCGTCCGGCGGCGGTCGGGCGTCCACGCAGCGCGATCGTTGCCCGGCGCAAGGATTCGACATCGTCGAGGAGCTCACGTCCGCCGGTCTCGGCGATCGCATCGCCCAAGATCGTGGTGAGGAGCCGCACGTCATGTCGCAGCTCCGGTGGCATGGCTCGCGCACCTGCGCGCGCCCGCTCGGCGGCCGTGCGGGCGCTCACCCTCTCGTCCCGTCAGCCCTGGAACGCGTCGGGGTTCAGGAGCGTCGGTGGTCGCGTGCCGTCGATCGCGGCGAACACGTTGTCGACCACCAGGTCACCCATCGCGTTGCGCGTGTCGACCGTCGCGCTCCCGAGGTGCGGGACCACCACCGCGTTGTCGAGCTTCAGCAGGCGCGGTTCCACCTCGGGCTCGCGTTCGAACACGTCGAGCCCCGCCGCGAAGATCTCGCCCGCCTCGAGCGCATCGGCCAAGGCTCCCTCGTCGATCACGGGGCCGCGCGACGTGTTCACCACGATCGCCGTCGGCTTCATCGTCCGGAACGCATCGGCGCGGAACAGGTGGCGCGTCTCGCGGGTGAGGTTCGTGTGGATCGAGACGAAGTCGGCGCGTGCCAGCAGGTCGGCTAGGGCGAGTCGCTCGGCGCCGGTCTCCGCTTCGACCTCGGGAGGCAGCTGGACGGCGTCGCTGTAGACCACGCGCATGCCGAACCCCCTGGCTCGCCGGGCGACCGCCTGCCCGATGCGCCCGAACCCGACGATGCCGATCGTCTTGTGGTGCACGTCCCGTCCGAGCATCATCAGCGGTCCCCAGATCCACGGGGTGCCCGCCCGGAGGAAGCGCTCGCCCTCGCCCAGGCGCCGGGCGGCGGCCATCAGCAGCGCGAAGGCCGTGTCGGCGGTCGTCTCGGTGAGGACGTCCGGCGTGTTCGTCGCCAGCACGCCCGCCGAGGTGCACGCGGTCAGGTCGACGTTGTCGAAGCCCACGGCGTGGTTCGCGACGATCCGCAGCTGCGGGCCGGCCGCTGAAAGGAACGCGGCATCCACCGTCTCCGTCAGCATGGTCACGATCGCGTCCCGGCCGGCCACCACCCGCAGCAGCTCGTCGGGCGGGATCCCGAATTCGTTCTCGTGCACTGTCACGTCGCAGCGTTCCCGCAGACGGGTCAGGGGTGATTCCATGATCGGTCGGGTCACCAGCACGTTCGGTCGGTCGGCCATGGGGGATCCCTCTCTCCGTTCGTTCCGTGTCGCTCGCCGTAATGAAGGCTGGAAGTATGCCGCGACCCGTCGCCTCGGCGGTAGTCCGCCTCGATGACCGCGGGTGCCGATACGCTGAGGCCGGCATGCTGCGGCTGTCCGTCCCGATCGAGACCGAACGTCTGCGGCTGCGCCCGTTCAGCGACGATCTCTCCGACCTCGATGCCATGGTCGCCGTGTTGGGCGACGCCGATTCGATGCGGCACTACCCGGCGCCGTTCGATCGCGCCGCGACGCGTGACTGGATCGCATCGAACCTCGAGCGATACGCGCGTGAGGGGACCGAGCTCCTCGCGGTGGAGGATCGCGCCAGCGGCTAGGTGATCGGTGATTGCGGTCCCACGGTGCAGCAGGTCGACGGCGAGCCGTACGTCGAGCTCGGCTGGCACGTGCTGGCCTCCCGCCAGCGTCGAGGCGTCGCCACCGAAGCCGGGGCGGCGTGCCGGCGCGCGGCGTTCGACGACCTCAGTGTGCCGTTCCTCATCTCGTTGATCAGGCCGGAGAACGTGGCCTCGCGGCGGGTGGCCGAGAAGCTCGGGTTCGAGGTCTGGCGAGGGACGATCCGTGCCGGCTGGGGGCATCTCGTGTATCGCCTCGACCGACCGGCCCCTCCGCGATCAGTCCTCCGGGGTCAGCCGGAGACGTCGATGCGCTCGATCACGACGTCCTCGGCCGGACGATCCTGCCCCGCCGTCGAGGTCTTCGAGATCGACTCGACCACCTCGTAGCCCTCGGTCACCTCGCCGAAGATCGTGTGTCGCCCCGTGAGCCAATCGCTTGGCGCCACCGTCACGAAGAACTGGCTCCCGTTCGTGCCGGGGCCGGCATTGGCCATCGCCAGCAGGCCGGGACGGTCGAACGAGGGACCGTCGGGCGGGCATTCGTCCTCGAACGAGTAGCCGGGGCCGCCCATACCGGTGCCGGTCGGGTCGCCGCCCTGGATCATGAAGCCGTCGATCACGCGATGGAACGTCGTGCCGGGGTACAACGCCTCCGTCTTCGCCCGTCCGTCGCGCGGGTCGGTCCACTCCCTGCCGCCGGTAGCCAGGTCGACGAAGTTCTGCACGGTCTTGGGCGCGTGGTCGGGCATCAGCTCGACGGTGAACGACCCCTGGTTCGTGACGATGGTGGCGCTGGGCATGATGAGCGGCCTCCTCCTCGTGGAAGGTGCCAGTCTACCGGCGAGGCGCCGTAGCTCTGAGGCTCGAGTGGCGCCTCCGAAGATGCTCGGCGCGGCACGGCGGCTCGCGCGCGCGGTGTGAAGAGTCGTGACGTTTCTATTGAGGGGGGTTCCACTCGGGTAACATCACGCGGAACGGACGTCAACCGATCCGCGAGCCGAAGGATCACCATGGCCGAGCAGACTCGTTTCCTCGATCTCAGCGACTACTGGCACATGGTGCGCAGGCGCCTCTGGCTGCCCATCGTGTTCGCGGTGATCGTCGCCGGCCTGGCTGCGGCCTTCATCGTCACCAAGACCCCCACCTACCTGGCGCGCGCCAAGGTGCAAGTGCTGCCGATCGTGAACCCGTTGATCAGCTCGACGGCCCTGTCGGGGCCTTCGGTCGAGGTCGACATGGCGACAGAGGCCGAGATCGTGTCTTCGGGGGATGTCGCTGAGCTGGTGCGGAAAGGCGTCCCGACCCAGACGCCGGCCCAGCAGCTCCTGAAGGGCCTGCGAGTCGAGGTGATCGGCGACAGCAAAGTGATGTACATCGGGTACGAAGATCCCGACAAAGACGCGGCCCAGACCCTCGCGAATGCCTTCGCGGTGGCCTATCTCGAGAATCGCATCGCCGCCGACAAAGACGCGCTCGACGACAAGATCACCCTTGTCAACGGTCGGCTCGCTGAGAAGCAGGCCCTTCTCGAGGCGGCGGATACCGATGACTTGAGGACCCTCTACCACGACGACATCAGCGAGCTCGAGGACCAGCGGACTGACGTCGAGAACGTCAGGGACGGCCTCCAAGGCGGCCAGCTCTACAGCGAGGCGATCCTTCCGACCACGCCGACCGGCATCGGGCTCGTGCCCGTGATCGTGCTGGGATCGGTGCTAGGCGCGCTGCTCGGCTCGGGCATCGCCATCGGCATGGGATTGTTGGACGACCGGGTGAGCGACCGCCACGAGCTGTCCGAGCAGATCGACTCGCCGGTGCTGGGAGTCATCCCCGCGATCGACGGGTGGAACAACCGTGCCGAGGCCGAGCTGGCGATGGCTGCGGAACCCGGCGGCGCCGGGGCCGAGGCGTATCGAACGCTCGCCACGAACGTGCGGTTCCTGCGATCGCAGCACCTGCTCGACGTCGTCGTCGTGACGTCCGCCCTGCCCGGCGAGGGCAAGAGCGCCACCGCCGCGAACCTCGCCTGGGCGCTGGCGGAGACCGGCTTGCGCGTCGTGCTGGTCGACGCGGACCTCCGCCGGCCTCGCGCATCGGAGTTCTTCGGCGTGCCCGAGGTCGCCGGCCTGCGCGAGGCCCTCGAGGGCACGAGCGTTCGCGAGCTCTTGACCGACACGGATCTCGAGGGACTCTCGTTGCTGGCCAGCGGAGCGACGCCGCACGATCCCGTCGCGCTGCTCGCGCAGGCCGATTCCGTGTTCGCCGAGCTCCGCGCCGTCGCCGACGTGGTGATCGCCGACTCCCCGCCGGTGCTCCCCGTCGCCGATGCCTCGATCCTCGCCGAGCTCGGCGACGGCGTCATCCTCGTGCACGACCCGTCGATCTCGTCGAAGACGGCTCTCGAGGAGGCTGTCGGACAGCTCCAGACCGCGGGTGGCTCGATCATCGGCGGCGCCTACAACAACATCTCGTTCTCGCAACGGATGGGCATGGGGTTCAGCAGCTACGACACGTACTACGGCTCCGAGGATCGTGCCGAGGCTCCGAGGCGGCCTCCACGGCGTGGCGAGGCGCGGCCACCCATGGCAGCGCCCGTGCCCGCGAAGCGCCCCGCCCCGTCCTCCGAGTGGAGCGCGCCGGTCGAACGGCGCGTTTCGGTCGAGCGAAGTGAGCCCGTCGAGCCGATCGCTCCAGAGCCGGCCGCGCCCGCAGAGCCCGGTCTGCCGGCCGAGCCGCCGCTCCCCAGTGAGCCGCCGATCCCTGCGAAGCCGAGCGTGGTCGACCGAGACGGAAGCAACAACGGCGAGGGGACGCCCGTCGCGCCGACCCGCCGGGGCGCGGGAACCCGCGGTCGCGCCGACGGCTAGCCTTTTTCTGCTTCTCAGACGAGACCGGCATTCGCCGCCGTCCGTCAGCGCAGGGGTTGGCCCGAGCTGATCACTCGCTCGAGCCACGATCCGGCCAGCAACGACGTCACGATCGCGAGCATCACGAGCACGGCATAGAACGTCTGGTCGATGATCGCCGCGTCGAAGGCCACCGAGGCCAGCACGATGCCCGGCCCTCCCCGAGCGTTGAGGGCGATCGCCAGGTTCCGTGCCCCGCCGGGGCTCTCACCCGCCAGGCGGGCGCCCACCCAGACGCTGGCCGCCTTGGCCGCGCACGCAACGACGAGGAACAGCAAGAAGAACGCGAGGTCGAACCCGTGGATCAGGTCGAGCCGGAGGCCGACGATCGCGAAGTAGATCGGGATGAAGAAGGCCATCGCGAACGTGCGGATGTGCTCCCGTGCTTCCTGTGCGCCCGCTCCTTCCGTGGACCCGACCACGATGCCCGCGGCGAACGCTCCGAACAACGGGGTCACGCCCGCGAACGCCGCGACCACGGTCATCACGAGCATGAACGCGACCTGGAACGCGATCGCGTTCGACCGCTTCACGAGGTTCAGCCTCGACCGAAGCACGGTCCGGTAGGCGATGGGCCCGAGCCAGAGCGAGAGCAGCAGGAACACCAGCGTGACGACGGTGTGGTAGATGACCCCGGAAGCGCCCGTTGCTCCGACGCCGAGCGCGCTCTGCAGCCCGAAGATGTCCCCGCTCGTGGCGCTCACGAACCCCAACGCGATCGCGAGCAGCACGTAGACGACCACGTCCTCGATGACGGCCACCGCCAGCACGATGCGGGCGAAGGACGTCTCCAGGATGCCGAGGTCCTGCATGATCCTGGAGATGACCGGGATGCTCGTCACCGCGATCGCCAGCGCGAACACCAACACGAACGAGGCTCGGTCGTCGGCCGGGCCGAGGAACCTGCCTTCCGGCAGGAGCGACACGAACAGCAGCCCCACCAGGAAGGGCACGACCATGCCGGTGATCGTCACCGCTCCCACCGTGCGACGTTCCCTCGAGTCGAACGACACCCGGACCTCCGCGCCCGCCCCGAACATCAACAGGAGCAACCCGAGCTGGTAGATCGAGTCGAGCACCAGCGCCGTCGCGCCCGTCGACGGGAACAGGGACGCTTGCACTCCGGGGGCGATCGCGCCGAGCACGGTGGGCCCGAGCATCAGCCCACCGATGATCTCCCCGATCACGCGCGGTTGCCGATATCGCGCGAACAGGTACCCGAACACGTGCGCGGCGATCAGCAGCAGCGTGATCGAGGCGAGCAGCCTCGCGAGCCCTTCCGCCCCCAGGGTCATCCCGGCTCCGCCCGGTGGGGGTCATGGCTCCCGGTAGAGTCACCGCCGTGGCGGACGGCGCGTGGCTTCCCGGGATGGCCTCGACCCTGCATCGGGTCCGGTGGGACCTGCGCTTCCGGGCGGCGCAGCATCGCTGGTACCTGTCCCTCGCGCGGCGACGATACGGAGACGCGGTCGTCGGAGACTCGACCGAGCTGGTGATCGACGGCTTCACTCGGACGGCGGTGACGTTCTCCGTGATCGCCTTCCAGGTCGCGCAACGGCGGCCGGTGCGACTCGCCCACACGATCCATTCGGCCGCTCACGTCGCCGACGCGGCGCGGCGACGTGTGCCGTGCCTCGTGGCGATCCGCGAGCCCGACGACACCGTCCTGTCCATCGCGATCCGCGAGCCCGATGTGACCTTGTCGACGGCGCTCGGTGCGTACGCGCGCTTCTGCGACCTCGTCGCTCGGGAGCTCGACCACGTCGTCGTGGCCGACTTCACCGAGATCACCACGGACTTCGGCCCGGTGATCGACCGGTTGAACGCGAAGTTCGCCACGTCGTTCGACCGGTTCGAGCACGATCGCGAGCACGTCGACACGGTCTTCGAGATCATCGAGGACCGGAGCCGCCGCCCCGCGTGGAGCGAGGCGCTCGGCGACTTCGAGGACGGGCGCATCGGCCTCGACGAGTACCGTCGGGAGAAGGCGAGGTGCCTGGCGGCGGGCCTCGAGCCCACCCTCGCGGTGCCGGAACACCGGGTGCAGCGGCCCTCCGGGTCGCGCACGGTCCGCAAGGAGGAGATGCGAGCGGAGCTGCACGCCTCGGGGCTCCGGACTCGGCGCCGGCACGCCCACGACGCCTATCGCCGGTTGATGACCAGCTGAATCAGCGGTGTGCCGGGCCATGCCTCGCGGGTCTCCGACGGCCGTCAGTCATGGCTTGGCCTCCTGGGAACATGCGTCACGGAAGGATGGATGATCCGGCGTGTCTGGTGGGGGTCTGCCGGGTCGCCTCGAACGCGTCGAACGGTACGGTCGAGCGGCAGCTTCCGTCAAGACGACGGTCCGGGTG
>JBOGVO010000146.1:0-29720 GCA_050692855.1 Actinomycetota bacterium | reverse complement strand
GGTCACGTCACGGTCACCGTGATGATGCTCGACGCCACGTTCGCTCCGCCCTGGTTCAGCTTCGAGATCACCTCGTAGGTGCCGGGCGCGGTCAGCGACCACGACCCGACGTCCTTCACGGTGCCGTCGACCGCCACGCCGCCCAGATCGAGGATCGTCGTCTTCGTGCTGCCCTGCTTCGCGACGACCCTGACGCGGTAGTTCCCCGGATCGGCGCACGCCTCGACCGTGCCCTGCACCGGCGAGGCCGGCGACGTCGCGACCGAGCGCACGAGCGGACAGTCGCCGGACGGCGGCGGCGGCCCTCCGGAGCCCGAAACCGTCACGTCGAGGGTGCTCGTCGCCACGATCGACCCGCCCTGGTTGATCTTCGTGGTCACCGTGTAGGTGCCCTCATCGGCGAGCATCCACGACCCCACCGTGCTCACCGTCGTGGTGAGGGGAACACCCCCTTGATCGAAGATCGTGCTCTTCGGTTCGCCCTGCTGCTTCGCGGTCACCTTGACCCGGTAGTTCCCCGGGTCGGCGCAGGCCTCCACGGTACCCACGACCGGCAGGGCCGGCGAGGTCGCCACCGAGCGAGCGAGCGGGCAGTCACCGGACGGCGGCGGCGTCGAGGACGTCGAGGTCGGCGGGGTCGTCGAGGACGGCGGGGGTGCACCGCCGTTGTGGCACGGCACGCCCGACTGTGAGTCCTCGACCGAGCCGAGGTACGTCTCGAACGCGAAGCTGTAGCTGCCGTCGGCCAGATCCAGGAACAGCGAGCCGAAGTCCCTCCCGCTCCGAACGAGGCTGTTGGGGGCCACCGGGGTGATGTTCTTGTGGACGCTCGCACCCCCGAGGCCCGAGATGATCTCCACCGGCCCCGAGGGGTCGGGGGACCCGTTGGCGTTCTGGGGCGCGAACCGCTCGTAGTGGTGCGCGTGGCCGTTCAGCACGAGGTCGGCGTCGTGCTCGTGCAGCAATCCCCAGAAGGCACCCATCTGGTCGGCGCCCTGGTTCTTCGTGCTCGCGAACAGGGGCTTGTGCCAGTACGCGAGGGTGCACGGCGTGGAGGTCTGCTCGAGCGTCTGCTCGAGGAACTGGTATTGCGCCGAGCCGGCGCTCGTGGCGATCTCGGAGTTCAGGGCGATCATCGTCCACGCCCCGAGCGTGTAGGCGTAGTAGCCGTCGGGACCGTGCGCGCGCGAACCGAAGTAGTCGTAGTAGGGCTCCGCCTGCCCGTCGGGCGAGTCGTACTCGTGGTTGCCGGGCGCGGGGAAGGAGATGCTGTTGAACTGTCCCCACGTCGGATCGTAGAAGTCGTTGAACTGCTGGGTCGTTCCGTCGGGATACGCGAGGTCGCCGAGCTCCAGCACGGCATCGGGCCCGTCGGCCGCGATCTGGTCGGCGGTCTTCTGCGAATCGAGATCGGCATCGGCGATGTCGCCGACGGCGGCGATCCGGACGGTCGGGACCGCGGCCGCGGCCGTGGGCGCGGAGATCGACGGCAGCCAGGCGGCCACGCCGATGCCCAGCACCGAGTACAGCGAGATCGCGACGACGGCGATCCTTCGAGTCCAGCGCTTCACGTTCGTACTCCTCTCGCGCAAGTGCGAGCCTCGCCGGCTCGGCCGCTTCCCCCGGATCCCCAAGCAACGTATCGAGACCTGTGGCCATGGTCAATCGCCGGAGGTGGGATCGGACCGAAGGTCCCGGCCTCCGCCATTCGGCGTAGCCCGTTCGGGCGAATACGGGGCCCGGGTCTCACATCCCGTACGACTCGAGCAGACGCAGCCAGACCTCGCTCACCGTGGGGAAGGCGGGCACGGCGTGCCAGAGGCGCTCGAGCGGCACCTCTCCGACGACGGCGATCGTGGCGGCGTGCAGCATCTCCTGCACGTCGGGGCCGGTGAACGTCGCGCCCACGACCACGCCGCGCGCCTCGTCGACCAGGAGCTGACTCGTGCCCGTGATGCCGTTGCCCCGCACGTACGCGCCGGCGACGTCGCCCGTGCCGGTTCGCAGCACACGGACGTCGAGACCCGCCTCCCGAGCCTCGGCCTCGGTCGGACCGACCGCCGCCACCTGGGGATCGGTGAACGTCACACGCGGGATCGCTCGACGGTCGGCGTCGTCGGCGACGTCCCGCCCGGCGATCACGTCGCCCACGAGACGACCCTGGTACTTGCCCATGTGCGTCAGCTGTGCGAGCCCGGCCACGTCGCCAACCGCGTAGAGCCACTCGCCTTCCACCCCCCGCACCCGCAGACGCTCGTCGACCTCGAGGCGCTCGATGGGATCGAGCCCGACCGTGTCGAGCCCGATGTCGCCGGTGTTCGGACGACGCCCGACCGCCACCAGCAACTCGTCGCCCGAGACCTCGGAGCCGTCGTCGAGCGTCAGGGTCACGCCCTGCTCGTCGCGGGTCGCGTGGGCGGCGTGCACCGCGGTCCGCACCGCGATGCCCTCGGCCCTGAACGCCGCTGCGACCTCCTCGCCTGCGAACGGCTCCTCGCGCGCGAGCAGCCGAGGCCGGCCGTCGACGACGACGACCTCCTCGGACCCCATCCGCCGGAACGCCTGGGCCAGCTCGACGCCGGTCGGCCCGCCGCCGAGCACCAGGAATCGCCGCGGCACCGTGCTCGTCGCGGTCGCTTCCCGGTTGCTCCACGCACCCACCGCGGCGAGCCCGTCGATCGGCGGCATCACCGGCGTCGTGCCGTTGGCGAGCACCACAGCGGTGGTCGCCGTCAGGCGGCGCGTGCCCGCCGATCCCGAGAGCTCCACGTCGACCGCTCGTTCCCCCGCCAGCCGGCCGTGGCCGCGCACGAGCTCGATGCCCTTCGAATCCAGCCACGGCGTCTGGGTCTCGTCGCTCCATGAGCTGGTCATGTAGTCGCGCTGGGCGAACGCCGCGGCGGCGTCGACGTCTCCCGTGACCGCCTCGGCGGCGCCGGGCGCGCGCTCGGCGGCGGCGACCGCGTCGCCCGGACGCAGCAGCGTCTTGCTCGGGATGCATCCCCAGAACGTGCACTCCCCGCCCACGAGCCGCGACTCGACGATCGCCACCCGCATGCCGGCGTCGACGCACCGGCCGGCGGCGTTCTCCCCCGGCGGCCCGGCTCCGATCACGATCACGTCGTATCCCCCGTCGCTCACGTCACCCTCCTCGCTGGAAGCCACCTGCTCGGAACGGTATCCGGGGCGTCAGGACCACCGGAGCAGCGCGCCGACGCCGTCGCGCGGCAGCCCGGCGGCCTCGGGGTCGAGCATGCGCACCCCGGCGCCGGTGCCCACCGCGGCGCGTACAAGCGCGTCACGCGCGGGCGCGCGGGTGGGCGCCGCCACGCCGAGCAGTCGCAGCGCGCCCTCGTCGGTCGAGAGGAGCTGGGGCTCGGGTCCGATCCACAAGGTCCGGTGGTCGCCGGGGACGTCGGCGAGCAGCAGCGCCTCGACCTGTGCCCGGCCGAGCGCCTGGGCCGTGGCGGCGACGCCCTCGCAGGCGCGATCGGCCTGCCCGAGCTCCTCCAGCCACTTCTCGAGGAGGCGAACGGTCTCGTCGCGGACGAGGTCGTCCACGAGCGTGTGGACGTCGTCGGGCACCTCGGTCAGCTTCCCGTCGCGGCGCGGCTCGCGCTCGATGATCCGCAGCCGCTCAGCCATCGTCTTCGGGAGCGCTCGCGCGAGCAGGTGCACGGCGCGCACATCGCCGAGAGCGATGACGAGGCGCGGCTCGATCTCCTCGACGAGCTTCGAGACGGCCGCCGCGACCTGGTCGGCGTTGTGCTCCCAGCTGTCCTCGGCGCGCTCCTGGTAGCGGCGCTGGGACCATCCTCCCGCCGAGACCTTCTGGATCACGTCGTGATCCCCTTGCACCCGCTCGCTACGGCCGGGCTCGCCGGAGCGGAACGCGAACAGGTCGGCGCCCGTGCGGTCGACGACGACCACGACGTAGGGAGGAGCGGCCTGTCGCCACGCGAGCACGGTCTGCAGCCTCGGGACCGGCTCCCACCACGCCGCATCCTCCCCCCGTGGGGCATGGCCGTGGGCGACGAGCCCGACGCCCTCGCCGGTCGCGACGACGGCGAGGCAGTCGCCGTGCTGGTGCGCGCCGGGGACCGCGGGGTCGACAGAGGCGAGGATGGTCTCGGGCACCCCCCTGCCCGCGAGCTCGGCGCGGAGCGTGCGCCAGCGCTGCTCGACCCGACGGGCCGCCCGCTCCACCGCCCCCTCGGTCAGGAGCTCCACCGAGAGGAACGGGCCCGCCCGCCCGGCGAGACCTTCGAGGTCGGACGTGTCGACGATCGGCGCGGGAAGGGCTTCGGCGCTCTCCATCGGCTCCTTCCCGGCTCGGTCGGGCCTCGGCGAGGCCGAAGACCGAGGCCGCGAGTGACCGTGACCGTCAGGCTAGCCCGCGGGTTGCCACGCGGCCACGGTCGGATGGTCGGCGGCGGCCGGCCCCACCTGCGCGGCGCCCCCGGGCGAGCCGAGCCCGGTGACCGTGTCGGAGAACCACTCCGCGTTCACGTCGGCGAACGGCTTCCACTCACCCGGCACGTCGTCCTCGGCGAAGATCGCGGTCACGGGACAGACGGGCACGCAGGCGTCGCAGTCCACGCACTCGTCGGGCTGGATGTACAGCATCCGAGGTCCCTCGTAGATGCAGTCGACGGGACACTCGTCGACGCATGCCCGGTCCTTCACGTCGATGCACGGTTCGGCGATCACATAGGCCATGGCGTGTGGGTTCCCTTCCGCTCGCGGGTCAAACCTTTCCGGCTTCCGGCCCGGTTTCCGGCCCGGCTTCCGGCTTCGATCGAACAACGGTGCGGCTGACCTTCCCGCGCCGAGCGGTTCGAGCGAGCCGGCCCGGCGTGGCAACGTCGTGTCGAGCCAGCCTCGCCGCGACGACGAGGAACACCTGAGCCGTCGTCAACGCGTCGTCCAGAGCGTGGTGCGGCTCGTCCACCGGCACATCCAGTCGAGCGGCGACGGCCTCGAGGGCGTAGGACGACGGGTTGGTCCCGTCCAACCCGTCTGCGGCCTTGGCCAAGCGCATCACGTCGATCGTACGTCGTCGCCATGCGCGCCGCGACCCGGCGAACAAGCCGGACAGGAATGCGATCTCGATCTCGGCGGCCCACGCCAGCAGGTAACGACGATCGAGGGCAGCGCTCAAGGTCGGAAGCGCGGACTCGGACGTCGCGGCGGCGGCAAGGTCACCCGGCCGGAGATTGTGGATGCGGATCGACGCATGGCTGGGGTCTCTCGACGGCCGGACCTCTCGGTACAGAGCACCCCGGCTCTGGACGCGCCCACCCGAGACCGGCACCACACCGAACGACACCACCTCGTCGCGACGGAGATCGAGTCCCGTCGCCTCGAAATCGAGCGACACGAACGCCACTTCCCGCCACGGACGTCTCGCCCACCCCCTCGGTGGCGGCTCGGGCGCTCGCACGCTCACGTCCGTATCCCCACCTCGTTCATCAGTCGACGCTGCGCGTGCGCGATCTCACGGAACGCCTGCTTCAGGGCGCTCCGCGTCACCGGCGTGAGCGAACGTGGATCGACGTGATCGTTCGCGGTGGTTCCGCGGTCGACCGCCTCGGCTTGATGTCTGAGGCGTATCCGCCACAACAGACGGAAGGCGTCCTCGAGGACGTCGGCCTGGCCGGGCTCGAGGAAGCCGCTCGACGGCACCCCCCGGAGCCGTTCGATGGTTCCGTCGAGGACCAGGCCGCTACAGACCGCGTACGCACGGGCGAGGTTCGTCACCGGCACGATGCCGCCGTGCTTCACATCGAACGTGTCCGCATCGCTGCCGTTCCCATCTAGCACGAGGTTGCCGAAGAAACCCGTCGGCGGACGAAGCGAGACCGCGCTCGACACGATGCGGCGGGCGATCGTGTGATCGGCCGGCACGCCTTGGATCGCGGCGTCGAGCGTCGGCTCGATGTCGAGCGAGCCCGCTATCCGACGGTAGTCGAGCGCGATATTGGTGAAGACGCGGCCGCCTGGACCGGGATCGCGGATCGCGGCGGGGAACTGCATGGCCCACTTCCTGCTGGGCAAGCGCCAGAGGTCGTTCTCCGCCATGACGCCACCCGGGCACCGAGGGATGCCCGCGGCTTCGAGTCCGTCGGTCACCGAGACCGCCAGCTCTCGGAAGTAGGCATCCATCCGGGACACGTCGTCGTCGCCGAGAGGATCGGAGCCGTCACCCGCATCGAACGCGAGCGCGTGGTCCTGGTCGGTGACCAGCGCCTGCTCGCGACGAGCTTGGCTGCCGAGCGCCAGCCACGCCCACGCCGCAGGAGGATCCCCGAGATCGTCGATGGCGAACTGCAGCAACCGCCGCGTCAGGGAATCGAGCGTGATCGACACGACGCGTCCGATGTGGACGGGGTCCATGTCGCCGAGCTCCAACGCGACGAGAAGCTCGGGCAGACGACGCGCCTCGGCAACGGCACCGTCTCGAGTGTCGACCTTCTCGATGGCGCTTCGCAGCTGGAAGGTGCGCATCCGCTCGAGCCCCAGGACATCGGTGTCCGTCACGACGCCGATGACGCCGCGATCGGCGTCGACGACCGCCAGGTGGTGGATCCCGTGCTCGAGCATGACCAGCAACACCTCGTCCACGGGCATCGTCGAGGCCACCGTGATCACCGGCGAGGACATCACCGTTCGGATCGGAGCATCGGTTGGGGTCCCGACCGCGACCACGCGAGAGCGGATGTCACGGTCGGTCACGATGCCCAACGTCTCAGGACCTTCGACGACCAGCAGGGCCGAGATGCGCGCCGTCGCCATCCGCTCGACGGCGCCGCGGATCGGGAGGTCCGGCGAGCACACGATGGGAGGACGGTGCATGAGCGCCGCCACGAGTTGGGGCAGCGCACCGCTCAGCTGGACGGCTTCGACGACTCGCTCTCGCCGTCGGAGCAAGCTCAGCGAGAGGAAGCGAAGCCCTCCCGCCGAGGAGAAGACCTCCTCAGCGCTGTCGGCATCGATCAGATAGCAGATCGTGTCTTCGAGAGCTCGCACGTCGGAGGTGATGGGGAGCCCCGACAGGAGCGAGGGATGACCGAAGACCTCTCCCGCCGTCAGCACGTCGAACGACCGACCGCGATCGACGAGCTCGACCGCTCCCTTCCGGACGACGTACAGGTGCGCCGAAGGCACCTCGCCGTGCAGCAGGATCACCGAGCCGGCGAGGAAGTACTCGATCTCCACGGAGGAAGCGATCCGGTCGAGGTCGGCTTCGGCCAGCGCATCGAACGGCGGGAACCTCCGGAGGAACCCGGTGATCTGCTTCACCCACCGACGTTCCCAGACTCGCGTTCAGCCGGCTACCGGATGCACGACGAACGTCTCCACGCCTTCGTCGGCCAGCGA
The DNA here is from genome assembly GCA_050692855.1 of Actinomycetota bacterium. Classification (GTDB taxonomy): domain Bacteria; phylum Actinomycetota; class UBA4738; order UBA4738; family HRBIN12; genus JAOUEA01. Next base: position 22,340 of record JBOGVO010000146.1, on the reverse strand, counting down.
CGCCAGCACCGAAGCGAATCCCGGGCAGCCATCGTCGTCAGGCCTGCCATCGCCCGCCACGAACGTCACCCTGGTCACGCCCTCGTCGAGCTCCCACCCGAGCTCGTGGCGCAAGGCATCCCAGTCGGGAGGCAGCACGTCCGGCAGCAGGACGCGGAGGTACGGGCCGTCACGTGTGATCTCACTCATGCAGCGCATCTTCCCTCCTCTCGCCGAGAGAAGCTCGCCTCGGCGTCACGATGGCTCTGCGTGCCGAGCTGCGACGATCGAGCCGGCCGCCCATCCGCTCATCACTCCTCGGTCTCCCTCCCGATCCGGTCCTCCGCGTGGGCGACGAGCGCGGCCGGCGCATGCCTCGCGACGTGTGCGCTCACGGACCCGACGGTCAGTCGGCCGATCGGCCCGAGGCCGCGAGCTCCCAGCACCACGAGGCCGGCGTCGAGCCTCTCCACCTCGTCGAGCAGGGCCAGGGCCACCGGTCCCTCGACGGTCGTCGTCCGCGCCTCGAAGCCGCCGGCGTCCAACCGCGCCTGCATCTGGGTGAGATCGCGGGCCGCCGCCTCCTGCCGCTCGGTGAACAGGTCGTCGAGTAGCGACGGAGACATCGAGGCGCCCGGATGCGCAGCCACCGACAACACAGCCGGCTCGATCACCGAACAGAGTTGGATATCGACGCGCGCCGGCGCGGTGATCGTCGTCAGGAGCGAGGCCGCGGCGGCGACCGACGGCGAACCGTCGACGCCGACCAGGACTCGGAGCTTCCCGTGGGCGGGGATCGGTGCACGATGCACCACGAGGACGGGAGCCTCCGCATGATGCAGGAGGTGCGTGCTCACGCTCCCGAACACCAAGCCTCGAAGCCACGAGTGGTTCCCGGCTCCCAGGACGGTCAGCGCATGCTCATCCTCGGCCAAGACCTTCTCGATGCTGGCGACAGGCCCCTCGTGCAAACGGAGCGTGGTCGCGTCGATGCCTGCTTCCCTCATCGCTTCCTGCGCCTCGTCGAGCACCCACGCCGCGTACCGATCCGCAACGAGTCTGTTCCCGAACTCGTCGGCATGCAGGATGGTCACCCTCACGCGGCCGGGATCCAGCAGGCGTCGAAGCAACTCGCCCGCCGCAGCCGCTGCCGGCCGTCCATCCGTCGCGAAGAGCACGTTCGTCCTCATCGCAGTCACCTCCTACGAAGAGGATGGATCCATCGCTTCCCGGCCATGCGGGCAGGAGGTCCCCCTCCGAGGGGGCCGTGTGGCGAACCTCGTGTCTCACCTGTCGATCGCCGGGACGTCCTCGAGCGGGCCGAGGAGCACCGACACGTCTTCCCGTCCGTGGCGCTCGAGGACGCTCGCGGCGGTCATGGCGCGCGCGCCATGCGAGCAGTGGACGGTCAGCGGACGGGCGGGCAGGGTGTCCGCGCGCTCGTCGAGGGCGCCCAGCTCGACGTGGAGAGCACCTGGGATGTGTGCTGCGTCGAACTCCGCACCCTGGCGGACGTCCAGGATCGCGTCGGTGAGGATCTCCGTCGAGCCGACGGTCTCCAGCGTGGTCATCGGCAGCCCCGCAGCGCCCCAGGACTCCACGTCGTCCTCGAGCTCGCCCACCAGATGCTCGAAACCGATGCTCAGGCACTGCCGGACGAGCTCCGCTCGGTCCTGGTCCGGCGCCACGACGAAGACGATCGGCGTCTCGCGTTCGACCAGCCAGCCGAGCCACGTCGCGAACGCGGGTCGGAGCTCGATCGAGATGGCGCCGCGAACGTGACCGGCCGCATAGTCGCGGATCGGTCGCGCGTCGACGAGCAGCGCTCCTTCGGCCAAGATCTCGTGAACCTCAGAGGCCGCGAGCACGTCGAGCACCGGAACGTCATCACCGATGACCCGTGGGCCGCGTCGGTTGATCTCTCGGAGGTCCCGGAAGTAGTCGGGGTAGCTCGATCGGCTCTCGCGCAGTCGTTGCACGAACGATCCCATCTCGAGCGGCGAGAGGAACGGATTGGTTGCCCGCTCATGCCCGATGGTGGTGGTCGTGGACCCGTCGTCGCCGACAGGAGCGACCGCACAGAAGGTGGAGCCGCCGACCCCATGGGTGGGGTGCACCACGGTGTCGTCGGGCAGCGTGAGGAGGCGGCCGATCAGCGAGTGGAACAGCTCCTTCGCGAGCGGCTCGGCTCGGTCTTCGCCCAGCAGGTCGGTTCGCGCCACGGACCCCTTCAACAGCGCGCCACCGGTGAACACGGCGACCGGTCTCGCCCCGTCGAGGAGGACGTACGACAGGTGTTCGGGGGTGTGGCCGGGAGTGGCGAGCACGCGCAGCGTGAGTCCTCCGAGATCGATCTCCTCGAGATCCCTCACCGGTCGATGGTCGAACTGCAGCTCCGCCTCCGAGCCGGCCAGCACCATGGCTCCGACCTCAGCCAGCTCGCGGCTGCCCGAGACGAAGTCGTTGTGCAGGTGGGTCTCGGCCGCGTAGGCGACCCGCATCCGCCGTTCGCGAGCCTCTCGAAGGTAGGGGCGCGGGTCCCGTGTCGGATCCATCACCAGGGCACGCCCATCACCGAGGTCGACGAGGTACGACGCGTTGCCGAGACCCGTGTCGAGGATCGTGACGATCTCAGTCATGCCTGCACACAGGTGCAATGGACGTCGGCCTCACCACACGCCGCACACCTCAGGGTGCAGTAGCGGTCGGAGCCGACGTGAAGGTGCGCGGCGTCGTGTTCCCGGGCTTCCGACCCGCAGATGGCACATCTCCAACCCTCGGCCGGACCTCCACATCTCGCACACAACAAGGCCTCTTCGGTTCCCATCATCCCCCCGATGTCGTCGAGGAGGCGGGCCGGTCCGTTCGCCGGCCCGCCCGCCACTTCACTAACTGTGCCGCTCGGCCAGGATCGGTCGCAGGGCGAGGAGCGCCCCCACGACGAAGATCGCGGTCGCGAGGTAGATGAGCCCGAGGTGTCCCAGGGTGTCGAACCCGTTCGGGTAGTGCGCCGGAAGCGCCACGACCAACCCGAGGACCGACGCGCTCACCGCGCCGATCCACGCCCAGAGCTCGCCTCGCCGGACCCCGAACGCCACCAGGATGAGCACGGCGAGCCCCGTGGCTGCGATGAACCCCGCCACCGCGATGTGCAGGTGGCCGATGTAATGGAACAGCGATGGGCTGAACGCCTGGATCTCGTCGCGCCCCACATCCACCTGTTCGGGCCCGATCCCGAGCTCGAGGAACTGATCGGTGAAGTTGAGGCCGAAGAAGATCGCCGCGTATCCGATGAAACCCACGGCCGAGATCCCCATGAGCCAGGACCCGAGTCGGAGTCCGCTCTCCGCGCCTCCGGTGATCCCTTCCTCCGCCGTCATCGTCATGCTGTTCACCTCCTCACCTCTGGAGACGACCCGTCCGACCGTCCGATTGCGCACCGCGGCCGATGCAATGGATCGGTCTCCGGTGACGTCCGTACGAGGTAGCGTGTCGTTCGCGGGGTTGAAGCGGTGGTCGAAGTGCCGGACCGGACGAAGGAATCATTCAGGAAGCTCGCCGCGGCGGAGCTCCCCGCCCTCTACTCGCTGGCACGCAGACTCGTGAGGAGGGGTGCGGAGGATCTCGTGCAGGACACGTTGCTCCGCGCATGCCGTGGGTACGAGAGCCTCGCTGACGATGCCGCCGGGGGCAGGTGGCTCAAGACCATCATGGTGAACGTGTTCCGTGACCAGCTCAGGAAGCAAGCACGATCGGTGGATGAGCTGCCGGTCGAAGACGTCGAGGAGTTCTCGCTCTACCGGACACTCGCCGACGAGGACCCCTTCCCCTACTCCGACACGCTCCACCACGACTTCCTCGACGTCTTCGACCGCCAGGACGTCAGGGAGGTCCTCATGCGCCTGCCCGAGATCTATCGCGCGCCGCTGGTGCTGCGGTACATGGACGGATTCGCCACGAAGGAGATCGCAGCGGTGCTGGGGGCTCCTCTGGGCACGGTCCTCGCGAGGCTCCACCGAGGACGGAAGCGATTCGAGAAGGAGCTGTGGGCGTACGCGGAGGAGAGCGGACTGCTCCTCGAAGAGGAGGTCGTGCGATGAGCGAGCAGCCCGGCGAGATCCCGTGCTCCGAGGCCGTGCGTCAGCTCTGGGACTACCTGGACAACGCCATCTCACCCGACGATCAGGCACTCGTGGAACGGCACCTGTCGTTCTGCCGAACGTGCTGCGGCGAGCTGGAGTTCGCGAAGGAGCTCCGGAGCTTCCTCGCCTCTCGCGGAGCCGAGGAGCTTCCGTCCGACGTCAAGATCCGCCTCGAACGATTCGTGCAGGAGCTCTGAGGAGTCGGTCATGTCGCGCGATCTCATGTTCCAGGACGAGATCAAGGAAGTCGTCAGGCAGGCCTACACGCAGGTCTCCACGGGAGCCGGGGAGACCGTGGCCCGTCGTCTGTATACCGCCGAGGAGCTCGCCGAGGTCCCACCCGGGGCCGTCGAGTGGGCTCTGGGAGTGGGCAACCCCGTCCAATATGCGTTCCTCCGGCCAGGCGAACGCGTCCTCGACGTCGGTTCGGGAGGCGGGATCGACACGATCCTCGGGGCTCGTCGAGTGGGAGCCGAGGGACGGGCGGTCGGCCTCGACATCACCGAGGCGATGTGCGAGCGGGGCCGGAGCCACGCGCTCGAGGCCGGGGTTGCGGCGTGGACCGAGTTCCTCCTCGGCGAGATGGAGGACATCCCGCTGCCGGATGCGTCCGTCGACGTGGTGGTCTCGAACGGCGTGCTGAACCTGTCCGCCCGCAAGAGCCGGGCACTCGCGGAGATCCACCGCACGCTCCGGCCGGGCGGGCGGATCTCGCTCGCCGACCTCACCGTGGAGGGCGACCTTCCCCCGGAAGTCGCGAACGATGAGAGCGCGTGGGCCGGGTGAGTGTCGGGAGCCATGGCGGAGCGTGTCTTCGCCGGGAAGCTCGAGAGGGTCGGCTTCACCGACATCTGGGTCGGAGGCCACAGGTCGTTCGGCATCGACGAGGCGGCTCTCTACCCGTTGTTCACCCCAGGCGTGATCGACGCCATGCGCCGGACGATCCCGCCCGAGCACCACGACCACGTGGCCACGGGCGTGATCGTCAAGGCCCGCAAACCGAGCTAGGAGTCTGAGCATCCCTAGGCGTGTGATCGAGCCGGAGGAGGGGGCTTGGCGAGGTGAACGGGCCGACATGACACGTTGCGCGACCGCGGCGGTTCTGCCCGAGGACGTTCGTGTCGCGGCGTCGGTGTGCCGTCGGGTTCTCGAGCCGGTCGCGGACGCAGACTGGGACCGGCGAGCCGGCGAGCTGGAGTGGTCGTGCCGGACGACGCTCGCGCACGTCTTGTCCGCGCTCCTCTACTACGCGATCAACCTCACCACACGTTCGACCGAGCTTCGGTACTCGGGCCAGACAGACCCGTCACTGCCGATCCCCGAGCTGCTCGACGCCCTGGAGGGACGGGCCGCGGTCCTCGCCGAGGTCTGCGCCGCCCCGCCGCCCGGTGCCCGCGGGGCGCACGACTGGGGATTGCCCGACGCGCCGGGGTTCGCCGCTCTCGCGTGCGACGAGATGCTCCTGCACACGAACGACATCGCCGACGGGCTCGGCGCGGACTTCGATCCGCCTCGCGACGTCTGCGCGCGCGTGCTCACGCGCCTGTTTCCCTGGGCGCCGCTCGATGGGGACGGATGGGAGGTTCTTCGCTGGGCGAACGGCCGTGTGCCACTGGGAAGGCGGCCCCGTCTCGCCCCGAGTTGGGTGTCCCACCCCTCCCCGCTCGACGAATGGGACGGGAGGGACCCCAACGCGTCCTTCACCGTGCAATGAACGGGGTTCCGCCTTTCGTCTTTGGGGGTGAGCCCGGGTGGATGACATGGAGAGAGCGCGATGGCTACGGATGAGCCCGACACGGAGCAGGTCAACCAGGATCCGGGCCGCTCAATGAGCGATGTCGTCGCTGCAACAGTCGCCCAGACCGATGCGCTCGTCGAGCGGATCTTCGGCGCCTCGATCGGCACCTTGGAGCTAGCCGCGATCCATGTGGGCGACCGACTCGGCTTCTACCGGTCGCTGGGGACTGGCTCGGCAACCCCCACCGAGTTGGCCGAGCGCACAGGCACCGCACCGCGCTACGTTCGCGAGTGGCTGGAGCAGCAGGCCGTTTCCGGATTCCTTGCGGTCGACGATCCTTCCGCCGGTCCGGAGGATCGCCGCTACGCGCTCCCCGAGGCTTACCGCCCCGTATTCGTTGACTCCGACGACCTCAACCATCTCGCGCCTCTCGCCCAGTTGACGGTCGGCGTGCTTGCGCCGATCGATCGGTTGCTTGACGCTTATCGAACCGGAGCCGGCGTCAGCTACGAGACCTACGGTGAGGCCACTCGCGAAGGCATCAGCCGGCTCAACCGCCCCATGTTCCTCAACCAGCTCGCGGGCTGGCTTGCAGCGATCCCCGAGGTCGACGCGCGGCTCCGCGCGGAAACGCCGGCGCGCGTAGCCGATCTGGCGTGCGGGACCGGCTGGTCCAGCATCGCCATCGCACGAGCGTACCCGGGCGTACTGGTCGATGGTCTCGACCTCGACACGGCCTCGATCGAGATGGCTCGCGGGAACGTGAGTGCCGCGGGTTTGGCGGATCAGGTCTCAATGAGGGTCCAAGATGCGAGTGATCCCCAGCTCACCCATCGCTATGACCTCGTGACGATCTTCGAGGCCCTGCACGATATGGACCACCCGGTCCAGGCACTGGCGTCCGCCCGCGGGTTGCTCGCCAACGGCGGGTGCGTGGTGCTCGGCGACGAACGCGTCGCCGATCGCTTCACAGCTCCCGGGGACGAGATCGAGCGGTTCAACTACGGCTGGAGTGTCCTGCACTGCCTCGCGGTCGGGATGACCACTCCCGGATCGGCTGGGACCGGAACCGTCATGCGTCCCGACACCGTGCGCACGTACGCGTCCGAGGCCGGTTTCGCGCACATCGAGGTGCTCTCGGTGGAGCACGACTTTTGGCGTTTCTACCGCCTCGTACCTTGATCCCACTCTCAGGAACTGTCCGTTCCACGCGCTGGCCGAGGAAGACCACGATCTCGTCTGCCACATGAACGAGCAACTGGTCAACGGTGTCGTCCGAGGTCTCGTCCGAGGTCTCGGGAACGACACGGTGCGCGTAGTCTTCGACCCCGTACCGGGAGAATGCTGCGTGCGGGCGGAGCCCCCAGGCTTGTCGCATGGCTCCGAGCCGACCGCTTCAGAGGAGAAGGTCGGTCCCGTCAGATCCCCGCCGCCGGGGTCTGCGGCCCTTCTCGAGGCTGCCAAGGCCAACGAGCCTCCGTCTCCACCTGGAGGGCGATGCTCAGGAACGTACGGATCAGAACGATCGCCCCCAACACACCGACGTCGGTGAACGTCGGCGTGATGGCCACGGTGCGCACGATATCCGCAGCCACGAGGAACTCGAGGCCGAGCAGTATGACGCGGCCGAGGCTCCTCCGGTACATGGGATACGCATCCGATACACGCCCGCGGCGCGCTCGGTTGAGGAACAAGAGGCTCGCCGCCGCGGCTCCGACGACGATGATCACGATCCCTGCAACGTCGACGGCTTTGCCGACGGCTTCCACCACTTCGTCCAACGACATGTGCCGCCTCCTGGGCCTTGTTCCGTCTCAGCATGCCCCATCAAAGGGGTCGCATCGAGGCGAAGACTGCTCTTACTTGGCGTGTGCCCCGGACCACGATGTCCTATACGTGCGCGGCACGAGTGAGACCGCGGTCTGATCCACCGGTTTTTCCGGGGGGGCGCGGAATGAATGGCTCGCCATGCATGTTCTCGTTCTAAATCCAACGATTGCTGGCCTTAGAAGAAGAGCGGATGGGCTGCGATGGGAGTGCGAGAGCTGATGATCACAGCCGAGCTCCGCGTGAGGTACAGGCCTGGCCAGGACTCCGACAGCCTCGAACGGGCCATGGCGGCAGAAGGAAGACGTGCGGCGCGCGAGCTGTATCAGGAACTGGCCCGCACGATGGACGACGAATCCGTGAGGGCTTCGCAGGGCACTCGCCAACGGGTCGAAGCCCGCTGGGTCGCAACGTTGATGGGACGCGTTCGACTCAGACGGTACCGCGTCAAACTGACGCCGGGACGCTTCACCCTCTCGATAGGCGGCTCCAGCTCGATCGCGCGGAGGCGTCTCGAGCGCTTCGGGCGAGCGCCCGCGAGCTCGCCACCCTTGCTCTCAACACGCGTCAGATCGCGGCGGTGTTGACGCTCTTCACGGGTTCTGCGCTTCCGCGACAGACGGTCTGGCGGATGCTCCGATCGGAGTGACGCCGCGGCGTCAATGATGCCGGCGGCTCACCCGTGCCACCTTCTCGGCATCGAGCGAGGACGCCAAGCCGTGCGCAGGCCCCGCCCGTATTCCTGAAGATGCCGCTGCTTGAGGCGTGTTCCCAGCCCGTACCAATTCCGCAGTTGGCTTTGAACTCCTACGTGGTCTCCCACGTACTACGGTCGGCCAGACCCGAAGTCGATCCTTCCCTGCATCCATGTCGTTCCGGAGGCATCGTCGGCGAGGAGGTGATGCGCCCGGTCCATACCGTCGAAACGATCAGGCGGCGTAGGGTGGGGAGTGCGGCGTGAGCGAGGAGTCAGCAGATCGACTCCCGCGGAAGGGAGATTGCCAAAATGGCCGAGCAGAGCCTGTACGACCGGTTGGGCGGCGTGTTCGCCATCGCCGCGGTGGTCGATCACTTCAGCGACGCAGTGGTCGCGAACCCGAAGGTCGGCAAGGGATCGAAGAACGAAGGGCTTGACGAGTGGTCTACCAACAAGCCCGATCGGCTGCCGGGGCTGAAGTGGATGCGTACGTTGTGGGTCTGCAACGTCGCGGGTGGTCCCTACACGTATACCGCCACGAAGCCCGGAAGCACCATCTTGGGGCTGGAAGAAGCTCATCGCGAGCTTCGCATCACGCCGGAGGAGTTCGATGAGGTGGCGGCGGAGCTTGGACGCTCTCTTGATCACTTCGGGGTTCCTGCCCGTGAGAAGGACGAAGTCCTGGCGGCTTTCGCTGCGCACAAGGGGGAAGTTACGGAGGGATCGATGGCTACTGCCTGAGGGCAGCCACGTTCCTTCGCGCTGCCTTTCGGGTTGACGTGCAGCCCCGAACTCTCAGGGCAACCAACGCAGCCTTCGACGCGTAGGGAACACTGGCGTTAGGAAGTCCCAGGTCGAGACCCCTTCGGGCCGCAAGGTCAGAGTGCTTGCGGCTATGCGGGGCGGACCGGAAGCGGCGAGCCCAATCCATGCAGCGATCCCGACCGCAAGGGTTCCCGGGCGATCTCGACCTCGAGGTAGCCGGCGCTCCGCACGTCCTCGATCACGGTCTCCGCGTTCGCTCGGGCGAGGTCGTCTTCGCCCAGCTCGACGCGGGCACGGTCACCGAGGTGACGCACGCGGAGCTCCCGATATCCGCGTCTCTTCAGAGCCTGCTCAGCCCGATCGATCTGGGCGAGGACGTCACGATCGACCTCCGTGCCGAACGGCAAGCGTGAGGCGAGGCACGGCATCGCCGGCTTCTCGGCGCTCGGCAGGTGAAGCTCGCGAGCCAGTGCACGGATCTGAATCTTCCCGAGTCCGGCCTCGATCAGCGGGTGACGCACCTTGTGCTCCTCGGCGGCGCGGAGACCCGGCCGCCAATCTCCGAGATCATCGACGTTCGCGCCCGAGAACACCGTGGTGAACCCCTCGACGTCGGCGAGCGCAGCTAGCGATTCGTACAGCTCCGTCTTGCAGTGATAGCAACGGTCCGAACCGTTCGCCCGATAGCCGGGGCGAGCAAGCTCGTTCGTCGCGATCGCGCGGTGCGCGATACCGATCTGGGCGGCGACGGAACGAGCGCCGTCGAGCTCGCCTGAGGCGAGGGCCGGTGAGACGGCCGTCACCGCGAGAGCTCGTGAACTTAGGGCCCGATGCGCGGCCGCGGCGACGAGGGAGGAATCCACGCCTCCGGAGAACGCCACGATGGCGCTGTCGGCGGTCGAGGCGACGCGCTCGAGGCGGACCCTGTCGCCGGTCACGAGCGCGGCTCCCTCGACGGCTGGGACGCTGCGGCGAGCGCGGCGGCCCAGACCTCTTTCACCGACCGGCCCGTGCCGGCGGCCACCGCGGCGCAGTCGTCGTGCTCGGGGGCAACGTTGACCACCCGGCCGCGCAACAGGCCGACCTTCACCCGGATCGGACGACTGTCCACTTGAACCGCGCGGATCTCTCGCGCGAGCTCGTAGCGGCGCATCCGCGCGACCCGGACGCCCAAGGTGCTGGTGTGCTCGAGAAGCGCGGTGGCGACGGCCTCCTCGTCTGCGGGACGCGCGAGGGCACTCACCACGATCCCCGGCCGGCCCTTCTTCATCTGCACCGGAGTCACCCACGTGTCGATGGCCCCGACATCCTTCGCCTCCTGCAGAGCGTCGGGCACTAGTTCTGGGACGAGGTCGTCGATGGTGGCCTCTACCACCACCACGTCGGCCGTGACCTCCGCGGGCGCTGCCAAGCCCAGAAGGACGCGAAGCAGGTTCGGACGTTCGGGAACTTCGCGCGTGCCCGCTCCATAGCCGACACGCTCCAGGACGAGCGACGGGAGCTCGCCGAACCCATCCGCCGCGACCGCGACGATCGCCGCCCCGGTCGGGGTGACGAGCTCATTCGTCGTCGCCACGCCCTCAAACGGCGCACCGGCGAGCAGCGAGAGCGTGGCCGGAGCGGGGGTGGGAAGCCCGCCGTGGGCCATCGACATGCCCCGCGCATAGGGCAACGGCGAGCAGACGAGCCGCTCGATGCCGGCGGCGTCCAGGAGCGCGAACGCGCCCGCCAGGTCGACAAGCGTGTCGACGCCGCCAAGCTCGTGCAGGTGGACTTCGTCAGGCCGAAGGCCATGGATGTCTGCTTCTGCGGCGGCTAGGCGATCGATCGCGTCGAGGGTCCGCTCTCGGACACGAGACGGGAGTGCGTGGGCGACAGTGATCACGTCGCGCAAGGCCGAGACAGGGCGATCTACGCGCTCTTCACGGGTCACGACTCGAACGTGGATGCCGACGATGCCGTGACGCGCGACTGGTTCGGTCTCGACGCTCACGCCCGGGATACCGAGGGAGGCGACCGCGTCGTCGAGCGCGCGCCTAGGAGCACCCGCATCGAGGAGGGCCGCGAGCATCATGTCGCCGGCGAGTCCCCCGATGCAGTCGAGGTAGGCGATCCGGGTCATGGAGCCGCGGCCCTCCGGGCGATCCGTGCGGCAACCGACCCCGCGCCGACACCGTCATCGATGCCGACCACGGCGAGACCATCCGCACACGAGCTCAACATGGCGTTGAGTGCCGTCTCGCCGCCGTGAGCAGAGCCGTAGCCAACGCTCGTCGGAACGCCTATCACCGGGCAGGCGGCGAGGCCACCGATCACACTCGCGAGGGCACCGTCCATGCCGGCGACCACGACGACGCAGTCTGCGTGATCCAGATCGGGGATCAACGGCGCGAGACGGTGCAAGCCGGCGACGCCGACGTCCTCGTGCACCGTGACCGTCGTCCCGAGCAGCTCGGCGCGGATCCTGGCCTCGTGCACGACCGGGCCGTCGGAGGTTCCGGCCGAAACGATCAGGACGTGGCCGCGTCGCTCCAGGGGGTGTCGCTCGACCCACGCCGACCGAGCGAGTACGTGCTCGTGGGCATCGGGGATCGCGGTGAGCACCGCGGATCGCATTTGATCGTCCGCCCTCGTGACGAGGACACTCGACGCACCCGCCTCATCCAGCGCCCTCGCGATCACGGCGACCTGATCAGTGGTCTTTCCTTCACCCAAGACCACCTCGGGCGCGCCCTGGCGGAGCTCGCGATGGGTGTCCACGCGGGCGAAACCGAGATCTCGATATGGCAGCTTGACGAGCCGTTCGGTGGCATCTGCCGTCGTCAACTCATGGCTCGCGACCGACTCCAGCAGGTCCTCGATGTCGGCGCGCGACGTCATGGTCGGAGTCTAAGCGGGCTTTGTGGATTCAGCGTGACTCCGACCAGCGGAGGAGTGCGGGATGGGGTGCGAGCCTTCCCCCTGGTTCTTGAAGCGGCGGCTCAGCTCTGGCACTTGTCCACAGCTGCGGCGCCGAACCCGCCGTCCCCCACGGAGAGCGGCGCGTTTCCCACATCCCTGGGGATCAGCCCGGTGATGGGACCGCCGTTCGCAGCCGCCGCCGGCGTTGAGTCCGTCCGATTGGCGCCGTTGATCGGGGTGTTGCCGCACGCGAGGAGCGGCGTGATGCCGTGAACGTGTGCCGAGGCCGCCCCCACTGGGACCGCGACCAACCCGGTGGCCACGGTCGCGACGAGCAACATCCGCCTGGCGGTGCGCATGACGATCCCCTCTCTTTCGTCCTGGACTGAAGGGAGTACGGGTGCGATCAGGGAACGGTTCAGCTACTCGGGGGCCAGCATGGCACCCACGGGCACTTGGACCCCCAGGCTCCAATCAAGGCCCACGGAACGGTTATCGCCCGCGTGAGGCCTCGCTCTATTCACCAAGCGCGAACCGCGACCCAACTCCTGGCGGCACTCGCGGGGATGCGTGAGCCGTCTGATCTCTAGGACTAAAGCTCGTTGCAGTGGGTACTGGGGTGGTCAGGCGCGGGAAGAGCGAATGGACTCGAGCCCGGCGGGTACTTCGACGCCGGGGCATCGGTGCCTGCAAGACCGCCGCCCTTCTCATGTCGACGAGGTCGGTTACATCCCGTTCGACCCCGAGGCCCTGTTCTTCGCCCTGGTCTCCTCCCTATCCGAACGGAGCTCGCTCATCGTGAGCTCCAACAAGACCTTCACGGCCTGGGCCCCAGATCTTCGGGGATCCGGTGGCTGTCGCCGCCAGGGTCGACCGGCTCGTGCACCATGCACTTCAGCATGGGCCCCGGGTGACTGCCGTGCATGCAGCAGGAGGTCGACCTGCAGAAGGATCAAGGGTTCGAGGGCACGGGCGTCCAGCTGCTGAGTATCTCTCCAGACTCGGTGGAAGACTGGTCCTCAGAGAACGGGAAGCTCCACATCACCGAACCAACGCTGTCGGACGGAAGCAACAAGGTGTGAGTTCGCTATGGGTCGCTCGCATGGACCATGGGGTCGGGCACGCCGGTTATGCCGCGGTGACGCTCGACCGCGCTGACCGTTCGGGAGGGGGCCGGGCTCCTTCCGGCAGCACAACATCCAGCCGTTCCCAGGAGGGATGCGACCGCCGGAGTGGCCCCGGGTCCAAGCCCTCACCTCTGACTGGGTGGGAGAGGCGTCGGTTCTGCGCGACGCCGGCACGTCCGTGCCTGAGTCGTTAGCCGCTGTCCACTCGGGGTTCGAGCGGATCCATCCGTTCCTGGACGGAAACGGACGAGCTGGACGTCTGCTGACGAACTTGAAGCCGATCCGGCTCGGCTACCCGCCCGCGATCATCCGCAAGGGTGAACGAACGCGCTACCTCAAGACTCTCCGTGCAGCTGATGCAGGGGACGATGGCCCCCTCGGTGAGTTCCTGGCCCGCGCCATCATCGACACCTTGATGCGGTTCATCGTGCCGGCCGTAGCTGGGCCGGCACGGCTGGTTCCGCTTGCCGCCCTCGCCGACTCTGAAACGCCCGTGCGTGCTCTTCGAGCTGCCGCCGAGCGCGGTCGGCTTCGCGCTCATCGCAACGAGCAGGGGCAGTGGCGGAGCACCAAGAACTGGGTGGAGGAGTACAAGTCGGCTCGCTACAAGCGCGAGCAACTGAAGACCTAACGAATGGCGCGCCCTTCATGGCGAACCCGCCGCGACAAGCGGCTTCTCGTGGAGCCGGAGAGGGGAATCGAACCCCTGACCTCCTCCTTACCATGGAGGCGCTCTGCCGACTGAGCTACTCCGGCGGCGTCACGCCGGCGAGTGTATCGGACCTCGCCGTTCTGGTGCCCCGCGCGGCGCCTGTCGCTCGAGGCCGAGAACGAGTCCCCGGTCAGGATGAACCTCGCCCTGGTCACGCACATAGCCAGCAGACGGGACCGGCAAGGGAGGTGGATCGAGGCAGAGCGGTGGCCGGGTCCCGTGGAGACCGTGCCCGAGGAGCGGAAACGAAGGAACGCGGGGAGGAATCATGGCGGAACCGACCTTGTATGAACGCCTCGGAGGCATCTACGCCATCGCTGCTGTGGTCCACTTCAGCGACCAGGTGATGAAGAACCCCAAGGTGCTCGAGGCCAGCGATGGGCTGAAGGAGTGGCACACGGTGACGTTCGCGGGGCGGTTGCCGGGCCTCAAGTTCCTGAGGACGATGGGGTCGCCTCGTTGGCGGGCGGGCCCTTTCAGTACTCCGCCAGGGAGCTGCGCGACGCCCACTTCGACCTGAAGATCCCGCCAGACGTGTTCGACGAGGTCCAAGCAGAGCTCGGCCGAACGCTCGATCATTTTCAACGTGCCCGATCGGGTGAAGGGCGAAGTGTTGGCCACGTTCGGCGGATCGCGTGGTGAAGTGACGGCCGGCTCCACCGAAGGGGCCGTCAACTGGCGTCGCTGGCGCTGAGGAGCCGCGGCGACCCCCGGGGGGTTGTCTCTCCGTGACGGGGCGCCGAGACGGGAGCCGGAAGGCCGGGGGCCTCCACGTTCGACGCGTTCCCGGATCGCGGACCACCGGGCGTTGGGGTCCCCGCTTGATCCGCCCCCCGATCAGGAGCGCGTCGTCCTCACAGTAGCCCCCTCACCTGCTTGCGACAGGGTCCGGGTGCCTAGTGAAACTGAGTTAGGGAGAAACGGCGACCCGACCCTCCCGCCTTCTCCTTGTGCTTTCATGGTCGGCGCGCATGGAACTCGGTGAAGCGATCGTCGTCGACGCCCTGACCACGGCCGGCACGCGTCCGTCGCACCTCGAGATCTACGACCGGGAGATCGGCGTCCGGCTGCTCTATCAGGACCCCACCTCCGGAGCGGAGCACTATCTCATCCGCTACCCCGCCGGCCTGAAGACCCGCGCGCATCGACACACCGCCTCCCAGACGATCGTGGTGCTCGAAGGCCGGCTGGCGGTCAACGACGAGGTCATCGGTCCCGGCGCGTACTGTCATTTCCGCCCGGGCGAGACGATGCTGCACGCTCCCGCCGACGACGAGTCCTGTCTGTTCGTGAGCATCTTCGACGGTCCTGTCGACGCGGAGCCTCTCGACGAGGGCTTCTGAGAGCGGGCCGGTCCATCGCACGGCGCGTGGCACGATGGGGGCGATGCGCACGACGATCGTCGCCGCGATGTGCTCCCTGGTGCTCCTTGCCTGCAACCGCCAGGACGGCCCGCCCGAGCCGGGAGCGCCCGATCACGCCGTGGCGTTCACGATCTCGGCGGGAGGAAGCGCGCAGCTCGACGTGAGGATCGCGGATTCCGACGCCGAACGCGAGCGCGGACTGATGGGCGTCGAGCACCTCGGTGCCGACGAGGGCATGGCGTTCGTGTTCGACGCCCCGACCGACGGAGCGTTCTGGATGAAGGACACGCTGATCCCCCTGTCGATCGCGTTCGTCGACGGGTCCGGCGCGATCGTGACCGTCCGCGAGATGGAACCGTGCGAGGGCGACCCGTGTCCGACGTACGGGGCCGACGCTCCCTACGTGCTGGCGGTCGAGGCGAACGAGGGGTACTTCGACCGCGCCGGCGTCGGCGTGGGCGACCGGGCGAGACTGACGGAGACCGCGAGTGGATGACGACTGCCTGCTCTGCACCGCGGAACGCATGACCGACTGGCTGCACGAGGACGAGGACTGCTGGATCGCGGAGTGCGTCGTGTGCCGCACGCCGATGGTCGTGTGGCGCACCCACGGCCTGCCCGATCCCGAGCGCGAGGCGCGGCTCCTCGCGCATCTCGAGCGTGTCGCGGCCGAGCGCTACGGCGACGAGGGGTACTACGTCGATCCCGAGCGCCGACGCATCCCCGACCACTGGCACGCGCACGCGCGCCCCGCCGGCGGGTTCTTCGACCCGGCGAGCGAGCTCTACGGCAAGTACTGAGCCCTGCCCATGTACCGGCGCTCCGCCAGCCTCCGGCCGAGCTCCGCGGCGACCACGATGCCGACCGAGGCCAGTAGCACCAGCGACGAGACGGCGAGGAGCTGCGGCAGCTGGCTCGGCACCCTCAGCTGCGCGAACAGGTACACGGGCCAGGTCGGCGTCTCCCCCGCCAAGAACGACGCGATCGCGAACTCGTCGAACGAGAGCGTGAAGGCGATCAGGAACGACGACACCAACGCGGGCGTGAGCAGCGGCAGGGTCACGCGCCGGAACGACTGCCAGGGGCTCGCGCCGAGGTCCTTCGCGGCCTCCTCGAGGTCGACGCTCAGTCGTTCGAGCAGGGGCATGATCGTCAACACCGTGTAGGGCAGGGAGACCACCACGTGCCCGATCACCACCGAATGCAGCCCGAGTCCGATGTAGCTGCCGGTGGTCTCGGTGAGGATCTTGTCGAGGGCCGTGAAGATCACGAGCAGCGAGATGCCGAACACGACGTAGGGCACGATGAGCGGCGAGAAGACCAGGGCGGAGACGGCCGACTTCCCGCGGAACCGCCGCCGCAGCAGCGCGAACGAGGCCGCAACGCCCAGTCCCACGGCGATCAGGCTCGAGACGGCCGCCACGATCGCGCTACGTTCCAGCGACGTCAGGATCTGCGGGTTGGAGAAGAACCGCCGGTACCAGTCGAGCGTGAAGCCCGCGAGCGGGAAGCTCACGTCGCCGTCGTTGAAGGAGAAGACGGCGAGGATCACGATCGGCGCGTAGAGGAACAGCACCAGCAACCCGAAGAACAGCGTCAGCGACCGACGCGCGCCGGGCGAGGTGGCGATCTCGCTCATCCCGCGACCTCCCGCAGCCTGAGGAACCGCCCGAAGACAGCCATCAGGATCGCCACGACCCCGAGCAGGAACAGCGCGAGCGTCGAGCCCGTCTGCCAGTCGAGACCCCGGGTGAACAGGTCCTGGACGGCGTTGCCGTACATGTAGCCCCTCGTGCCGCCGACCAGCAGCGGTGTCACGAACTCCCCGATCGTCGGGATGAACACGAACAGGAACGCCGCGAACACGCCCGAGAGGCTGAGCGGCAAGGTCACTCGGACGAACGCGCGCCACCGGCTCGCGCCGAGATCGCTCGCCGCCTCGAGCAGGCTTCGATCGAGATTCTCCAAGCTCACGAAGACGGGCAGGGCGACGAACGGCACCCAGATGTAGGCGAGCACCAGCATCACGGTGAACGGGCTGTACAGGAGCCAGCCGATCGGCTGATCGGTGACGCCCGCCCACTCCAGGAACGAGTTGATCACCCCGCCGTCGCCGAGGATCACCTTCCATGCCAGCACCCGCAGCAGATAGCTCGTGAGGAACGGCGCGATGATCAGCAGCACCAGGACGTACTTCCGCCGGCCGACGCACATCGCCAGGAAGTACCCGATCGGGTAGGCCACCAGCACCACGACCACAGAGACCGTGAGCGACATGCGGATCGACTTCCAGAACAGGCCCATGTAGGCCGAGCCCCCGGTCAGCAGGCGCTGCCAGCTCGAGAGCGAGACGACCCCCGTGTCGGTCGGGAACAGCGCGACGGCGCCGACGCTGTACGCCGCGACGAAGCCGACCGGGATCACGAAGAACAGCAGCAGCCACAGCAGCGGACCGGCGAGCAGGCCCGCCGTGCCGCGGCGGTCGGCCCGCGTCAGGCCGCCTGCACCTCGCTCCAGTACTGCTGGTAGACGCTGCGGCGCGGGATGAACGTCTCGGGATGTGCCTGAGGTTCCTCGAGCGCGGTGAGATCGTCGAGGCTGAGCGCCTCACGCACGCCGTCCGACACCACCGAGAGGTCGGCCTCGGTGTTCGTGTGGCCGTAGTAGTAGTAGGCCAGCAGGAATTCCGCCGCTTCCTTGCTCGCCCACGAGTCGACGTACTCGTGCGCGTGCCGGTAGTTCTCGGTGTCGGCGAACAGGCCGAGCCCGCACACCCACGAGATGCGTCCTTCCTTCGGCTTCATGTAGAGGTAGTTCATGTCGGCGGCGTCGGCGTAGCCCACCGTGTCGGGCCACGCGTACCCGGCCCAGACCTCGCCCTTCTTGAACGCGAGCCAGAAGTCGTAGGACTGGTTCCAGTAGAAGCGCACGAGCCCCTTCTTCGAGATCAGGAAGTCGCGCACCTCCGTGAGCTCCTCGTCGGTCATGTTCCACGGGTCGGGGATCTCGAGGAAGTACGCGGCCACCACCATCATGTTGAGGGTGTCGATCCAGGAGATCTTGCCCTCGTACCGTTCGTCGAACAGCACGCCGAACGTCTCGTCGCTGCCGTCGACGTGGTCGAGGTTCACGAGCGGCGCGATGAATCCCCAGTCGAGCGGCACGAAGTACTGCTGGCCGTCGAACTGACCGGCTTCCATGAGCTTGGGGTTCAGGGAGGAGAAGTTCGAGATCAGCGAAGTGTCCCAGGGCTGCATGATCTCGAGGTCGACCCAGTCTTGATAGCGGTAGCCGCACGGGTGCGCGATGTCGTATCGGGCACCGGCGACGACCTTCGTGTAGGCGGAGTCGTCGTTCTCGAAGAGCGAGAACTCCGGCGTGTCGCCCGTCGCCTTCGCATACTGGCCCCAGAGGAACTTCTTCTCCTCCTTGGGGTAGTAGTCGCCGTTGCCGTAGCCGGACCAGTCGAGGACCCGCAGGCCACCCGGCTCCTGCTCGATCGGCGGGATCGTCGACTGCGCGGACCCCTGGCTCCCGCCCGAGGGCGTCTCGGCGTCGCGGCAGGCGGCCAGCACGCCCGCCATGCTCACGGTCATGCCCGTGTACCCGGCGTAGCGCAGGAAGTCGCGCCTGCCCATGCCCGATTGAGTGGTGAAGCGCTTTTTCACCATGTCCCACCTCTCCCCGTCGTGTCGCGGGCGCCGATGATGGCCCGTATCATGCGGCAGGAAGGCGACCGGGGCAAGGCAGGGCCTGGGCAAGGGGGGATCGGTTCGCGGATGGCGCGTGTGTCCCGCTGCGTTCGGCTCGTGTCGATCGGGCTCGGAACGATCCTGCTCGTGTCGTGCCGAGGCCCCTCCTCGGCCCTCGACGACGCGCCGCCGTCCGGCGCTCCCGCCGCTTCGTTCGTCCTCCCCGCGTCGGCGCTGCCCCGCATGACGAGCGACATGACGGCCGTCGACGCGGACGGGCTGGCGAACGAGGTCGCGCATCCCGATGAGCTCCGAGCGGTGTTGAACGAGGCGGGGTTCGCCTCGGCCGCGCAACGATCGTTCGGGGGCGGCACCGGCGCCTTCTCGCGGGTCCTCGCTCGAGGGCTCTCGTTCCAAACCGACGCCGGAGCGACCGCGTTCGTCGAGTGGTTCGAGGCGAACGCGCCCGAGGAGATCGTCACGGCGAAGCGCATCGCGCCCGCGGGCCTGCCGGATGGGGTCGTCGTCTTCCGCCACGTGCCGGACGGCTGCTGCCACAACGACGTGCCGGTCTACCTGGCGGCGTGGCAGCGCGGCTCGACCGTGCTCTCCCTGCACGTGGGCGGACGGCGCGCCAACACGCGGGCATTCGTGGAACTCATCGCCTCCTACGACCGAGAGGTCTGAGGGTGCTCGACCGCCTCGAGACGATCGCGACCGGGCTCGACCATCCGGAGGGCGTGGCGTGGGGGCCGGACGGCCGGATCTACGCGGGCGGGGAGGCCGGCCAGGTCTACGCGATCGACCCGGACGGCACGGTCGACGAGATCGCGTCGACCGGAGGGTTCATGTACGGCGTCACGCTCGACGGCGACGGGAACGTGTTCGCGTGCGACTTCGGCCGTGCCGAGATCGCCCGCGTGACCCCGAGGGGCGAGGTCGCGACGTATTCGACGGGAACACCCGAGCGCCCGATCGGGGTGCCGAACTTCTCGGCGTTCGACGACTCGGGGCACCTCTTCGTGACCGATTCCGGCACGTGGGGCGCCGACGACGGCGCCGTGTTCCGGATCGAGCCCGGCGGCGTCACGGAGGTCTGGTCGACGGGCGTGCCCGGCTTCCCGAACGGATGCTGTCTCTCGGTCGAGGGCGACGCGCTGCTCGTGGTGGAATCGAGCCGACGACGCGTCGTGCGCGTGCCGATCGCGCCCGACGGAAGCGCAGGCACGCCGGGATCGGTCGTCGACGTCACCGGCTCGCAACCCGACGGCATCGCCCTCGCCGAAGACGGCACGATGTTCGTCGGCTGCTACCGGCCCGACCGGGTCTGGCGTGTCGCACCCGGCGGTGAGCCGGAGATCTGGCTCGACGACCCCGACGGCGTGGCGCTCAACCAACCGGCGAACGTCGCGTTCTTCGGAGCCGACCTCGACCGCCTGGCCATCTCGAGCCTCGGGGGATGGAGCATCGTCGCTCTCGACGCAGGGATCGCCGGGCTGCCGCTGCGCTCCCCGAGCCGGCTGAGCGGGTAGCCTCTCGCCAAGGGCCGAGGAGCGAAGGGAACCGCGATGGACGACGCGACCGTGCTCGCACGGATCACCGAGCTCGCCGACGAGGAACACCGGATCTACGGGAAGGAGGGGCGCGACGAGGCGACCGATGCCGACCGGCAGCGGCTCAGCGATATCGGCGTGACCCTCGATCAGTGCTGGGACCTCCTGCACCAGCGGCGCGCGAGGCGGGCCGCGGGGATGGATCCCGGCGAGGCCGAGGTCCGCGACCCGAAGACGGTCGAGGGCTACATCGGCTGACGCCCTCAGGCCTGCGCCCCTTTCCGTGCCCGGTCGACGAGATCGCGTACCCCGGGCGCGACCTCCTCGGCGAACAGGCGCAGCGGTCGGTCTGGGACGCCATCGAACCCGACGACGAACGCATCCATGCGGAACGTGGTCGCGAGCTCGGTGAGGTCGTCGATCCATCGATCGGCCGGCCCGTCCAGGAACCCGACCGACGGGCCGTCGGTGATGCGGCCGAACACGTTGTACACGCGCAGCACGGCGCTCCGATCGCGCCCGGCGGCCTCAGCGGCGTCGTCGATCCGACCGTGCATGCCCTCGAGCCTGTCCGGCGTCGCCCACGAGGACGAGGGAACCCAGCCGTCGGCGAGCCTGCCCGTGAGCTCGAGCATCTTCGGCCCGGCCGCCCCGAGCCAGATGCCGATAGGGTGCGCCGGCGGGGGCCCGGGATGGACGCCCGCGAGCGAGTGGAACCGCCCCTCGAACCGCACCGCCCGTTCCCCGCTCCACATCAGACGGATCACGGCGATCGCCTCCTCGAGCGCCTGCACCGAGTCGCCGGGCGAGCGCGCCGGCCCTCCCATGGCCTCGATCGCCTCCCAGAACGATCCGGCGCCGAGCCCGAGCTCGACGCGGCCGCCGCTGATCACGTCGAGCGACGCGACCGACTTGCCCAGCACGGCGGGCTGGCGGAGCGGCAGGTTGGCCACGTCGGGGAAGAGCCGGATACGCCGGGTCTCGACCGCGAGGGCGGAGAGCAGCGTCCACGTGTCGAAGAACCGCCGCTGGTAGGGGTGGTCCTGGATGCCGAGCAGGTCGAGGCCGAGATCGTCGGCGAGCCTCGCCTGCCGGGCGAGCTCGCCGTAGCTCGCCGCGACCGGGGTCAGGAAGTATCCGAAGAGCGGTCGTTCACCGATGCGTCCCAGCCTAGCCCTTGTCGATCCAGCCCGAGCGCCGGCTCTCCGGATCGCCTGAGATGGCGGGCGATGCCGGGAGCTCCGTCGGGCGAGCGTCGGCCCTCTACGTCGCGAACTCGTCCCAGATCGGGTCGGTCTCCGCGTCGTTCTCGGCAAGACCCCACACCTCGGTGACCTTGCCGTCGGCGATGTGGAAGACGTTCACGTAGTTGTACTCCACGCTCTTGCCGCTCGGTGCCGTGACGACCGCAGTGCCGAGCACGACCGAATGGTCGTCATTGCCGATCACGTCGTGCACGTCGGCCTTCATCGTTCCGGGATCGGCCATCGCCGCCATCGACTCCCGCACGGCGTCCTTGCCGCGCCGGACGCCGGCGGCCCGGCTGTTGCCCCCCGTGTGCCACACGATGTCGTCGGAGGTGTGATCCTCGACCCACTGCATGTCGCCCCGGTCCATCGCGGCGAACATGTCGCGAACGAGCGTGACGTTGGGGTGTTCCTGCATCGCTGCCCCCTTCCTCGATGGAGAGACGGCGGGCTGCCTCCTCCGTCCACGGATTCCGATCCAGACTCGCACCGACGCCCCGAACGCGCAAACCCCCGTTGCCCAAGGCCTAGTCCTTGGCCTAGTCCTTGGCCGAGACGGGGAACGTGCGACGCAGGTATCGGTCGAACTGCGGCAC
>JBOGVO010000145.1:0-11516 GCA_050692855.1 Actinomycetota bacterium | reverse complement strand
GTGATGCGGAGCCTGCCCGGGCCGGTCTTCGCCCCGCTCCGGATCTTCGCGATCGGCTACACGGACCTGTTCCGGGGCATCCCGACGATCCTCGTCATCTCGTTGCTCGGCTTCGGGGTGCCGGCGTTGCGACTCCAGGGGCTCCCGACCGACGAGGTGTTCTGGGCCATCGTCGCCCTCGTGCTCGTGTACGCCGCGTACGTCGCCGAGGTGTACCGGGCTGGTATCGAATCGGTGCATCCGAGTCAGACGGCGGCCGCCCGATCGCTCGGTCTCTCGCGCATGCAGTCGATGCGCCACGTGGTGTTGCCGCAGGCCGTCCGGCGTGTCGTCCCACCGCTGCTGAACGACTTCATCGGCCTGCAGAAGGACTCGGCGCTCGTCGCGTTCATCGGAGTGATCGAAGGGCTGCAGACGGCCAACATCATCTCGTCGGCCGAGTTCAACTTCACCCCCTACGTATCGCTCGCCCTCGTGTACCTCGTGATCACGATCCCGCAGACGCGATTCGTGGACTGGCTGATCGAGCGCGACCGTCGTCGCCGGCAGGGCGGAGCGATCCTGTGAGCGCGCGACGGCCCACCGAGCAGGCGGCGCTCGTCATCGAGGGATTGCACAAGTCCTTCGGCGATCTGCACGTGCTTCGGGGCGTCGAGCTCGAGGTAGCCGACCACGAGGTGATCTGTTTGATCGGCGCGTCGGGGTCGGGCAAGTCGACGCTCCTTCGATGCGTGAACCTGATCGAGCCGATCGACGCGGGTCGCATCGTCGTCGAGGGCGACGAGATCACCGCGAGGGACGTCGACGTGAACGCGATCCGCCGGCGCATCGGCATCGTCTTCCAGTCGTTCAACCTCTTCCCGCATATGAGCGTGATGCGCAACATCACGCTCGCTCCCACGAAGGTCGTCGGCGCGAGCGCCGCGCAAGCCGACGCAGAAGCCCGCGGGCTGCTCGACCGATTCGGCCTGGCCGACAAGGCCGAGGAGTACCCCGACCGGCTGAGCGGCGGTCAGCAGCAACGCGTGGCGGTCATGCGCGCGCTCGCGATGCGGCCCGACATCATGTTGCTCGACGAGGTCACGAGCGCGCTCGACCCCGAGCTCGTGGCCGAGGTGCTCGACGTGATCCGCGAGCTCGCGGCCGCCGGCATGACGATGCTGATCGCGACCCACGAGATGAGCTTCGCGCGCGACATCGCAACCCGGGTGTGCTTCCTGGACGAGGGCGTGATCGCCGAGCAGGGGCCAGCCGAGCAGATCTTCGGAGAGCCGAGGCATGAACGGACGCGGCAGTTCCTGGCGCGCATCGTCGCCGCCGGCCGGATGTAGGCGGCCGACGGACTAGCCGACCGAGGCCGCGCGAGCCACCGCCTCGAGGTCGTCGAGGAAGGGCGTCGCCCCGAGTGCCTCGAAGATCGGGCGCGCCTGCGTGAGGCGACCGCGCGGATCGCCTGATCGTCCGAGCTTCACGAGGCATCGAGCGGCACCGACGTGACAGAGCGCAACCTCGAGCGGGAACCCGTACGCCTCCCACGCCGCTCCCACTGCCTCGTGCATCGTGAGGGCGACCTGGGGATCGCCCCACGTCTCCTCGAACGTGGCTCTCCCGGTGTCGTAGGACAGCCGCAATCGCCGCGACGAGGTGCCTTCTCCGGTGTCGACATCGAGCAAGGCTTCCGCCCGAGCGCGTTCATCCGATCTGGCGAGCAACCGCACAGCCAACGGCAGGAACCCGATGCGGAACGCGGGCTGTGAGGTCGTCGACGCCGTGAACGCGTCGAGGTGCACGAGCATCGTCGCGGCGTCGCCCTCGGCGCACGCCACCTCGGCGGCCAGGAGGAACGCCGGGGAGAGGTACTCGGCCGTGCCGAGCTGCAGCGCGCGATCGAGCAGCTCCTTCGCGCACGCCTTCGCGGTGTCGTGATCGCCGCGTCGGAGCGTGACCCATCCCTGGAACTGCAGGGCCACGGAGCCTGGCTGGGTCTCACCGTCGTGCTCGGAGTCCCAGGCGCGGAGCCAGGCGGCGGTGCTCAGCACCCGGTCCCACTCACCGGTGTCGAACAGCGGCTCCAGCAGGCCTCCGCGCGCCCATGCGTACGACGTGGTGAGGCCGCGAGCCTCGCAGAACTCGGCCATCTCCTCCCACACAGCCTCGGAGGCGGCGGGGCCACGCTGATACCAGAGCTCGTACGCAGAGTTGTTGTACGCGACGGCGGTCTCCTCGCCGAGCCCGTACTCGACCCCGAGATGCAGGGCATGCGCGAGGTCGTCGAGGCCCCCTTCATCGCCGAGCTTGCTGCGGCTCGCGCCCAGGTACTGCATCGCCAGCACCTCTTCGCGATGCAGCCCCATCTCTCGGGCGAGGGAGAGGGCTCGTTCCGACCACGACACGCAGGCCCGGATGTCGCCGGCGACCCACAGGTGGCCGGCCATACGCGTCGCGGCGTGCGCGAGCGCCGGCCCGGCCGGCCGGGCCTCCAGCACGTCGATGGCCCGGAACAGCAGTGGCGCCTCACCCTCGAGGTCCCCGCGTTCGAACCGAGACCGCGCGAGCATCACGGTCGCGTCCGCGGCGCCGACCTCGTCGCCCAGCTCGTTGAACCGCTCCACCGCCGATCGGAGGTCGTCGTCGGCTTCGTCGAACCGTCCGCTGATCAGCGCGGCGGTGCCGGCGGCGATGAGCGTGCGCGGGCGCCTGTCGTCGCCGGGGGTCATGAGCTCGAGCGCGCGACGCGCGTGCGTCAAGGAACGGATGGGGTCGAGCCCGAGGGCCCGGCCGGCCGCGGCCAGGAGATGATCGACGGCCTCCTCCGCCAACGACGACGCCATCGGATCGTCGGCGGCCGCGGCGAGATCGTGGGCTTCGGTGTAGTGGGAGGCGAGCCGCTCCTCCCTGTCGGCGCCGCCCGCCCCGAGGGCCGTCGCGAGCCAGCCGGCGACAGCACGGTGCTTGAGGGCTCGGTCGATCCTCGGGATGCGCCCGTAGGCCACGTCACGAACGAGCACGTGGCGGAACGTGTACTCGGTCTGGCCGGCGACCGAGCTCGACTTCGCACGACGGAGCACCTCGCGCGCAACGAGATCTTCCAAGGAAGCGCGGGCCTCGTCGTCCGGGGTGCCGGCGATGGTCGCCACGGCGCCGGGCCAGCAGGTCATGCCCACGACCGCGGCGTCCTGGGCGGCCGACCGCAGACGGGTCGGCAGCGCGTCGAGGCGGGACGACAGCAGCGCCTGGATCGTCGGCGGCAGCGCCACGCCCTCGGGCTGCAGCAGGGGGATGACGTCCTGGCCGCGCCGCGCGCGATCCCGCAGCATGCGCATGAACTCCTCGGCGTACAACGGGTTCCCGGCGGAACGTTCGACGACCGCTTCCGCGACGTCGGGGGGCACGGACTCGCGATCCCGAAGGGCGGCCACGAGCTGCGCGGTCTCGCCCTCCGACAGGGGCGCGAGCTGCATCGTCGTCGCGCCCGGCCGGTCGCCCCACCCGGGACGCACCTCGAAGAGCTCCCGCCGACCCGCGACGACCACCAGCAGCGGCACGTCGCCCACCCGGTCGAGGAGCAGGTCGAGGAAGGCGAACAAGGCCGGGGAAGCATCGTGCATATCCTCGAACGCGAGGATCGTGGCATTCTCCCGAGCCAATCGCTCCACGAAGGTGGACCACACGGAGAAGGATTCCTCGCGCGTGGCGTCGTCGGCCGCGGCCTGAGCGGTCACGAGCGGGAGCAGGTGGCGCCGGAGCCGGTCCAGCTCGTCAGGGCCGGCCGCGACCCGCTGGAGCATCTCGCCGAGCTTCGCCTCGACGCTCTCGGGTGTGTCGGAGTCGAGGATGCCGGCCTCCGCCTTGACGATGTCGGCGAAGGGTGCGAACGCCGTTGTGTCGCCGTAGGGGAGGGGCCTCCCGATGCGCCAGCGAACCAGTTCGGGCAGCTCGTCGGTCACCACCGAGAGCTCGGCGATCAGCCGGCTCTTCCCGAGGCCGGCGTCGCCGACGATCGTCACCACCCGCGGTCGCCGGTCGCGCATCGACGACAGGAAGTCGGTGCGCATCGTCCTGAGCTCGTCGCGCCGGCCGACGAACGGCGCGCCCATCGGATCCGGCGGCTCGAGCGCGATGCGCCCGCGCGACTCGATCGGTGTCCAGATCTCGATCGGATCGGCTTTGCCCTTCACCGTCACTGGCCGGAGCATCTGCCACCGGAAGGTGAACCGCGTGGCGACGTAGGTCGATCCGGCCACCACGACGCCGTCGGGCGGCGCGATCGACTGCAGCCTCGAGGCGGTGTTCACGACGTCGCCCGTGACCCGTTCGCCGATGCGGGGCCCCCGGCCGAGCGACACGACCACCTCGCCGGTCGCGATGCCCACCCGCACCGCGAACGACGATGGATGATCGAGCCGGCGGTTCTGCACGTCGTCCCTGATCCACAACGCGGCACGGACCGAGCGCTCGGCATCGTCCTCGTGGCTCACCGGCGCGCCGAAGACCCCGAACACGACGGTGCCGACGATCTTCTCGACGGTGCCGCCGAAGCCTTCGACGTGTCGCCGCATCAGGTCGTGGAACGGCCTCAGCGTGGCTGTGAACTCCTCCGGATCGCTCCCGATCTCGGATCGGCGCTGCACGTCGGCGATGTCGGCGAACAGGGCGGTGATCAGGCGACGTTCTTCTCCCGCAGATCGCAGCGGGGTGCCGCACGCGATGCAGAACCGAGCCTGCTCCTGGTTCGCCGCGCCACAGTTGGAACAGATCCGCACGTGGTGAGTCTACGGAGCCGGTGAACGCCGCCCGCGGCCGAACGACGCCGCCGTGGATGTCAGCTGGCAGCCCTAGACTCTTCGCGTGCCCCCGTTCACCCTGCGCTCGGAGTTCCGCCCCGCTGGCGACCAGCCTGCCGCGATCGACCAGCTCACGACCGCGGTGCAGGCCGGCCAGGAGCACGTCACGCTGCTCGGTGCCACAGGCACGGGAAAGACGTTCACGATCGCGCACGTCGTCGATCGCATCCAGCGGCCCACGCTCGTGATCGCCCCCAACAAGTCGCTCGCCGCACAGCTCGCGAACGAGTTCCGTGAGGTGTTCCCCGACAACGCGGTCGAGTACTTCGTGAGCTACTACGACTACTACCAGCCTGAGGCCTACATCCCCACGACCGACACGTACATCGAGAAAGACAGCTCGGTGAACGACGAGATCGAGCGCCTGCGGCACTCCGCGACCGCCGCGCTGCTCGGGCGGCGCGACGTGCTGATCGTCGCGAGCGTCTCCTGCATCTACGGGCTCGGCTCGCCCGAGGAGTACGAGGGGCAGATCCTCAGGCCGTTCAAGGGCACGGAGATCCCGCTCGAGTTCGCGATGCAGCGGCTCGTCGACATCCAGTACTCGCGCAACAACATGAGCCGCGCGCGGGGAACGTTCCGCGTGCAGGGCGACACGCTCGAGGTCTTCCCCCCGTACGACCAGACCGGCTACCGGGTGGAATGGTGGGGCGACACGATCGAGAAGATCTCGAAGTTCGACCCCGTCACCGGCGAGATCGTCGACGACGGCATCGTCGACCTCACGGTCTTCCCCGCGTCCCACTACGTCGCGAGCGAGGACCGCATGAAGCGGGCGCTCGTCACGATCGAGGAAGAGCTGCACCAGCGCCTGGCCGAGCTCGAGGGCCAGGGCAAGCTGCTCGAGGCCGAACGGCTGCGCATGCGCACCAGCTACGACCTCGAGATGATGCGCGAGGTCGGGTTCTGCAGCGGCATCGAGAACTACTCGCGCCACATCGACGGCCGTGGCGCCGGTACCGCGCCGTACACGCTGCTCGACTACTTCCCCGACGACTACCTCGTCGTGATCGACGAGTCGCACGTGACCGTGCCGCAGCTCGGGGGCATGTACGAGGGAGACCTCTCCCGCAAGTCGACGCTCGTCGAGCACGGGTTCCGGCTCCCCAGCGCGATCGACAACCGGCCGCTGCGGTTCGAGGAGTTCGCCGAGCGGGCCCGCCAGGTCGTGTACATGTCGGCCACGCCGGGTTCCTACGAGCTCCGCATGTCCTCGAACGTGGTCGAGCAGATCGTGCGTCCGACGGGGCTCGTCGATCCCGAGGTGCAGGTGCGGCCGACGAAGGGCCAGGTCGACGACCTGATCGAGGAGATCCGGCGGCGCGCGGAGGCCGACCAGCGCGTGCTCGTCACCACCCTCACGAAGAAGATGGCCGAGGACCTCACCGACTACCTCGTCGAGATGGGCATCCGAGTGCGGTACCTGCACTCAGAGGTCGACACCCTGCAGCGCATCGAGATCGTGCGGGACCTGCGGCTGGGGGAGTTCGACGTGCTCGTCGGCATCAACCTGCTCCGCGAGGGACTCGACCTGCCCGAGGTCTCGCTCGTCGCGATCCTCGACGCCGACAAGGAGGGCTTCCTGCGCTCCGAGACGTCGCTGATCCAGACGATCGGCCGCGCCGCGCGCAACGTCGACGGCACGGTGCTGATGTACGCCGACGCCATCACCGACTCGATGAAGACCGCGATCGGCGAGACGCAGCGTCGGCGCCAGATCCAGATGCGCTACAACACCGAGCACGACATCGATCCGCAGACCGTGCAGCGCAAGGTCACCGACATCCTGCTCTCGCTCCGCGGCGAAGGCGATCCGAAGGCCACGGCGCCGACGAAGCCCCGTCGTCAGCGCGCGGCCCGCCCCGAGATGCCGACCGAGGAGCTCGAGCGGCTCGTGCAGAGCCTCGAGGAGGAGATGCACCAGGCGGCGAAGGACCTGCGCTTCGAGTACGCGGCCCGCCTCCGCGACGAGGTGCACGACCTCAAGCGAGAGTTGCGGCAGCTCAGGGAAGCCGGCGTCGCCTGAGCGAGGAGCTCGACGACAACCAGGTCAGGGCTCGACGAGCTTCCAGTAGGAGTCCTTCCGAGTGACCTTCCCCTCACGGAACTCCCACAGATCGCAACCGCGGACCTCGACCCGATCACCGGCGGGCGTCGTACCGGTCAGGAGCCACTCCGACGCGCCGCGATCGCCGCTGACGAAGTGACGCGCGTCACCGTAGTGCACGTCTGGTAGGCCACCGAACCGAGCGGCGAATCCCTCGGCGATCGCCGCTTTCCCTTCGAACCGCGTGCCCCATGGGTCCGGACCCCGAGGGCCCTCGAAAACGGCGTCATCGCTGAAGAAAGTCATCAGCGTGTCGAGATCGTGATCGTTGAATGCGTCGCAGATGGCCTGCAGCTGCTCGATGCTGTCCATCGATCGACCCCCCTTGGTCCAACCTCGGTGCTCAACCCGATCGGTGGCGGTAGAAATCCACCTTCTCCGGCTCCAGCGGCGAGTTCCCGAGGATCAGGTCGGCCGCCTTCTCGGCGGTCATCATCACGGGCGCGTAGATGTTCCCGTTCGTGACGTAGGGCATCACCGAGGCGTCCACGACGCGGAGCCCCTCGAGGCCGTGCACCGTCATCGTGAGGGGGTCGGTCACCGACATGTCGTCGATGCCCATGCGCGCCGTGCACGACGGATGCAGGGCGGTCTCGCCGTCCTTCGCGACCCAGGCCAGGATCTCGTCGTCGGTCTCGACGCTCGGCCCGGGTGAGGTCTCGCCGCCGTTGAACGGATCGAACGCCGGCTGGTTCAGGATGTCCCGGGCCACGCGGACGCCCTCGACCCATTCGCGTCGGTCCTGATCGGTCGAGAGGTAGTTGAAGCGCAGCGCGGGGTGCTGCCGAGGGTCGGCGCTCTTCAGCGTCACCGAGCCGCGCGCGTCCGAATACATCGGGCCGATGTGCACCTGGTAGCCGTGGTCGCCGGCGGGCGCCGAGCCGTCGTAGCGGATCGCGATCGGCAGGAAGTGGAACATCAGGTTCGGATACTCCACGTCGTCGTTGCTGCGGACGAACCCTCCGGCCTCGAAGTGGTTCGTGGCGCCGAGCCCCGACCGCAGGAAGAGCCACTGCGCGCCGATGAGCGGCCGGCGCCACATCTTCATCCCGGGCGCGACCGACACGGGCTGCGTACACGCGTACTGCACGTAGACCTCGAGGTGATCCTGGAGGTGCTCGCCGACGCCCGGCAGGTCGTGCACCACATCGACCCCGACGGCCTGCAGGTCGGCCGCGTTCCCCACGCCCGAGAGCTGCAGGAGCTGCGGCGTGTTGATCGCGCCACCGCAGAGCACCACATCGCCGGCCATGGCCCGCTTGGGCGAGCCGTCGCGGCCCTGGACGTACTCGACGCCGGTCGCGCGGGTCCCGTCAAAGAGCACTCTCGTCACGAACGCCCGGGTGTGGATGTCGAGGTTCGGACGCGAGCTCACCGGATGCAGGTACGCGCGTGCCGCCGAGAGGCGCCGTCCGTTGTGCACGTTGCGATCGAAGGGCGCGAACCCCTCCTGGCGGAAGCCGTTCACGTCGTCGGTGAGCGGATACCCCGCCTGCTGCACGGCCTCGAAGAACGCCCCGAAGAGCGGGCTCGTCGCGGGCCCACGTTCGAGCACGAGCGGCCCTGCGTGCCCCCGGTACTCGTCGTCGCGGTCGGCGGCGAGGCACCGCTCCATGCGCTTGAAGTACGGGAGGCAGTGCGCGTAGTCCCACGTCTCCATGCCGGGGTCCGACGCCCAGCGCTCGTAGTCGAGCGGGTTCCCGCGCTGGAAGATCATTCCGTTGATGCTGCTCGAACCGCCGAGCACCTTGCCGCGCGCGTGGTAGATGCGCCGGCCGTTCATGTGCGGCTCGGGCTCGCTCTCGTACTTCCAGTCGTAGAAGCGGCTTCCGATCGGGAAGGCGAGCGCCGCCGGCATGTGGATGAAGACGTCCCAGATGTAGTCGGGGCGGCCCGCTTCCAGCACGAGGACGCGGTTCGACGGGTCGGACGAGAGCCGATTCGCGAGCGCGCTGCCGGCAGAGCCACCCCCGACGATCACGAAGTCGTATCGCGCGGCCATCCGTTCCCCTCCTCGAGTGCCGACGGCGCGAGCATGCACCACGGCCACGACCCGTGCCCACCGCAGGTTGCCGGATACGCAACCGCTCGCCGGCCGCATGCCGGCTCGGGATAGGGTGCGCGAGATGGCACGGCTCGTGATCCGCGCACCGCTCGCCTGGTTCGGTCCCGGCCGGGCGGTGCCCGACGTGCAGGTGACGTGCGAGGCAGGCTCGATCGTCGAGGTTGGCCGCGTTCATCCGGTGCTCGAGACCGACGAGCTGATCGACGTGGACGGATTCCTGATGCCGGCCGGCGCCGACCGCCATGTGCACGTCGGCCTCGGCGACCCCGTCGCGATCGTGCGCCGGGGCGTGACGGCCGTGCGGGACCTGGGGTGGCCGGCCGAGCGGATCTTCCCCCTCGCCGACGCCTCGGAGATGCCGGGGTTCAACGGGCCGTTGATCCGGGCGGCCGGGCCGATGCTCACCGCTCCCGGCGGGTATCCGGTGGAGGAGCCCTGGGCGCCGGCAGGAACGGGGCTCGAGGTCGCCGGCGCCGATGGGGCGGCCGCGGCCGTGGACGACCTCGCTCGCAGGGGTGCTGTGGCCATCAAGATCTCGCTGAACGCCGAGGCGGGGCCCACGCCGAGCGACGCGGTGCTGGCGGCGATCTGCGACGCCGCGTCCGGGCACGAGCTGCCCGTGACGGCGCACGCCCAGGGGACGGGGCAGGTCGCGCGTGCCCTCGGCGCCGGCGTGGGGGAGCTCGCACATGCCCCGTGGACAGAGCGCCTCGACGAGGCGACGATCGCGGCGGCGGCCGATCGCATGCGGTGGGTCTCGACCTTGGACATCCTCGGGTTCGGCCGAGACACGCCGAACCTGCGATGCGCCCTCGACAACCTCGCCCGGTTCCATCGAGCCGGCGGCGACGTCGCCTACGGCACCGACCTCGGCAACGGGCCGATCCCGTCGGGCGTGCACGTGACGGAGCTGAGGTGGCTGCGGCAGGCCGGCCTGACGACGGAGGAGTGCCTCGAGGCGTTCGTCCGCGCCCCGATCGAGATCGGCGCGCCCGCCGACCTGCTCGTGGTGGGGGAGAGCCCGCTCGGCGACGTCGCCGCCCTCGACGACATCCGCCTGGTGGTCCGCGCGGGAGAGATCGTCGCGGCGAACTAGTCCGCCTCAGACTACCGGCGAGGATGGGCGGGGCAGAGCACCTCGGCGTGGGAGCTTGGTCCCACCGGCCGAGGCGTAGACCGGTCGTTCGTCGCGGCAGCTAGGCAGGGGCCTGCGGAGTGCCGCCTGCGACGCAACAGGCAGGTCCTTGACGAGTCACCGCGCGAGACTTGTACGGCCCCATAGACGACCCTGGGGACGACCCGATCCCGGCCGGTCCCCGCCGGCCCCGACCGGTCCCAGCCAGCCCCGCCGGTCCCAGCCAGCCCCGCCGGTCCCAGCCGGCCCTGCCCCTTCGTCACCGGCCGGCCAGCACCGCGCGCAGCTCGTCGAAGCAGCGGTCGATATCGGCTTCCGTGTTGAAGAAGTGCGGGCTGATGCGCAGGCCGTCTCCCCGGAAGTCGGTGCACACGTCTCGCGCCAGCAGCGCGTGACAGATCGCCTCCGCGTCCTCGCCCACGCGCACGTTGACCACGCCACCGCGGGCCGCCCGTTCCCGCGGCGTGCGCACCTCCAACCCGGCCTCGTCGCTCCGCGCGATCACGTGGTCGGTCAGCTCGCCCTGCCGCGCGCGGATCCGCGCGACGCCGACCTCCGAGATGATCTCGAGCCCGCCCTGCGCCTGGAAGAAGACGGGTGCCGGCGGGGTTCCATGCTCCAGCCGTCGCGCAGAGCCGTGGTACTCGAGGTGCTCGGTGTCGAACGAGAACGGCTCGGCGGTGGCGAACCATCCCGTGACCGCCGGCTCGAGCGACGGCAGCAGGTCGCGCCGCGCGACCAGGAACACCATGCCCGGCCCGCCGCACATCCACTTCAAGGTGCCGGCCGTGTAGAGGTCGCACCCGAGATCGTGCAGGTCGAGGGGCACGATGCCGAGCCCGTGGTAATCGTCGACGAACGAGAGCGCACCACGCTCGCGGGCGATCGCGCACACGGCCTTCGCGTCGACGATCGCGCTCGACCGGTAGAGGACGCGGTTCACCATGACCACGGCGGTGCGGTCGTCGATCGCCTCCTCGTAGGCCTCGAGCGGGATCGTCAGCCCGTCGGGAGAGCGGAGCCACACGATCTCGGCGCCGGTCTTCGACGCCCAGGCCAGCCAGACGTGGCCGTCGGTGGGGAAGTCGAGTTCCGAGAGCACCACCCTGCGCCGATCGCCCGACAGATCCAGCGCCGACGCGATCGTCGACAGCGCGACCGAGATGTTCGTGGTGATCGCGACCTCATCGGGGTCGCAGCTGGCGAGCGTCGAGAAGGACCGCTTCAGCTGCGCCATCTCCGGGAAGATCTCTTCGAACCAGACATGATCGGGCGCGCCCTTCGTCGCCCATGCGTCGAGGTAGCGGTCGAGCCGGTCGCGCGCTCGTCCGGAGATCGGGCCGAGCGACGCGCTGATCAGGTACG
>JBOGVO010000144.1:0-7732 GCA_050692855.1 Actinomycetota bacterium | reverse complement strand
CCCCTCTACTGGTTCGCGGTGCTGGCCGGCGCCGGCCTGCTCGGCACGTTCGTGGCCGACGTCGTGGCCCCACGCGTGCCGCGCACCACCCGTGAGGAGGCCGTGGTCATCGCGTCGGTGAGCGCGGCGTGCATCGGCGCGGTGCTCGCCTTCGAGCTGTTCGGACTGCCGTTGCTCACGGTGTTCGCGCTCGTGGCCGGCGCCGCCACGGAGTTCGGCCGGCTCGCGTTCCAGAGCCTGATGCAGCGACATGCGCCCCCAGGCGCGCAAGGGCGGGTGTTCGTGCGGTACGAGGCGATGTTCCAGCTCGCCTGGGTCGCCGGAGCGTTCGCCCCGGTGCTGCTGTCGATCGACTTCCGCGTCGGCATCTTGATCCTCGCGGCCTTCTACGGGGTGCTGGGCATCGGCACGGTCCTGAGGGCCCGGGAGGATCCGGGGCCCCCGTCCATGCCGCCTCCGCCCTCCGAGGCGCCGCGCTGAGCCTCCGCCGTTCGTTCGCTGCGGCGTAAGCTGACCGAACGCGGCGGCCGGGGGGCGCCGACCGACATGGGAGGGTCATGTGGCTGAGTGGATCACGGTCGGCAAGGCCGACGATATCGCCGAAGGCGACGCCACGGCGTTCGATGTCAACGGAGTGCAGATCGGCGTGGCGCGGGCCGAGGACACCCTGCTGGCGTTCGGCGACATCTGCACCCACCGGGGGTGCAACCTGTCGCTCGGAGGCGAGATCGACGGCACGACGATCCAATGCGAGTGCCACGGCAGCATCTTCGAGATGACGACCGGCGCGGTGGTCCAGGGTCCGGCCACCGAGCCGATCGCCGTCTATCCCGTGTCCGACGAGGGCGGCGATCTGAAGATCGAGGCCTGAGGCGCCCGGGTGAGCACCGACCGCACGTTCGTGATCGTCGGCGCCTCGCTCACGGGCGCCACCGCCGCCGCGACCCTGCGTGACGAGGGCTTCGACGGCCGGATCGTGCTGGTCGGGGCAGAGTCGGTGCCGCCGTATGAACGTCCTCCGCTCTCGAAGGAGTTCCTGCGTGGCGAGCAGCCGTTCGAGGAGCAGTACGTGCGTTCCGAGGCGTGGTACGGCGACCACGAGGTCGAGGCGCGCTTCGGCGCCCGCGTGGTGCAGCTGGACGTCCGCGGGCGAGAGGTGGTGCTCGCGGGCGGGGAACGCGTCGGTTTCGACGCCCTGCTCGTGGCCACCGGGAGCCGCAATCGGAAGCTCGACGTGCCCGGAGTGTCCCTGCCCGGAGTGTTCGACCTGCGGACCGTAAGGGATGCCGAGCACATCAAGGCGGCGGCCGCCCACGGCGCGCGGATCGTCTGCGTCGGCATGGGCTTCATCGGGGCCGAGGTCGCGGCATCGATGCGCATGCTCGGCCACGACGTCACGGTCGTGGAGGTGTTCGAGACCACGTTGTATCGGGTGCTCGGGGCCGACATCGGCCGCGCGCTCGAGGGGCTGCACCGGGACCACGGGGTGCGCATGCTGTTCAACGAAGCCGTGGCGAGCTTCGAGGGAGACGGCCGGCTCGAGACCGTGCTGACGAGCGGTGGCCTTCGGGTCGACGCCGACGTCGCGATCGTCGGGATCGGCACGGAGCCGTGCGTCGAGATCATGGCCGGCACGGGGCTCGATCAGGGCGGCGGCATCCCGGTGGGGCCGGCGCTGGAGACGGCGGTGTCCGGGGTCTATGCCGCCGGCGACGTCGCCCGCCACGAGCACCCGGTGTTCGGGGGGATCCGCGTGGAACATTTCGACAACGCGATCAAGATGGGTCAGACGGCCGCTCGCAACATGCTCGGCGCCGGCGAGGTCTTCGCCGATCCTCACTGGTTCTGGTCGGACCAGTACGATTCCCAGGTGCAGATGGCCGGGTTCGCCGCGACGTGGGACCGCATGGTCGTGCGCGGCTCGATCGAGGAACGGTCGTTCTGCGCCTTCCTCCTCGACGGCGACGGGGTGGTGCGCTCGACCGTGAGCCTCGATTGGAAGCGCGACGTCCGCCGCTCGTTCGGGTTGGTCTCGGCGGAGGTCGCGCCCGACCCCGCCGCGCTCACCGATCCCGACGTCGATCTGCGCACGCTCGTGCCGCGGGGCGAGGGGTGACCCAGGTGCACGTCGGGGGACCCGCGGTCGGACACCCCACCTGAGACCTCGACCTGCAACGCCGCATCCGTGAGACGCGGCGCGATCGCACGGCGAAGGCGGTGGCGCGCGCCCGTGGACGACGCAGCGTGCTCGATCGCGTGCTGCGGCGAGAGCCCGGCGAGCGCCGGCTGCCGATCGAGCTCGATCCCGACGCCCTCGTCGATCGCGGTGACGACGTCTGGAAGTCACTGCGGTTCTGATGGGCACCGGTGGCCGTCCGGGGATCCGCTCGTGATCGCGCTCGGGCGCCGGGACCAGGGTGACCCTACGGTTCGCTCGGTACTACCATCGAGCGATGCGTCCGAACGACCGAGGGGGGAGCGTCTCGTGAAGCGAGCCATCGCACGGGCGTCCGTTGCGGCCGCCGTCGTGCTGGCGTGTCTCGCCGGTGGATCCGTCGCTCCGGCGACCGCGGCGGTCCGCTCCGGCGACCTGTTCGTCCTCGACCGCGACCTCGTCGGGAAGGGGAAGCTCGTCAGCGTGCACCTCGCGACGGGAGCCCAGACCGTGATCTCGCGAGGCGGCATGTTCCGGGATCCGTTCGGCATGGCCGTGCTCCCCGACGGCGACGTGCTGATCGCCGACCAGAACGCGCAGGGCGGCACGGGGGCGATCATCAGGGTCGACCTGCAGACCGGGGCTCAGCACCTCGTGTCCTACGCGGGATCCTTCAAGGCGCCGTCGGATGTCGCGATCGAGGCGGACGGCAACCTGATCGTGGTCGACCCGGCCGCGCTCGGCGGTGGGGGCGCTGTTTTCCGCGTGAACCCGACAACCGGCCGTCAGAGGATCCTGGCGGAAGGTGGTTACCTGAAGAACCCGCGCGGGGTGGCGCTCACCGCCAAGGGCAACCTGGTCGTCGCCGACGAGCATGCGTTCGGAGGTCCGGGAGGCGTCATCCGCATCCATCGGGGCACCGGCGCCCAGACGGTGGTCTCGCGGGGCCGGAACTTCCTGAATCCGCTCGGCATCCTGGTGAAGCCCAACGGCTCCATCGTGGTGGGGGACGAGAACGCGGTCACAGGCCGTGGCGCGCTGATCAGGGTCAACCCCAGGACGGGGAGGCAGACGCGGATCGCCTGGGGTCCTCCGTTGCACACCGTCTCCGGCGTGGCGCTCTCCGTGTCGGGGAGGATCTTCGTCGCCAACCAGGACGGGTTCCGGCGAAACTCCGGCGGGGTCGCCCGCCTCAGTCCTCCGGCCCGGCGGCTGACGAAGGTCGCCTGGGGAGGAAGGTTCGTCGATCCGGTCGATGTCGCGTTCGTCCCGCCCGGCGGCTGACGTCGGGTGGAGCGCCGCGCTCAGTCGGTGGTGAGACGCGCGGCGAGCTCATCGGGACTGCCCTCCGCCTCGGCGACGCCGTCGCGGAACAGCACGACACGATTCGCGTAGCGCAGCGCCTCCGGGTTGTGCGTGGCCGCGAGCACCGCGCCGCCGCGGCCGATCACGTCCCAGAGCGCGGCGAGGATCAGATCCGCGTTCTCGGTGTCCACCTCGGCGATCGGCTCGTCGGCGAGCACCACGTCGGGCTCGGCGATCAGGGCACGGGCGACCGCCACGCGTTGCTGCTGGCCGGCGCTGAGCTCGAAGGTGCGATTGTCCGTCCGGTCGGCGAGGCCGAGCCGTTCGAGCCAGCCGTTCGCCCGTGCACGGGCGTCGTCGAGCGCGATCCCGTTCACGCGCAGCGGCAGCTCGACGTTCTCGAGGGCGGAGAGCGTCGGCAGCAGCCCGAACGACTGGAAGACGACCCCCATGCCGGTTCGCCGCAATGCGGCGCGCTCCGCGCGCGACATCGTGCTCATCGGCGCCCCCTTCCATCGGACCTCGCCCTCGTCGGGAACGTCGAGCCCGCTCAGCGCGCCGATGAAGGTCGTCTTCCCGGAACCGCTCGGTCCCATGAGCGCCACGAAGTCGCGCGGCGCCAGGGCGAGCGAGGCGCCCCGCACGGCCAGCACTCCCCGGGCTCCCGGGTACGTCCTGACGATGCCCGAGCCCTCGAGCAGCGGGACCCGACCGGTCAGCGGAGCCTGGGCGAGCGCGGCCTCATCATCCTGTGGCTGGCCGCGCGCGCCGTCGGCGCTCCCTTCCGCTGGGCGGCCCCACCTCGCACGCAGGTCCTCGGTCTCAGGCATGTCCGGTCTCGCTCCGCCGCCGCAGGCGCACCTCGTCGGGCACGACCTCCGCCTCCAGCTCGCCGTCGCCGAGAGCGGCGACCGCGTCGTCGGGGAGTCGCACGCGGCCGTCGGCGCCGACGGCTTCCACGGCCCTGCCCTCGCGCAGGATCCGTCCGTCGCGCACGCGGATGCGTCGATCGGCCGAGCGCGCCGCCGCCAGGTCGTGGGTCACCATCACGATGGTGACGCCGAACTCGGTGTTCACTGCCCGGAACGCGTCGAGCACCATGGCGGCGTTCTCCGAGTCGAGCTCGGCCGTGGGCTCGTCGGCGAGCAGGATCGCCGGCGTGTTCGCGAGCGCCACGGCGATCGCGGCGCGCTGCTGCTCCCCGCCGGACAGCATCCCGGGGGTGTGCCGCAGCCGGTCGCCGAGCCCGACCAGGCGCAACAGGTCGTCCGCTTCGCGCCGCCGCCCGGGGTCGCCTCGGTGATCGACCGCGGCCGGCAGGCGCACGTTCTCCCGGACCGAGAGATAGGGAACGAGGTTGCGGGCCGTGCCCTGCCATACGAAGCCGATCCGCTCGGCTCGGTACCGGGTGAGGTCGTCGACGCCGAGCAGGCCGAGGTCGTGTCCGTCGACCTCCACAGAGCCCGCCGACGCGCGGTCGAGGCCGCCGATCAGGTTGAGGATCGTCGACTTGCCGGCACCGCTCGGGCCCACCACCGCCAGGAGCTCCCCGGCCTGGATGTCGAGATCGACGCCCGCGAGCGCCACCACGCCGGTCTCGGCGATGCGGTAGACCTTGTACACGTGCCGGAACCGGATGAACGCCTCGCGCTCGGAGTTGAACACCTCGGGGCTCACCATCGTCATTCGGCCTCACCCCGCAGCACGCCCGTGACCGACGAACGCATCAGCGTGCGCATCGCGGCTGCCAGCGCGACCCCGGTCGCGACCGTGATGGCCACCGTCGCGGCGCCGAGGGCCGGCCAATCGATGACGAGCAGCGGCGGTGGGTAGGACACGCCCAGGCTCGTGCCCACGTACGGCATCACCAGGCGAAGCAGCCAATACCCCATCGCGAGGCCGCCCACGAGGGCGAACCCGAGGAGCCCGGCCTGTTCCAGCACCAAAGTGGTGCTGATCTGCCGGCGCGCCGTGCCCATCGCCCGCAACGCCGCGAACTCGTAGTCCCGACGCCGCATCGTGAAGTACAACCCCGCCGCCACGCCGACCACGACGAGCCCGACGCCGGCCAGAGCGGCCGCGAGATTCATGCCGACCGCCAACGACTGGGGCAGTTGGGCGAGCAGGCCCTCGATCGGCGCCGTCGCGGTCACGCGCCCGGGCACCCAGCCCGCCTCCTCGAGGGCCGGGGACGGATCCTCGGGGGTGTTGGCCCAGGCCTCGTTGAGGGTGAGGCCGGCTTCCGGGATCGAGAACTGCCGCTCGAGCAGGTCGCGCACCGAGACCACGACGAACGGGGCGTTGGGCACGATGCCGGGGAACTGGGTCGCGACGGCCACCGGCTCGACCCGGAGCCGCTGGCCCGCGAGCCCGACGTCGACCGGGCCGGTCGCCTGCGAGGCCACGTTCTCGGAGACCAGCGCGGGCAACGGCTCGGCCGGGGGAAGCACGCCGCCCACCACGTTGCCCGCGCCGGGCCGGAACGTGTAGACGAGAGAGCCATCCGCCGCCGGCTCGAGCTCCCCGACGCTCCCTCGCCACGTCGTCGGTTGCCATGACGTGAGATCGAGCGGCCGACCTCCGACCTGCGCCGACCCGATCGCGA
The DNA here is from genome assembly GCA_050692855.1 of Actinomycetota bacterium. Taxonomy (GTDB): domain Bacteria; phylum Actinomycetota; class UBA4738; order UBA4738; family HRBIN12; genus JAOUEA01. Next base: position 1,667 of record JBOGVO010000144.1, on the reverse strand, counting down.
TCGTGATGGCGTCGGGCAGGTCGACGCCCGTGTCGGACTCGAACGTGATCGAGAGCAGGCGCTCGGCGTCCGGAAGCGGCAGGGCGACCGTGCGCCGTCCGGGAGCCAGTGCTTCCTCCGAGGTGGCGACGGCCCCGTCGGGGGAGACCGACGTCGCCTGCACACGGACGCCGCTCGCCTCGGGAGGCACGTCGAGCTCCATGCGAACTCGGGCTCGGCCCTGCTCGGGCACCGCCACTCCCACCGGCTGGGTGCGGATCCGCTCCAGGATCTCCTCGATCGGCGTCGACGAGAAGTCGTCGCGCCACCACGCGGCGTCCTCGTAGCGATCCGGGTCGATGCCGAGGGCGGTGGGCGGGAGCGAGAACGACTCGGTCGAGAACGACGGGTCCGTGCGGACCACGGCCATCGTGAGCGGCGGCATGGCGCCGGTGGCCGCGAGCGCTTGGTCGGGAGGCGACGCGCTCACGCTCCAGTCGGCGCCCACCTGCACGTGGGCCGCGTCGCTGTGATTGCGCAACACGATCGCCCGGTAGGAGGTCGCGAGCACCAACAGACCCATCGACAGCAGGAGCAGCAACGCGGCGGCGAATCCCGTGCCCGGCGACCGTCCGAGCCGGCGCCCGGCCAGGTACGCGGGCACGCGTCGCGAGCGGCCGATACGACCGTCGAGCCGGTGCAGAACGAACAGCAACAGTCGCAGCGCGATGAACGACGCGGCGAACAGCAGCAGGGTCGGCGCCGCGAGAACCAGTGGCTCGATGGCCCCCTCGCCGACCTTCGGCTTGGCGCCGCCTCGGAGCTGGATGAACGCGAACACGCCCAGCGGCAGCACGATCAGCTCCACCGGCACCCGGGCGAGCAGCGGACGATCCTCCCTCGAGGCGCGACGACGTTCCTCGATCACGGTGCGCGACACCGCCGGCACCGACAACGCCAGCAGCACGAGCGCGCCGATCAGCGCGACCGCGAGGCCCAGCCAGAGCGCTCCCTCGTTGAACCGCGTGGGGAACGTCACACCGGGCAGCTGCTCCCCGTTGAAGCGGCCGGCCAACTTCGCCAGCCCCAGCCCCAGGAGCAGGCCGACCGGGTAGGCCACCGCCGCGTACAGCACCGCCTGCGCGCCCTGCGCCGCGAGCAGCGTGCGTCTGGGGAACCCACGGCTGTGGAGCACCGCGAGCTCGAACGTCTGCCGGGTGAGCGTGAGGGACCCGACCCCCGCGAGCACGGCCAGCGTGACCGCGCCGATCTGAAGCACCACGAGCAGGATCGGCACCCGCAGATTCTTCACGCGGAGGTCGACGAGGTCGAACAGCGTGCCGAGGCCGCTCGTGAGCCGCGCCGACGAGAGGCCGGGCGCGGTCCGCACGTCGTCCTCGATGCGGGTCAGCTCGGCCGGAACGCGCGACGCCTGGTCGAAGGGCACCCCGTCCAGCGCGAGATAGGCGTCCCAGACGTACTCGCTGGTGAGGTCGAGGCGGCGTGCGGCATCGAGGTAGGTCGCCCGGTCGACGAGCAGGGGCGGCGGGTCGGTGGAGTCGGGAGTCGGGAAGGGGCTCCGGCTTCCGTACCAGAAGGGATCGTCGCGATCGGCGGGAGCGAACGTGCCCGAGACCCGCAGCGCCACGGTGTCGTCGTTCGGCCCCACGATCTCGACCGTCTCGCCC
>JBOGVO010000143.1:0-4083 GCA_050692855.1 Actinomycetota bacterium | reverse complement strand
CCCCGTACACGACGGGGGTGATGGTCTCCACCATCGACAGCCCTCAGGGGCCGTACAGGGCCGACCACCCTGCCACCGACGACGCGGCGACGAGTCCGAGCACCATCGCGACGCCGAGCGGATCGATCGTCGACGGATCGATCAGCACCGGCGGTTCAGTTCCCGGTAGGAGATGCAGAAGACCTTGAGCCGGCGCGGGCAGTACCCGCGCACGGCGTAGTCGCCGTTGATCCGGATGTCCGAGCTCGAACAGCAGTCCTGGATGTGGCGCAAGCGACCCGCGCAGCAACGGGTCCAGCCGCCGCCGTAGCGTGGGGATCCCGTGAACGGGTAGGCGTCGGGCACCACCTGCTCGCAGGTCTTGCGACGGGTCTGCGTCTCGGGATCGACGTAGCGCTTGCCGGCGTCGTCCACGGGGAACCCGTGCGTCGGGTGCATCGGGAACCCGTAGCGATCGGTGCGCGAGAAGGGCGAGTACGGGTGCGGGCACGACCCGGTCGTATAGGTGTGTCCACAGATGTGGTACGCCTGCGCTCGCTCGGGCGCGATCGCGGTGGCGACCAGGCCACCCCCAGCGAGCGCCACCATCCCCCGGCCCACGCGTCCGAGGAAGCTGCGCCTGCTCGTGCGCGTGGCGAGCGAGCGCTCGGCGCGCTCCATCGAGGTCAGCTTGCCCACCGGTGCCGTTCCTCCGAAAGGCGTTGCGAGGCGGTGTCCACCAATCCCTCGACCTGTTCGAGGTTGTTCACCGTGCCCTTGGCCACCACGACACCGTGCTCGTCGAGCACGATCGCGTACGGGGTTCCCGGCACCTCGTAGGCTCGCTCCGCCTCAAGATCGTGCACCACCTGCGGCTGGAGGCGCCCAGATGACGCTGCGGCCGGGATACCGGGGGTGATCTCACGACAGATCGAGCAGGTGTCCGAGGCGAAGAGCACGAGGCGAGGGCGGCCCGGACCGCCCAGCATGACGGTGTCGCCGTCGGGATCCGCCGCCGCGACCACCGGAGGCGCCTCACCCAGCGACGGACCCTCGTCATCGATCTCCAGCGCCCCCCGCGGGCCGAGCCGAAGGTGCAGCGTGCCGACCTGCCGGGCGAGGGCGACCACCACGAGGCACAGCACGACCAGGAGCGCCCATTGCGCGACGAAGGCCACCGCCCACCAGCCGGTCACGGGCCCTTCACCCCGCGCTCACCGAGGCCGTCACCGAGGCCGTCACCGCATCGTCCAGGTGGGCTGCTTCGCGTCGTCGAGGAACTGCACGAACGGCGAGCCGTCGCCCGCGAGCCCGACGACCGCGCGGAGCTCTCCGCCTCGGTCGAGGAGCCTGAGCACGGGGGACCCCTCCGCCGCCAGGCCGAGGCGCACCCGGACCTTGCCGTCGTGATCGTAGAGGCCGAGGGTGGGCGATCCCTGCTCGGCGAGCGAGTAGATCTGCGACAGCTCACCCTCGTTCACCTGCATGCCCATCGTGGGTGAAGCCTCGGGGGCGAGGCCGAACTTCGCTCTGATGCGGCCGTTCTTGTCCCCGAACGCAAGGCTCGCGCTCCCGTCGCTCGAGAGGCCGACCGTGGCGCGGACCTTGCCGTTCTCGTCGCCTACGGCGAGCCCCGCCGCGCCGTCGGCCGAGAGGCCGAAGCGCATGCGGACCTGGCCGTCGGGCGAGAGCAGCGAGAAGAAGGGGTCGTCGTCGCTCGACAGGCCGATGCGCAACCGGACCTTGCCTTGGTCGTCGACGACCTCGAATTCCCCCGCTTGGACGACTCGCTTCTTCATAGCTCGAGAACGCGCGGATGGGCGCGAGACCGTGAGCCTATCGTCACCCGAGCGGGCCCACGGCTCAAGCAGCCAGGACCACGCGTATCGAGGAGGTGGCGCAGAAAGTGAGAAACCGCCGGAACCCGGGGGCCCCAGCGGTCTCTCATGAGGCACGATACGTGCCCTCTGTCGGAGGCGTCAAACCGAGCGGGCGTTCTTGTCACACTTTCTCCCCGTCCATCTCACCCGCCGACGCGCTCGATGCGGATCGTCGTCTCCACGAGGCGATCGGGCCTCGGCTCGACCCCGATGCCGGGGCCGGAGGGCACGCCCATCGTGCCGTCGGGGGCCATCTCGAACGGCTCGGTGAGGTCGTCGACGAAGTACCGAGCCGACGCGCTCGTGTCCCCGGGCAATGTGAAGCCCGGCATCGCCGCGAGGGCGAGGTTCTGCGCGCGCCCGATGCCCGTCTCGAGCATGCCGCCGCACCACACGGGCACCGCCGCGGCGCGACACACGTCGTGCACCCGCCTCGCTTCGGGCACTCCGCCCACCCTTCCCTGCTTGATGTTGACGATGCGGCAACTGCCGAGCTCGAGGGCCGCTTCCGCGTGGGCCGCCGACCGGATCGACTCGTCGAGACAGATGTCGGTTCGGACCTCTCGCTGGAGCGCAGCGTGACGAACCAGATCCTCGTGGTGCAGCGGTTGCTCGACCATGAGCAGCCCGAACTCGTCGAGTGCCCGGAACACCCCGACGTCGCGCGGCTGGTAGGCGGCGTTGGCGTCGACGCTCAAAGGGATCTCGGGGTGCGCGGCCCGCACGGCGGCCACGCGGTCGATATCGAGGCCCGGCTCGATCTTGAGCTTGATGCGCCGGTACCCCTCGGCGAGATACCCGTCGACCTGGTCGAGCAGCGCCTCGGTCGATCCCGCGATCCCGACGGAGACCCCGCACGCGACGCGGTCGCGCTCGGCACCGAGCCACGACGCGAGCGAGACGCCCATCGTGCGCAGCTCGGCGTCGAGGAACGCGTCGATCAGAGCGGCCTTGGCCATGGGATTCCCCCTGACGAAGGCGAGGACCTCCTCGAGCTCGGAGACGGCCACGTCGCCGGCGCGCAGCAACGCCGGCGCAAGCAGGTCGCGCAGCACCAGCCACACGCCATCGTTGAACTCCTCGCTGAAGGCCGGCTGCACGTCGGCGACGCACTCACCCCAGCCCTCGCCCCCGTCGGTCTCCACGCGCACGAGCACGCAGACCTTCTCGATCGAGGTGCCGAAGCTCGTGCGGAACGCCCGCACGAGCGGGAGCCCGATCATGCGGAGCTCGACGGCTCGCACGGACGTCACGAGCGGGCGCCTCCCTTCGCGGTGAGGAAGTACCTGGGACGGCCGGCCGCCAGATCGGCCTCGAACGCGACCACCTCCATCCCTCGGGCGAAGCAGGCCACGAGAGCCTCGGCCACGACCTCGCGCCAGCGACCCCCCAGCTCGGGGTCGTTCGCGCGGATCGTCGCGTGGTCGCGGGGCACCTGGATCGCGATCACCGAGCCGGCCGCGACGTCCGGGACGGGGATCGAGAGCTCGGGACGCGGAGCCTCGATCGCTCCGCTTCCGCGAACGACCTCGACGACCTCGCCGGCGGGCACGTCGCGGGGGCCCGGGTCGCGATCCAGGCGCCATCGCACGACGAGCCGATCGCTGCGGTCGCCCGCGTTCACGGCGTCGGTCATCTCACCGTAGTAGTCGCGGTGGAACCGGTCGCACGTGGCGCCCAGCTTCCCGATGTTCAGATGGGCGTTGCGCGCCACGAGCGGGTCGAAGGTCCAGCGAACCAGGCCGATGCCCCGATCCAAACACGACGCGCGCTGTGCGAGCTTCAGCGCGTAGCCGACCCCGGCGTGACGACGATGGGGCAACGCCGCGAGCATGTGGGAATGCTCGTGCAGGCCGTCGCTCGGCTCGACGGCGGCCCACCCCAGCACGTACCCGATGAGCTCGTCGCCGTCGAAGGCGCCCCAGGGTACGTTGCCCGATCCGGCGAGCGCTCGGATCAGCTCGCGAGGAAGCTCCTCGCCCCAGGTCTCGCGCATCACCCCGACGATCGCGTCGGCGTCCGCGAGCGACGTGAGGGGCCGAAGCTGCACGCCCGCGGCCGATGCGGCCTCGTGCGCGAGTTCCCAGGCCCCGCCGCTCATCCGCCGGAGTGTAGCCGGGGTCCATCGCCCGGCACGCGACGGCGAGCGAAGCGGTGCACCACGGCGCCCGGTTCCGGAGCTCGTGCACGACGAAGGGCCCGCCCGCGGGCGGGCCCTTCGTCG
>JBOGVO010000142.1:0-4436 GCA_050692855.1 Actinomycetota bacterium | reverse complement strand
GTGTACGGCCGCCCGGCGTTGGCGCCGTAGGTCGCGACCACGTCGACACGGTCGCCGGGTCGCAGGGTGCCGGCGGGTGGCCCGACGGGGAGCACGAACGCACGCAGCCCCGGGGGCACCTGGGCGGCGATCGGACCGCCGCCGAGACCGACGAGCCGCGTGACCGTGAGCGGCTCGCCCTCGGCGACGTCGGTCACGAGCACCCGGCCCTCGACCCCCTCGAAGGACTCGATCGCCCCGGGCGGGACGAGCGACGAAGGAACGTCGGCGACCCGCACCGAACCGGCCGCGATCGTCGAACCCCGCCGCAGATCCACGGCCGCCACCACCACGGGCCGCGGCGGGCCGACGTCGGGCCGGGAAGCCTCGATGCGGGCGACGTGCGCCCGAACGAGGAGGAAGGAGGCCGACGCGGTGATGGCGGCCGCCGCGAACCACGCGACGGCCGAGACGGGCAGCCGGCGGTACAGCACATCGAACACCACTCGACGCTACCCACCGGCCGCGCGAGGAACCGTGACGGACGTCACGGCCGAGCCTCAGTCGCGTGAACCCTTCGGTCGCTCCGAGAGCGGCATCACGCGCAGCCGGAACTCCTCGAGCGCCTCCCGCCCGACGATCAGCGCGACGGCCTCTCGCACCCGGTCGGCGAGCGCCTGCGCGTCATCGTCGGTGCGGAACGTGAGCTCGACGCGGGCGAGCACGGGATCGCCGGCCATCGTCAGACCTCGAAGCGCGCGCCGGAGAGCGCGGTCGCACAGACGCAGTCGCGCGCTGAGGGCAGCGCCGGGACCACGCCGAACAGCAGGTCGCGGAGCCGCTCGTTGTTCTCGGTGAACACCCGCACCACCTGCTCGTGCGACACGGGCGGCACCCCTTCGACGCCCACGTCGTAGTCGGTGACCAGCGAGATGCTCGCGTAGCAGAGCTCGAGCTCGCGGGCGAGCAGGGATTCCGGATACTGGGTCATGTTGATGACCTCCCAGCCGGCGCTCGCGAACCACGCGGACTCCGAGCGGGTCGAGTAGCGAGGGCCCTCGATCACGATCACCGTGCCTCGGTCGTGGATCGGGATCTCGAGCTCGCGGCCCGCGCTGACGATCGTCGAGCGCATCACGTCGCAGTACGGGTCGGCGAAGGAGACGTGCGTCGTGACCGGCCCGTCGTAGAAGGTGTTCGGACGGTCGCGGGTGCGGTCGACGAGCTGGTCGCAGATCACGAAGTCGCCTGGCTTCACGTGTGCCTGCAGCGACCCGCACGCGTTCGGCCCCAAGACACGTCCGACCCCGAGCTCCTTCATCGCCCACAGGTTGGCCTTGTACGGGATGCGGTGTGGGGGGTACTCGTGCCGCGACCCGTGTCGAGGAAGGAAGGCCACCCGTCGCCCGCCGATCTCGCCGATCGTCACCGGGGCGCTCGGCGAGCCGTACGGGGTCTCGACCTCCACCGTCTCGGTGTCGTCGAGGAAGGAGTAGAAGCCGGAGCCACCGAAGATCCCGATATCGGCCGCGGTCATGAGCTGCCCCCTTCCTTGGTAGGCGACGTGCTCGACGCGCTGCTCGGCTTCTTCGGGGCCGAGGCGGGTGATGTCGCCGCGTCCTTCTTCTTCGTCTCGGGCTTCGTCTCGGGCCCGCCGGCGTCTTCCTTCTTCCCCGAGTCCCCCGTCTTCTCTCCCGTCTCTTGGCCCGTCTTCTCGTCCGTCGACCTGGCCTTCTTGCGCTGATCCGTGGCGTAGAACCCCGAGCCCTTGAAGGAGATCGCGGGCGGGGCGAACACCTTCCGCAGCTCTCCGCCGCATTCCGGGCACTCGGTCAACGGATCGTCGCGCATCGACATGACGATCTCGAACAGGTGTCCGCAGGACCGGCAGACGTACTCGTAGGTGGGCATGGCTCGCTGAGTCTACCGGCGGGAACCCGCCGATCCGGGTTGGACCGGCATGCTCAGGTGGGCGGCCTGGGATCGTGCCAGCCGCCGTCCCCGGCGATGAAGGCGTCGGCCTGGGCGGGGCCCCACGAGCCCGGCTCGTAGCCGAAGACCGGCGTCGCTCCGTCGAGGATCGGGTCGACCACGCGCCACGACGCCTCGACGATGTCCTGACGAGAGAACAGCTCCGCATCACCCGCGAGCGCGTCGGTGAGCAGGCGCTCGTAGGGCTCCATCCGTTCGCCCGGCTGGTGGTGGGCGACGAGGTCCACGTCCTCACCGCGCATCTCGTCGCCGGGCACCTTGGCCCGAGCACCGAGGGTGATGCCCACGTCGGGACCGAGCCGGAACACGACATGGTTCGGGTGGCCCGGATGCGGCTCGCCGAAGACGTCGCGTGGCGGCCGCTTCAGCTCGACGAGGACCTCCGTCGCCGTGAGCGGCAGCCGCTTGCCGGCGCGGATGTAGAACGGCACGCCGGCCCACCGCCAGCTCTCGACCTCCAGGCGAAGGGCGACGTAGGTCTCGGTCTCGGAGCCGGCCGCCACGCCGTCCGCGTCCCGGTATCCATCGAACTGCCCCCGAACGACGTCGCCGGCCTCCAGCGGACGGATCGATTCCAGGAGCCTCACCCGCTCGCCGAGGAACACGTCGCGGTCCGATCCCGCAGGCGGATCCATCGCCACCAACGCCATGACCTGCAGCAGGTGGTTCTGCACCACGTCGCGGATCGCGCCGACGTTGTCGTAGAAGCGCTCGCGCCCGCCGAGCCCGAACTCCTCGGCCATCGTGATCTGCACGCTGTCGACGTATTGACGATTCCAGAACGGCTCGAGGAACGTGTTCGCGAACCGGAAGAACACGAGGTTCTGGACGGGCTCCTTGCCCAGGAAGTGGTCGATCCGGAAGATCGAGCGTTCCGGGAACACGGACGTGACGACCTCGTTCAGCCGCTGCGCGGATGCGAGGTCGCGGCCGAACGGCTTCTCGACGACCACGCTGCCGTCCGTGCAGCCCACCCGAGCCAGGTGCTCGATCACCGTCTCGAACAGCGAGGGCGGGATCGCGAGGTAGTGCAACGGCCTCTCGTGCCCGTCGAGGGCCGCCTTCAGCCGGTCGAACGTGTCGGGGTCGGTGTAGTCGCCGTCCACGTACCGGAGCCGCGACGCGAGCCGCGAGAAGGAGGCCTCGTCGAAGCTGCCGTCGTCCTCGAGCGCGGCGCGCACGTGGGCCTGGAACTTCTCGAGGTCCCACCCCGAGCGGGCGACGCCGACGATCGGGGCTTCGAGGTTCCCGCGGCGCACCATCGCCTGGAGCGCGGGGATGATCTTCTCCCTCGCCAGGTCACCGGTGATGCCGAAGACCACGAGGGCGTCGGCCCGCGGCGCATCGCTCATCCACCCACTCTAGGGCTCCTCGGTGGCAGTGGAGCGCGGGGCGTTTCCCGCTCGGGCGTCCGGGGAAGCTCCGTCGCCGAACGGACTACCCGGAACGGACGACTGGCTCGGATGTTGCTCGCCGCGTACACTTCGGCTCCCGCACGAGGAGGGCGCCCGTGAAGGTCAGGAAAGCGGTGATCCCCGCCGCCGGGCTCGGCACGCGGTTCCTGCCGGCGACGAAGGCCGTGCCCAAGGAGATGCTGCCGCTCGTCGACACACCCTCGATTCAGCTCGTGGTCGAGGAAGCCGTGCGCGCCGGCCTCACCGACATCCTGATCGTGACGGCCCGCGGGAAGGCTGCGATCGAGGATCATTTCGATCGATCGCCCGAGCTCGAAGGACTCCTCGAGGCCCGGGGCAAGTTCGACGAGCTGAAGGGCGTCCGCGAGCTGTCGGAGCTGGCCCAGATCCACACCGTGCGCCAGCACGAAGCGCTCGGACTCGGCCACGCCGTGAGCATCGCCGAGGCGCACGTCAGCGGCGAGCCGTTCGCGGTGCTGCTCGGCGACGACCTGATCCACCCGTCGGTGCCGCTGCTCCGCGAGATGCTGCGCGTGCACGAGCGGTACGGGCGATCGGTGCTCGCCGCCCAGGAGGTGACCCGCGAGGAGATCTCGGCCTACGGCGCCATCACCCCGGAGATGCTCGAGGAGAACCTCGCCCGCGTCCGCTCGGTGGTCGAGAAGCCGCCTGCCGACGAGGCGCCGTCGAACCTCGCCGCGATCGGCCGCTACGTGTTCACGCCCGAGATCTTCGATTCGCTCCGCGAGACGAAGCCCGGCCACGGCGGCGAGATCCAGCTCACCGACGCCATCAACCTGCTCGCCCAGGAGCAGGCCGTGTACGCGTTCACGTTCGATCAAGGCCGCTACGACGCCGGCAACAAGCTCGACTACCTGAAGGCCACGGTGGAGTTCGCGATCGAGCGCGACGACCTCGGCCCGGCGTTCAGCAGCTGGCTGGTCGACTTCGTCCAGCGCAAGAAGCTCCTCTGAGGACCGGGCCCAGCCTGACGCCGTCGATAGACTGCCGTCATGGCCGAGCATCCCCCCGCTGTGCACGATCACGATT
>JBOGVO010000141.1:0-4610 GCA_050692855.1 Actinomycetota bacterium | reverse complement strand
ATCCAGCGCCCTGGCCGGCGCCCTGGCCGGCGCCCTGGGCGAACTCACCCATGAACGTCGTGAGCGCCTCGACACCCTCGAGCGGCATCGCGTTGTAGATGCTGGCCCTGATGCCGCCGACCGTTCGGTGGCCCTTGAGGCCGGCGAGCTCGCGCGCGGTCGCCTGGGTCACGAACCGGGCCTCGAGCTCGTCGCTCGCCAGTCGGAACGTGACGTTCATGCGCGAGCGCGAGCTCACCTCGGCGTGCCCCCGGTAGAAGCCGGCGCTCGTGTCGATCGCGTCGTAGAGCAGAGCCGCTTTCTCCAGGTTCCGACGCTCCTGCTCCGCGAGGCCCCCGACCTCGTCTCGGAGCCAGCGCGTCACGAGCATGACGATGTAGATCGCGAACACCGGCGGCGTGTTGTGCATCGACCCGTGCTCGACGAACGTGCGGTAGTCGAGCATCGCGGGGAGCCCGTCGGGAACGCGGGGGAGCAGGTCGTGGCGCACGATCGCGATCGTCACGCCAGCGGGCCCGGCGTTCTTCTGGGCTCCGGCGTACAGCAACCCGAAGCGTCCGACGTCGATCGGACGCGACAGGAAGTCCGACGACGCGTCGGCGACCAGCGGTACATCGCCGGGCATCGCCGGCACCGCGGGCCACTCGACGCCTTCGATCGTCTCGTTCGTGGTGATGTGCACGTAAGCGGCCGTCGAGGACAGTGCCGGGGCGATCTCCTCGGACGTCGGCACGCGGGTGTAGCCCTGCGTCTCACCCGACCACGCGATCCGCACGCGGCCTTCCTTCTCGGCCTCGGCCACGGCCCGTGCCCCCCAGGAGCCGGTGACCACGTACTCGGCCTCCGTCTCGGCGCCGCGGAGCAGATTCATCGGCACCATCGAGAACTGTTGCGTCGCACCGCCTTGGCAGAAGACGACGTGGTGGGAATCGGGCACAGCGAGCAGGCTGCGCAGGTTCCCCACGGCCTCGTCGATGACATCTCGGAACCATGGGCTGCGATGGGAGACCTCGAGTGGGGACGCGCCGATCCCGGGGAGCACGACGAGGTCGCGCTGTGCCGCCTCGAGCACCGAACGCGGAAGCGTGGCCGGCCCGGGCGAGAAGTTGAAGACCCGATCCATCATGCCCAGGGCTTGAACACCATCAGGTACAGGATCACCAGCAAGCCGATGCCTCCCATCGAGGCGGTGATCATCGTCGCGGGCCCGGTGAGCGCCGCGCGGAGCTCCTGATCGGACATCGTGTAGGAGCCGTCGGCCCAGCGGGTGCACCCCTCCCTCAGGCCCTTCATGTGAGGACTGGCCACCATCGACATCAGCACGGTGAGCAGCAGCAGCAGGGCGAGCGAGCCGAGCAACCACGCTTGCGCGAACAACGCTCCGTCGATGGCGGCGGCCACGCCACCGAACAGCAACAGCACGAAGGAGACATACATCGGCATCGTGGTGCGCTTCGATGCCTCGCACCATCCGAGGATGCGTTCCCGGTCGCCATCGACCGCGCGGACCGCGAACAGGGCGTACATCGAGACCCCATGCGCTGCGAGGAACCCGGCCGCCCCGACGAGATGGATGAAGACCCAAAGCCTGTACATGGACCGGCAGGATACGGCCCGCGCTCGGCCGGGGGCTCCGCGTGGTCGCAGGAGGGCGGGGCACGATAGCGTTCGAAGCTCGAGGAGGTCGTCCTGGCGTACAAACGCATCCTGTTCGGAACCGACGGCACCGCTCGCGCGGCCGCCACGAGCCTGGTCGCCACCGAGCTGGCGAAGGCCAGCAAGGCTGAGCTGATCGTGGCCCACGTCTGGGAACGCCCCGAGGGCGCCCAGCAGGTGCTCGACGCGGCAGTCGCCGCCGCGCAGCAGGCCGGCGTCAAGAAGGTCCAGGGCGAGCTGCGCGGTGGACGCTCGGCCGCCGACGTGCTCATCGAGCTCGCCGAGGCGCAGGATGTCGGCCTCGTGGTGGTGAGTGGCGGTCGGAGCACGACCGAGATCGGCCCCACCGCCGACCGGCTCTCGCATCGCGCGCCCCGAGATCTGCTGATCGCGATGGACGTGGAGCGTGGTGACGGCGAACGCCTGTACCGGCGCATCCTCATCGCGACCGACGGCTCGGCCACGGCCGATCGCGCCGCTCGCAAGGGGTTCGACCTCGCCACGTCGATCGTGGCTCCCGTGACGCTCGTGTTCGTGGGCCACCCCGCCACGGGCAAGCTCGTGACCGATGACACGGTGGCGATGTACGGGGCCGAGGCCGAGTGCGACGTGGTGCTCCGCCGGGGAGATCCGGCCATCGAGATCATGGCCGTGGCGCACGAGATCGGGGCCGACCTGATCGTGATCGGGAACAAGGGCATGACGGGCGCGAAGCGCTTCTTCTTGAATCCGGTGCCGGAGAAGGTCGTCGATCTCGCCGATCGCGACGTGCTCGTCGCCCGAACGATCGCCCAGGTCGCGTCGGAGCTCGGGCCGGGCGAGGGGGGCATCCTCGTCCAGGCGGGGGAGCGCCTCGCGGCATTCATGGACGAGGACGGCGAGCTGCATCTCATGTCGGCCAGGTGCACCCACATGGGGTGCACCGTCGCCTGGAGCGCGACCGAACACCTCTTCGAGTGCCCGTGTCACGGATCGCGCTTCGGACCGGGCGGCGAGGTCGTGAACGGTCCCGCCACGCGCCCGCTCCCCTCGGCCTAGTCCGCAGGTCGGACGGCTCGCGGGCCGTGAGGCTCACGGGTAGCCGGGCTTGGTCACCATGAGGAACACGATCACCGCGAGGCCAAGGATGCCGATCGCCGAGATCAGGTTCGCCTTGCTCCTCGGCCCTGCGACGAGCTCCTGGAGCTCCTCGTCGCTCACCCTCGGAACCCCCGACGGACGCATGCCGCACGCAGCCGTGATGCGCTTGAAGTACGGCTTCGCGATCGCCGTCATCAGGACGGTCGTCACCACCAGCACGCCGATCGAGAGCCACAGCCACACGTAGCCCAGCCATTTGCCCTGGACGCTCAACACGGAACCGGCGACGACGATCAGGATGAGCGAGATGTACATCGCCCGTGTGGTGGTGCCGGAGAATGCGATCGTGTCCGCGATGCGCTGTCGATCGAGGTCCAGGCTGCGGATGTGGTAGAGCGCGAACATCGAGGCTCCATGGCAGCCCGCGAAGGCGATGGCCGCCAGGATGTGCAGGAGCAGCCAGTACTCGTACATCGCGCGCGAGCATACCGAGCCGCCGCCGTCCTGGCCGGGTCAACCCCGGTCAAGAGGTCGGGTGAGGCAGGTCGGGCCGCCGTCGCCCTTGCGAGAGATCTCCTCACCAACGAACGTGCGGACGTCGACGCCCGCGCGTTCCATCCGCCGGCGAGTCTCGGGGTTGCTGTCGAGTGCGAGGGCAACGCGCGGGGCGAGCGCGAGCACGTTCGGACCTTGCGAACCGAGCTCTTCCTCGGGCACCTCCACGAGCGTGACGCCGCGGTCGCGCAGCAGCTCGACCAGGCGGACCGGCATCATCGGCAGGAAGGCCACGGCGAGGTCGCGATCGAGGGGGGAGATGAACGACATGAGATGGAGGCACGACCCGGGACCGAGGGCATGCGGCAGGTCGAACACCACCACGTCGACCTCGGGCCCCAGCAGCGCCCGCAGCTGATGGATGCCCTCGTCGTGCGTGCGGTACCCGCGCCCTATGAGCAGCGTGCGCGCGTCGAGCCAGAACATGTCGCCGCCCTCGGCCGTCGCAGGGTGCTCTAGCCCGCCGAGCATCGGACGCCCAGCGGCGAGCAGGTCGGCGCCCATCACGTCGGGTTCCCGGCGTCGCGACGCCTTCCCGGGCCGAAGTAGGATCGTGCCTCGATCGGTAGGAAGCGTCGGGTCGTAGGCGTAGATCGCGTCGGGGTCGGAGGGCACCGGCGTTGCGTCGCTCACGACCTCGGCGCCGGCGCGCTCGAGCTCGGCTCGGAGCGCCGCGTGCTCGTCCTCCGCGCGACCGGGGTCAGGCGCCGCGTGCCAGCCGAACTCGTGCCAGGCGGCCAGGTCTGCGACGCGAGGAGGTCTGACGTAGACCGAGCGCAGGGCGCCGAACGAGTTCTGGATCGGCATCGAGGCGGATGCTACGGGAGACCGCGATCAGTCGCCGGCGTCGCTCGAGGCCTCGCCGACGCTCGAGCTCCCTGCGTCGGAGCTCGGGGGCGCGCCCCCGCCGGCGTCACTGCCGCTGCCGCTGCCGCCGGAACCGCTGCTACCGCTGGAACCGCCCGAGCCGCTGGAACCGCTGCCGCTGGAACCGCCTGTGCCGCTGGAACCGCCCGTGCCGCTGCCGCCCTCCGTACCGCCGCCGCCGCCGGAACCGCTGCCGCCGCCGGAACCGCTGCCCCCCGGACGGCCTTCGCCACTGCCACCGGAGCCCGAGCCACCGCTTCCGCCCCCGGCGTCGCTGCCTGCGTGCTCGTCGCCGCCGCCGCGGTCATGCGGGCCGCCCGGATCATCGGGGCCCTCATCGGGACCGGGGGGGAGAACGCCGGGCTCGACGCCGACGTCGGGAAGACCGCTCGGTTCAGGCGGCGGTGCCGTGGTGGGCGGGGTCGTGTCGATGACCGCGAAGGTCGGGGTGT
>JBOGVO010000140.1:0-3591 GCA_050692855.1 Actinomycetota bacterium | reverse complement strand
CTGCCCGGCGGTGCCCACCTCGTGGTGGTGCACCTCGATCGTGAGGCCGACCTTCTCGAGGTTCAGCACCATCTCGGTGCGCAGGTCCTGGTACTTGTCCATCGGGGGAAGCGCGAAGTACCCACCCTTGAAGCGCGGCTTGTAGCCGAGGTTGCCGCCCGCTTCCTCACGGCCGCTCGTCCAGGCGCCGGCGACGGAGTCGACGTGGTAGTAACCCTCGAACTCGTTCTGGTCGTAGCGGATCGAGTCGAAGATGTAGAACTCCGCCTCGGGCCCCCAGTAGGAGCGGTCGGCGATTCCGGTCTGCTTCAGGTACAGCTCGGCCTTCTTCGCGATGTTGCGGGGGTCGCGCGAGTAGTCCTCACCGGTCACGGGGTCCTTCACGAAGCACGTGATGTTCAGGGTTGGGTGCTTCGTGAACGGGTCCATGTAGGCGGAATCGGGGTCGGGCATGAGCAGCATGTCCGACTCCTGGATCTCCTGGAACCCGCGGATCGACGAGCCGTCGAACGGCTGGCCGTTCTCGAGCTTGTCCTCGGTCAGCTCGTGGGCGGGAACCGACAGATGCTCCACCTGTCCCGGCAGGTCGGTGAACCGGAAGTCGACGATCTCGGCCCCCTGCTCCTTGGCCAGTGCGATGACGTCTTTCGCCGTTGCCACGCGCTCCCCCTTGTCGCTCGGCGTCCAACCGAGACTAAGGGGGGGCGGGCGGGCCGCTGTTACCCGAGCGTTAACTCTGCGTTACGTGACGCGAGGTGGGACACGGGATCCCTCACGCGTCCGAGACGGCGAAGAGCTCCCATCCGCCCTCGAGCCCTTTGAGCTCGCGGGTTCCGGCGTCCACGAGGGCGATGTCCGAACCGCCCACGAGGTCGCGCACGGTCCTGGACACGAGGATCTCCGACGGCTCCGCTTCGCTCATCACCCGGGAGGCGATGTGCACACCGATGCCGGTCACGTCCCGGCGCTGCAGATCGATCTCGCCGGCGTGCAAACCCGCGCGGATGTCGAGGCCCTCGCCACGGATCTCGGTCCGGAACGCGTCGGCGAAGCGGATCGCCTCCCTGGGGGACTCGAAGACCACCAGCTGCCCGTCGCCGATGTGCTTCACCAACCGGCCGCGGAACCGCTTCGCGAGCTCGTCGGCGAGCCGATCGTGTCGTCGGAGGAGCTCTCCCCAGCGGCGATCGCCCAGCTCCCGGGCTCGCTCGGTCGATGCCACGATGTCGGTGAACACCACGGTTCGGACCGCGCGGCCGAACCGCCAGCTCACGGGCGGGGGAGTCTCCACCTCGACGACGGGCTTGCGCGCCCAGACGTAGAGCCCGTGGACGGCGAGGATCACGCCCCAGAGCAGCAGCAACCATCCGGGCCAGAACGACTCGATGGCGCGTGGGTCCACCCCGTCCAGGGGCGCGTCGTGGAGCAGCAGCCACTGGCCGACGAAGAACCCGTTCACGATCGCGAACAGGGTTGCGTGGATCGCCAGCCACCGCTTCCGGCGGCGATAGGCGATCGTGGGAGACTCCGCTGTTGCCATGAGGATCCCTAGCGTAGGGCCCCGCGGCTCTCCGAGATCGGATCCCCCGACCCTCCGACGCTGTCCGTCCGGTGCTCGCTAGGGCTGTTGCCAGGTCACCGACCGTACGTGGACGTAGCACCCGAAGGGCACCTCGATGCGCAGCGTGCGGATCGGCGCCATCCAGCGGAACGAGGCACACCCGTGCTCGTCCCACAGATCCGCCGACACCGTTGCCGGACCGAGCACGCCGCCGACGTCGGCCAGGAACCGATAGCGGATGAACGCCGCGCCGTATGCCCCCACGGAGTCGAGGCACTTCACGTGCAGCTCGGTCCCGCTCTCCGGCATCACCTCGCACGCGCCGGGGTTCCGCACCCCCGAGTAGTCGGCTCCGTCGCGGGTGACCGGTCCGGCGGCCGACGCCGGCAACGCGATCGATGCCACCAATGCCAAAGCCAGCACTGTCCGTCTCATCGCCCCTCCCCGTTGGTCGATCCCCGTGGTTGTTCCCAGGCTCGCCCGTCTTACACATCGGATCCATCGAACACCTCGGCGGTTACGCGCCCGGGTCCGCCGTGCGATAGCCCACCCCTCGGACGGTCTCGATCAGGTGTTCGTGCTCTGGCCCGAGCTTCGCGCGCAGCCGCCGCACGTGCACGTCGACGGTCCGTGTGCCGCCGTAGAAGTCGTAGCCCCATACCTCGCGGAGCAGGGCTGGCCGCGAGTAGACCCGTCCGGGGTTCGACGCGAGGAACCGCAGCAGCTGGAACTCCTTGTATGTGAGGTCGAGCGGGCGCCCGCTCGCCGTCACCCGGTAGGTCTCCGTGTCGAGCGCGAGCGGGCCGAGCCGCGTGAGCGTGCCGTCGCCGCTTCCGGCTCGCCGCCGGAGCATCGCGAGCCGCACCTGCAGCTCGGCTATGGGAGCGCCCGGATAGACGAGCTCGTCGGCAACCTCGTGCCAGGGGTACCGCCCGACCATGTTGCGCTCCACGACGAGCACGACCGGCACGCGCGGATCGCGCTCACGCAGCGCCTGCAGCACGGTCCAGGCCTGTGCCGGATGCTCGGCCGCGTCGACCAGCACGGCCTCGGGCTCGAGGGCCAGCGTGTGCCCGATCGCGGTGACCGAGAGCGGCTCGATCTTCACGTCGGGGAAGAGCTCGCCGAGCGCCGGCAGGGTCACCTGCGGCGAACGGTCCGAGAGCAGGGCGAGCAGGGACATGGCTGTCAGTCACGATATCGGCTGGTTCGGAGGCCCGAAAGGCACAGCCGGGCTTGGGACGAGTCCCGAACGACGCCCGCCGTCCGTCCGGGGTCGGGGCGAGGTGACGGGTGCATCCTGTGCTCGACGTTGGCATCAGGTCATGAGCCAAGTTGGCCACAGGGGGTGCGTGATGAACAGGAAGGCATGGGATCAGCTGATCAGCACGGCGGGCGTGATGCTGGCCGTGACGTTGATCGTGCTCGGGGCGCTCGCCGTCTACGGCGGGAGGTTCGCGCAGTCGAACGTGACCGACCGCCTCGAGCCGCAGAACATCGTGTTCCCGCCGCTGGAGGCGATGACGCCCCAGGAGCTTTCGGAGATCGGTGACTTCGCCGGCCCGCAGGTCGTCGACGGCTCCGATGCCGAGGCGTACTCCCGTTACATCGGGGGTCACCTCGCCGAGATCAACGACGGCGCGACGTACTCGGAGACCAGCGAGGCGGCTCGCGAGGAGGGCCTCGCCCCCGATACGGCGGCCGAGCTCCAGGGCAAGGCCGACACGTTGTTCAAGGGTGAGACGCTCCGCGCGATCCTGTTGAACGCCTACGGTTGGTGGACCGCCGCGACGCTCGCCGTGTACGCGGGATACGGGATGGTCGTGGTCGGGATCGCGTTCGCGGTGCTCGCGTTCCTGGGATTCCGCCACGCCAATCGCGCCGTCGGCGAGGCGAGGCCGACGGTTCTGGGGGCGGCTGCCTAGGGGTCTGGCCCGAAAACCCTGACCCGGCTGTCCATGTCCTAGAGGAAGCCGCCCGGACCCCCCTCCCGGGCGGCTTTCCCCCAACCGGTCTCCCGCGACATCGTG
>JBOGVO010000139.1:0-5934 GCA_050692855.1 Actinomycetota bacterium | reverse complement strand
CCGGAGATCGGGCCGAGCGACGCGCTGATCAGGTACGCCTTGCGGGCGAGGACCGGGAACTCCGAGCGGTACGAGAGCAGGTCTCGCTCAGTCGCCGTCGCCGGCTCCCTCGTGCTCGAGCAGGTAGTCGACGTACACGGGGCGCAGCGCCTCTCCGAGGGGCCCCGAGTCGGCGTCGTAGAGCAGGTCGTTCAGCAGTGCGAGGGGTCTGCGGATATCGGTCTTGCTCCGCTGATCGTCGCCGATCACCTCCTCGGCCACCGGCAACGCCTTCAACAGATCCCAGAAGAAGCCGACGTCGAGGTGGTGCTTCGCGACGCCGATCGCGCGGTCGTAGAGCTCGTCGGTGGGCAGGGCCTCGAGTTCCTCGCGGGTGGTCATGTCGGGAGACTATCTCCGCCGTCGCGCGGCGGCAGGAAGCGCTCGAACCAACCGACCGTGCGCGTGGCGAGATCGAGGATCGCGGGGAACTCACCTACGCCGTGGCCCTCCTGCGGATAGAGGACGACTTCCGTCGGGAGCCCCCGCTCCCGCAGCGCGCGGTAGTACTCCACGGCCTGACCGACCGGCGTGGCGCGGTCGTTCCGTCCCGCCGTGAGGAGCACCGGGGTCGTCACCGAGGCCACGTGGAGCACGGGACTCCGACCCGAGTATTCCTCGGGCACGTCGCTCGGCTCACCCCCGAGGAAATCGCCCACCCATGCTCCGAGACTGCTGTCGAACCGTTCCGACCACCAGTCGGTCACGGGCGAGATCGACACCGACGCCTTGAATCGCCGGTCGCGGGTCGGGATCCACGCCGCCATGAACCCTCCGTAGCTGCCGCCGGTCAGCACCAGGCGTTCGGGGTCGGCGTGGCCCCCGGCCACGGCGGCGTCGACGCCGGCGAGCACGTCGTCGACGTCGAGCCCTCCCATGTCTCCGACGACCCGGCGGGCGAACGCCTGCCCGTGCCCGGTGGACCCACGGGGGTTCGGCTCGAGGATCGCGAACCCGCGCGAGAGCAGCAGCGCGTCGAGCGTGCCGGGGAAACGGTCGTCGACGTTGCCGATCGGGCCGCCGTGCACATCGAGCACGAGCGGGAACGGCCCCGCCCCTCGAGGAAGCGTGAGCAGTCCCTCGATCTCGAGGCCGTCCGGCGCGCGCCATCGCAACACCTGCCGCTGCGCGATCGCGGCTAGGACGACGTCGTGACCCGGGTGCCGAGGGGCGGCGACCTCCCGCTCCGCCCCTTCCGCGTCGACGACCACGATCGAGGGCGGCCGCGCATGCGACGAGGTGAGCACCGCGACGCCGCCGCCCAGGGCGGCGCCCGACGGATGGTAGAGCTCGCCGACCGACCCGTCGGTTGCCCAGAGCTCCCGGACGGAGCCCTCGCCGAGGCTCACGTCGAGGGCGAGCGAGGAGAGACCGCGTCGTCCGAAGACCACCAGGCGATCGTCGCCGACCCAGACCGCCCGTGACGCATCGACGTCGCCCAGATCGACGGGCGTCGTCGTCGCCGACGACACGTCGATCACTCGAAGGTCCCCGCAGACGACGACCCGGTCGCTGCACACCGCCTCGATCACCGCGATCCGGTCGCCGGCCGGAGAGCCGGCGACCCAGCCGAGCTGCTCGTCGCTCACGGCCAGCGACCGTTCGTCACCGGTCGCGAGGTCGACGAGCGCGACACCGGCCCCGTACCAGGCGTCCTCGCCCGCTCCCTCGGAGGTGACCGCCACGGCGTGGTCGTCCCCGCACCAGTCGGCTTCCCAGACGTTCCGCGTCTCGGGGGAGACGCGCCGGACCTCGCCTGTCCCGACCTCCACCAGCCAGAGCGACCGGCGCTCCGCCTCGGCGTCATCGGAGGACTCCACATCGGGAACCCACGGTGGGGCCTCGCGCTCGGTGCCCAACGTGCCCGACCCCAGCGCGTCGGCCTGCTCGGCGGCGTTCCCCGCGAGACCGGCCAGGATGCGCGTGCCGTCGGTCGACCACCGGTGCCATTCCACCGTGCCGGGCAGCGTGGCCAACTGGCGCGCCTCGGCCGGCACGGCCGCATCGAGCACGTAGAGCTGATGCTGACCCTTCATGGCTCGGTCCGAACGGAAGCTCAGGCGGGTGGCGTCGGGCGACCAGCGGGGCTCCGAGTCGTCGTGGGGGCCGTCGGTGATCTGCCGAAGGCCCGACCCGTCTGCGCGCACGAGGCAGATCCGGCCGGCAGGATGGCCTTCCAGCCGGTCGAGCCGCTGCCCTCGGAACGCGATCCACCCCCCGTCGGGGGAGGGCGCCGGATCGCCCGCGGGCCAGGCCGTCCCGAAGCCCGGCTCGAGCACCGACCGGAAGAACGACTCGACGTCCTCGAACAGGGAAGTCTCGCGAAGGTCTCGCTCCATCGGGGGAGGATAGGGGCTCTCGACGAAGCATGTCGCCGGCCGCCGATAGACTGGCCTCCGTATGGGCACCGACAGCCTCGTCATCCACGGCGCCCGTGAGCACAACCTCAAGAACGTCACGCTCGAGCTCCCCCGTGACCGCCTGATCGTGTTCACCGGGCTGTCCGGCTCCGGCAAGTCTTCGCTCGCCTTCGACACGATCTACGCCGAGGGCCAGCGGCGATACGTGGAGTCGCTGTCGGCGTACGCGCGTCAATTCCTGGGGCAGATGGAGAAACCCGACGTCGACTTCATCGAGGGGCTCTCGCCGGCGATCTCGATCGATCAGAAGTCCACGTCGCGGAACCCTCGTTCCACCGTCGGCACGATCACCGAGGTCTACGACTACCTCCGGGTCCTGTTCGCGCGCGTGGGCCACCCGCACTGCTACAACTGCGGGCGGCCGATCGGGCGTCAGACGCCCGATCAGATCGTCGACCAGGTGATGGAGCTGCCCGAGGGCACGCGATTCCAGGTGCTCGCGCCGGTCGTCCGCGGGCGCAAGGGCGAGTACGGCAAGCTGCTCGACGAGCTCGCGCGCAAGGGCTTCCCGCGAGCGCGCATCGACGGCGAGGTGCGCGAGCTCTCCGAGCCGATCCGGCTTCCCAAGACCTACAAGCACACGATCGAGGTCGTGGTCGACCGGCTCGTGGCCAAGCCGGACATCCGCCGTCGCGTGGCCGACTCGATCGAGACCGCGCTCGAGCTCGCCGAGGGCATCGCGTCGATCGCGGTGCAGACACACGACGGGGGAGAGGAGCTCCAGAACTTCTCCCAATCGCTCGCGTGCACCTTCTGCGGGCTCTCGTTCGAGGAGCTCGCGCCGCGCAACTTCTCGTTCAACTCGCCGTACGGGGCGTGCCCCACCTGCGACGGGCTCGGCACGCGCCTCGAGGTCGATCCCGAGCTCGTCGTGCCCGACCCCGACCTCTCGGTCGGCGACGGCGCGCTCGCTCCGTGGGCCAGCGCCACCCTCGAGTACTGGAACCGAGTGATCGAGTCGGTGGCCGAGACGCATGACATCGATCTCGGCACCTCCTTCAGGCGGCTGCCCAAGGCCCAGCGCGACGTGCTCCTGTACGGCAGCGACCAACAGATCCACGTGCGGTACAAGAACCGATACGGTCGCCAGCGGTCCTACTGGACCACCTACGAGGGCGTGGTCACGAACGTCGAGCGCCGACACCGAGAGACCGATTCCGAGGCCCAGCGCGACAAGCTCGAGCAGTTCATGCGAGAGGTGCCGTGTCGCGCATGCAAGGGAGCCAGGCTGCGCCCCGAGTCGCTGGCCGTGACGGTGTCCGGCATCAACATCGCCGAGCTCACCGACCGCTCGATCCGCGACACGCTCGGCTTCGTCGAGACGATCGACCTCAGCGAACGCGAGCTGATGATCGCCGAGCGCCTGCTGAAGGAGATCCGCGAGCGGCTCCGATTCCTCGTCGACGTGGGGCTCGACTATCTCTCGTTGTCGCGCCCCGCCGGCACGCTCGCGGGCGGTGAGGCTCAGCGCATCCGGCTCGCCACCCAGATCGGGTCCGGGCTCGTGGGGGTGCTGTACATCCTCGACGAGCCGTCGATCGGGCTCCACCAACGCGACAACAAGCGACTGATCGACACGCTCGTGCGGCTGCGCGACCTCGGCAACACCCTGGTCGTGGTCGAGCACGACGAGGCCACGATCCTCGAGGCCGACCACATCGTCGACATCGGACCGTTCGCGGGCGAGCGCGGGGGCGAGATCGTGTACTCCGGCGATCTCAAAGGCTTGCTCGAGTGCGATGAGTCGCTCACGGGAGCCTTCCTGGCCGGCCGTCGACAGATCGCCACCCCCGACGTGCGCCGGCAGCCGGGGGAGCGCCGACTCCGGCTCGAAGGCGCACGCGAGCACAACCTGAAGAACGTGACGGTCGACGTGCCGCTCGGCCTGTTCGTCTGCGTCACCGGCGTGAGCGGGTCGGGCAAGTCCACGCTCGTGCAGGACGTGTTGCTGCGGGTGTTGATGCAGAAGGTCTATCGGTCGCGGTTGCAGCCGGGCAAGCACAAGCGGCTCGTGGGGTGGGAGCAGGTCGACAAGATCGTCGACATCGACCAGTCGCCGATCGGGCGCACGCCGCGGTCGAACCCGGCCACCTACACCGGGGTGTTCGATCACGTGCGGCGGCTCTTCGCGCAGGTGCCCGAGGCGAAGCTGCGCGGGTACCAGCCCGGCCGGTTCTCGTTCAACGTCCGGGGCGGCCGGTGCGAGCATTGCGCGGGCGACGGTCAGATCAAGATCGAGATGCACTTCCTGCCCGACGTCTACGTCACGTGCGAGGTGTGCAAGGGAAGGCGGTACAACCGCGAGACCCTCGAGGTGAAGTACAAGGGGCGGTCGATCGCCGACGTGCTCGAGATGAGCGTCGACGAGGCGCTCGAGTTCTTCCAGCACATCCCGCCGATCATGCGGCACATGCAGACGCTCTCCGACGTGGGTCTCGGGTACGTGAAGCTCGGGCAGCCGGCGCCCACGCTCTCCGGCGGCGAAGCCCAACGCATCAAGCTCAGCTCCGAGCTGCACAAGCGGGCTACCGGCAACACGCTCTACGTGCTCGACGAGCCCACCACGGGGCTGCACTTCGAGGACGTCCGCAAGCTGCTCGCGGTGCTGCAGCGGCTCGTCTCCACCGGCAACACGGTGATCGTGATCGAGCACAACCTCGACGTGATCAAGACCGCCGACTGGTTGATCGACCTCGGGCCCGAGGGAGGCGACCAAGGGGGCACGGTCGTCACCGTGGGAACCCCCGAAACCGTTGCCGCCGAACCCGCCTCGCACACCGGGCGATTCCTTGCCGAGGTGCTGGAGCGTCCGCAGCTGCCGCTCGAGGCGACCCTGCAGCTGGCTCCCTGACCGGTCGGCGGCCGGTCGCAGCAGGCGTGCCGAGGCTTGTTAGTATCCCCGCCGACGTGACGAAGCGACTGCTCATCACCGTGTGCGCCGCCGTCCTGGTGGCGGCCGCCTGCGGTTCGATCCCCGAGGGTGAGGTCGTGGCCGGGGAGGGCGCGCGCTTCGTGCCGTTCGTCACGGAGTTCCTCGACGACGCCGGCCTCGGCAACGCGATCGCCGTCGATGCAGAGGGCGTGCCCTCCACGTCGTACCTCATCTTCCCGGCCGTGCTCGCCGAGGGTGAGATCCCCGTCGGACGTCCACTCGGCGCCCCGTACATCACCACCGACGACAAGGAACCGAAGGACGGCGCGGCGGTGGGACTGGCCAGCCTCTCGGCCGACGGGGTGTGGACCCGGGGCGCCGTGGCCCAGGTGCAAGAGACGCCCTCGGGCGTCTTCATCCCCTTCGGTCCGATGCTGGAGCCGTCGCTGATCGGAGCCACGGCCGAGAACACCAACGGCACCGACATCGCCGTCGACGACTCGGGGACGAGGCACGTCGTCTGGACCGGCAAGGACGGCATCTACTACGCGAGCGCCGGCGACACGTCGACGGTCGAGCGCGTCTATCGGTACGGCGCCTCGC
>JBOGVO010000138.1:0-12255 GCA_050692855.1 Actinomycetota bacterium | reverse complement strand
GGTGGCCTTGGCCGCCCCCGTGCTCGCGGGCACGAGGTTCTGCGCCGCCGACCGGCCCCGGCGCAGATCGTCGGTGCGGGCGGGGGCGTCGATGAGCGACTGCGATGCGGTGTAGGCGTGGATGGTCGTCAGCAAGGCCTTCTCGACGCCGAAGTGTCGATCGAGGATCTCCACCGGCGGGGTGACGCTGTTCGTCGTGCAGCTCGCGCACGAGACGATGCTGGTGCCGCCGTCGGGCCGGTTGACACCGTGGACGATGGTCGGCACATCGGGGCTCTTGGTCGGGCCGGAGAGGACCACCCAGGTCGCCCCGGCGTGCACGTGCTTCTCTGCGTCATCGCGAGCGGTGAAGCGGCCGGTGCATTCGAAGACCAGGTCGACGCCCAGGTCGGCCCACGGGATGCGCTCCGGATCGGGCTCGCTCACGTAGGCGAGCTGCTGCCCGTCGACGACCAGCGCGCCGTCGACCGCCTCGACCCGTCGTTCGTACCGGCCGTACACCGTGTCGTGGTTGAGCAGGTAGGCCATGTTCTCGAGCGACCCGATCTCGTTCACCGCCACGACGTCGAGCTCGGGCTGGTCGAGGGCGATCTTGAGCGCGGCGCGCCCGATGCGGCCCAGTCCGTTGATCGCGACCTTGCCGGTCATGGTCGTCTCCTCTCGTGCTCGGGTGCGGGATCGTCACCCATGCCTAACGCTCGTCGGTCTCGTCCTCACGGTGGCTCTCATGGGCGACGTGGACGGCGTCGTCCCTCCTCAGGAGGCCGATCAAGCGCCCGTCCGACGAGGTGATCGGGGAGGTCGGGAGGTCGTGGGTCACCATGTATCGCGCCATCTCTTCGATCGAGACGTACGGGCGGAACGTGCTGGGGCCGGGTCGCATGACGCGTTCGATGGCCTCGTCGCGCCCCTCGCCGAGCTCCCGTTCGCGGAGCAGGCCGAGCACCACGCGCTCGTCGTTCACGACCACGCACGCCTCCCACCCGGCCGCGCGGACCCGCTCGCGGACCTCCCCGATCGGCTCGTCCAGCCGGCAGGTGGGCACGTCCGCACGGGCCACGTCCCCCGCGCGCGGGCGCTCAGCGTTGGCGCCCTCGACCGGGAGTCCGGCGGCGAGCCAGTCGAGCTTGCCGTCGACGTAGTCGTAGACCTGGGTGAACCCGAAGCCTTCGAGCCGCCACGCGGCTCGTGGACTGAGGTCTCAGGCCGAGTCCCAGCAGTAGACGACGACCGGCACGCTCTGGTCGAGTCTGTCCCGGGCCTCCGTCTCGATCTTCCGCAGGGGAAGGTTGATCGCCCCGGGGAGGTGGTGCTCCCTGAACTCCTCGGCGCCGAGCACCTCGACCACCTGCGCCCCTCGGTCCATGAGAGCTCGAACCTCGTCTCTGTCGTGCACCGCATGCGGCATGAACGCCTCCCGGGTCGCCGTCGACCCACCCTACCGGCGTCGCTGTCGCTCCATCCAACTGGTGCAGAGCTGGCCAACGGTTCCTGGTATGGGGGTTGCTTCCGTTGGACACTTGCCCCAGGAGGAGCCCCCCACATGCTGGCCTTGGACATCGTTCGGTGGTGGCTGTGGCTCGTCATCCCCGGCCTGGGCCTCTCCCTCGTGGCGAGCACGCGTTCGGAGCTATCCGCGTTGTCTCGCCTCGCCCTCGCCGCACCCATCGGATTCGCGAGCGTCGGGCTGGTGGGACTGGCTCTCGCCGTCCTCGGATGGCTCACGCCCACGACCGCATCCGTCGCGTGGATCGCCGTCTCGATCGCCGCCTGGGTCGTGGCGGTCCGGCGTGGGGGCGTCAGCGAGTCGGTCGATCGCCTCCGCCGAGAGGTGCGATCGGCGACGGTCGCCGTCTCGGTTGGGGTCGGCGTCCTCGTCGTGTTCCTCATCGCCCGCTCGAGGTTCGGGGTCGAGCAGGGATTCCTCGCGACACCCCTGCGCTACTGGGCCGACGGGCTCGAGATCGCCGACGCCGGCCGCGTTCCGCCCGCCGTCCTCCACTGGGGCGTCGAGGTCCCTCCGACCGTGAGCAAGGTCGTGATGAACATGGTCTATGCCCAAGCCAGCCATCTCATGGGCCGCGATCCGCTGGACCCACTCGCGGCCGGGTCGTTCGTCGTCGCGGTCTCGGTCGCTCTCGTGCTGGTTGCCCTCGCGTGGGAGCTGGGGATCCGCCGCCTGGCCCTGGCGTTCGGGGTCCTCCTCGTCGCGGGAGCCTCGATCCCGATGATGACCTTGGCAGGAGATCTCAGGCTGATGGTCGCCGAGAACTGGGGGAGGCTGTTGGCCCTCGCCGCCCTGATCCCGATGGCGGTCGCCCTGCGCTCAGAAGGAGGAAGGGGCCTGATGCGGCCCCTGCCCATCCTGGCCGGTGCGCTGTTGGGCGCCGCGGCCGGCACCCATCTCGTCGCGGCGCTCGCGGGGGCGCTCGCCGTGATGGGGTTGGGAGCCGGTCGTGGGCTCGTGGATCGCCGGCTGGCTGGTGCGGCCGCCGCCTCGGTCCTCGGCGCCGGCGTCGTCTCGATCGCGCTGGCCGGGACGATCTTCCTCGCCGCCGGGGGCGATCTCGGGTTCCAGGGTGCGTCGGGCGACCGGTCCTACGACGCCGTTCGCGACGAGCTCGGGCTGCCCGAGTCGTTCGATCCCGTCGTCTTCCTCGTCTCGGAGGGGAGGCCGGCGCGCATGGGCGCCGTTCCCTCCGGGCCCGGCGAAGTGGTCCAGGCACTCGCGAGCAAGTTCCTCGGCGCCGGTCGTGCCGGCGAGGGGTCCTCCACCATCGCAGCGTTCGCCGTCGCGGCCGTGGCCACGCTGCTCTTCTGGCTCGTGTGGAGGAGCAAGGACGCCGATCTGAGAGCAGTCGGTCTGGGGAGCGTGTTGTTCGCCGCCGGCCTGGTCGCGGTCGCCATCGGGTTCGCGGCCCGCTACGACACGTTCGCGCTCGCGAACTTCGGCAGCCGCCGCCTCGTGGCCTACTTCGCGTTGGCCTTCTTCCTCCTCCTTGCCGCCGGCGCCGAAGGGGTGCTGTCCCACCTTCCCGAACGCGCCGGGACGCAGGTGGGGCTCATCGTGGGGGTCGCGTTGTTCGCGGCGCTGGTTCCCGGTCTCCGAACGAACGAGCGGCCAACGCTCCGGGACGACCTCGGCGCTCTCGCCTGGCTCCGGAGGCACGTGCCACCCGAAGGCCGCATCCTGGTCGATCGACGTACCCTCGCCACGCTGGAGGTGATGACCGGTCGCGCGGGCGTCGTCGAGGGCATGGGCCCCCACGTCCGACCGTCACTGCTCGTGACGGCCGTCCGAGAGATGCTCGACGCGCGATCGTTCTTCCGTGATCCGTGGGACGGTCTGGCCTATCTGAGGAGCCATGGGGTGGCCGCGGTAGTCACGACGACTGGGTCGGGGGTTCGCTTCGGGGGGTGGGGCCGTTACGCTGAGCCCTCTCCTGGCCGTCTCGAGCGTGTCCCGTTCCTCCGCGAGGCCTACCGGAACGACGGCGTGGCCGTCTTCCTCGTGGACGGCTGGCACCCTCCCGTCGATCTCCCGACCGTGGCGGGGCGTCCCGGATTCGCGTGACCGCAGGGGCGCAGGGCCGACGCGACGCCTCGATGCCTTGCTGATCATGCGAGGATCCTCGCGGAGGGGATCGTGGATCAGCGTGACCAGGTCGTGGGCGCGGGGGGTGATGCGGGAGCTGCCACGCACCGACGTCGTCGGCCGACGGGCGCTGCCCCGCCACTGCCCAAGCAGATCGGATCCACGGGGTGGGTCTGGCTGATCCTGCTCCTGGCCGTCGTGGTCACCGGCTGCCTCTGGGTCCGCGTCGATCCTTCCCCCCTCGACCGGCTCGACACGCTGGTCACCGACGCCGTCGTCTCGCTCCGCATCGCATGGCTCGACGCGCTCGCGCGCCAGGCGCACACGATCGGGTCCCGCGTCGGGTTCGCGCTGCTCGGGCTGCTGCTCGTGCTGACGACCGCCTGGTTCCGCCGCTGGCGCCATCTGGTGATCTGGGCGGTCTCGCTCGGTATCGCCGGGGCGAGCCTCCAAGGCCTCGAGCTGATCTCCCTCCGGCCGCGGCCGTTCGGCGTGCGACAGCTGGCGAGCTGGGAGGGCTACGCGACGCCGTCGATCCCGAGCGGCGCGATCGCGATCCTGTTGATCGGCGTCGTGTACATGCTCGTCCCTCCCGGTCGACCCCGCTCTCGGGCGAAGCTGGTCGCGGCGGCGGCGATAGCGATCACGGGTCTGCTGCGGATCTACCTCGGCGTCGATCACTTCACCGATGTCGTGTTCGGCGCCATCGTCGGGGTCGCGATCCCGCTAGCCGCGTTCCGGGCCTTCGCCCCTAACGACCTCTTCCCTGTCAGCTATGGCGCGCACGGTAAGTCGGCGCACCTCGACGTGAGCGGTCGTCGGGGCGAGGCGATCCGCAGCGCGCTGCAGGATCAGCTCGGGTTCAGGGTGCACGAGATCGAGCCGGTCGGGCTGGAAGGCTCCGGCGGCTCGACCCCGCTGAAGCTCACCGTGACCGACGAGGAGGGCCGCGACCGGACGATCTTCGCGAAGCTGTACGCCAGGAGCCACGTGCTCGCGGACCGCTGGTACAAGCTCGGCCGCACGATGCTGTACGGGCGGCTCGAGGACGAGGCTCCGTTCCAGACGGTGCGACGCTTCGTGGAGTACGAGGACTACACGCTGCGCACGCTCGGGGACTCCGGGTTCCCGACGCCCTCGCCGCTGGGCATCGTCGAGATCACGCCGGAGCGCGAGTACCTGATCGCGATGGACTTCTTCGACGACGCCGTCGAGATCGGCGAGGCCGAGATCGACGCGCACGTCGTGGATGAGGGGCTCGCCATGATCCGCCGGATGTGGGACCTCGGGCTCGCCCACCGCGACATCAAGCCTGCCAACCTGATGGTGCAGCGCGGGGAGCTGAAGTTGATCGACGTCTTCTTCGTGCAGGTGCGGCCCACGCCGTGGCGCCAGGCCGTCGACCTCGGGAACATGATGCTCGTGCTGGCGCTGCGGTCGGACTCGCGAGCCGTGTACGACGCCGCCCTGCGGCACTTCACGCCCGACGATCTCGCCGAGGCGTTCGCGGCCACCCGACGTGTCGCCAGTCCGACGCAGCTGCGCCAATATCTGAAGGAGGACGGACGCGACCTGCTCGCCGAATTCCGAGCGATGGCCCCGGAGCGCCGTCCGATCGCGGTCCAGCGGTGGAGCGTCCGCCGGGTCGTGCTGATCGTCGCATCGCTCGGACTGCTCCTCTTCTCGGCGCTGACCGGCGTGGCCCTGCTCTTCCCCTCCCGCGGCACGGTGACGACGCCGGTGTGCGGCACCGGGCAGGCGATGCAACTGATGGCTCAGGCGGTGCCGAGCGCCACCCGGCTCCCATGCGTCTCGGACCTGCCGATCGGGTGGAGCGTCGGCAGCGCCGAGACCGTCCGAGGCACGGCGACATTCGAGGTCGGCGTCGGCAGCGGGACGAGCGTGCCCGTGACGGTGACCCTCGCCGCGTCCTGCCCGGCGCCGGTCGACGGGACCGAACAGATCCCGATCGAGGTTGGCTGCGTGACCTATGCCCCGACGCTCCTCGACCCGAACGTGCCGTCGTTCGAGCCGGGGGGAGGGTTGTCCTTCACCCCACGCGAGGATCTCGTCGCCGCGGTCGCAGCCGAAGACGATCTGGTGCTGTGTGGCGCGCTCGCCCCACCGTGCCCCTAGGTACGCATAGCTCACGATAGTCTCGTGACATCAGGTCTGCGATCGGAGGCGCTGTGGACCCACGGATCAGCATGATCACGCTGGGGGTAAGCGATCTGCGACGAGCCGTAACGTTCTATGAGGACGTCGTCGGATGGAAGGCTGCACCCGGCCCGGAAGGGATCGCCTTCTTCGACTTGAATGGGCTCGTGTTCTCTCTCTATCCGGACTCAGATCTGGCCAAGGACATGGATGAGTCCGCTACCGGCCGCGGGTATGAAGGCTATGCGCTGGCACATAACGTCCGCAGCGCGGTGGAGGTCGATGCCGTCTTCGAACGCCTCAAGAGTCGTGGCGCGACGGTCGTCAAAGAGCCACAGAAGACCGAGTGGGGCGGGTACTCGGGCTATTTCTGTGACCCAGATGGCCACAAGTGGGAGGTCGCCCACAACCCGTACTGGACCATAAGGAGTGACGGGTCTATCTGGATGAAGGCCGATGGAACAGGCGGGTGACCGATGGGGCCCACCTGTCGCAGACGGCAAGACACCGTTCGAACCAGCGGGGGAAGCGATGGACACTGAAGTGAGGCAGGCCGCAGCCGCGCTCGTGGCAGCGTTCGGTGAGGGTCGACTCGACGACTACTTCGCGTGCTTCTCGCCTGAGGCAACGTTCGTGTTCTACACGACGCCCGAGCGGCTGATGTCGGTCGAGGAGTATCGGGCGCTCTGGGATCAGTGGGTCGCGGAGGAAGGGTTTCGCGTCTTGTCTTGCCGCGCCTTCGACGCGAGCGTGCAGCTATTCGGCGACATCGCGGTGGTCGCGCATTCAGTCGAGACCGAGATCTCAACGAACCAGGGAGTGGATACGGTCCACGAGCGTGAGACCATCGTCATGGCCTGCGACGCGGACGGCCGATGGCTCGGTGTGCACGAGCACCTGTCGCCACAGCCCGACGGCAGCTGATCCGATTTCCTGAGCTTGAGACCCGCCGTCCTAGTGGAGGAGATAGCGCGAAGCCATCGGCACCTCGTCGGTCGGTGGTGACGTCAGTAGGCGACCGTCGAGCCGCACGGTGCCGTCGCCGGGGTCGATCTCGATAGGGGTGACGGCGGTGTTGGCCAACAAGGAAGCTCGGCGCACGTCGCGAGTTCCCGAGACCGCGACGAAGCGCCGCCGGCTCCCGAGCCGCTCCCGCAGGCCAGATTCGAGCGCCGCCCGCGAGACGAACGTCGTTCCGACCGAGGCCGGTGCCGATCCCATCGCGGCCCAGTGCGGTCCGACGACCACCGGCTGGGAGTCCTCGACGGATGCGTTCCCCTCACCCAACGGACCCCATCCGAAGTGCCCCGCCTTGAGGACCAGCTTGGGCTTCACGCCGAAGCTTGCCGGCGACCACAGAACGACGTCGGCGAGACGCCCCGGCAGGAGCGAGCCCACCTCGGTCGCGATGCCGTGAACCATGGCGGGCTCGGCCGTGACCTTGGCCAGGTAGCGGAGGACCCGCTCGTTGTCGGCGCGGCCATCCGCGTGACGAGGATGCGCCCACGGGTGCGCGACCGGTGGCGCAGCGGCGAAGCCCGCGCCCGCCTCCGATGCGCGCCACATCTTCATGGTGTGAGCGAGCTGGAAGGTGCGCCGCACCGTCTCCCCGATCCGGCCCATGCCCTGCGAGTCGCTGTTCACGATCGAGATCGCGCCCAGTTCGTGCAGGGGTCCCTCGGCCGCCATCGTGGTTGTGCGCACCCGCTCGGTTGCGGCCTCGACGTCGGTCTCGACGTCGGGATTGCCGGCGTGGACCGCCATGATCATCTCGACGTGTTCCCGCGCGGTGGCGGTGCCGAACGGGATCGTCGGCGTGGTGGACGAGCACACGATGTTCGGTTCGGCGACCAGACCGAGCACGTCGGGGATGTGGCCACCGCCGGTGCCCTCGACGTGGTACGCGTGCACCGCGCGGCCGTCGATCGCGGCCACGGTGTCGGCGAGCTGGGCCGACTCGTTCAGCGAGTCGGTGTGAAGGCATACCGCGACGTCGTGCGCCTCGGCGAGACGCAGGGTGGCGTCGATCACCTCCGGGTAGGCCCCCCAGTCTTCGTGGATCTTCAGACCCACCGACCCGGCCTCGATCACGCGCTCCACCGCGGCGGGGACGTCGGTGCGCGCGCTGGCCTGTAGCCCGAGGTTCACTGGCATCTGCTCGAAGGCCCGCATGGTGATGCCCATCGCCATCGGCGGCTCCTCGAAACCGGCGGTGATCAGCGTGGTGACTCCGGCCGAGAGCGCTACCGGCACGAGGTTGGGCGTGATCAGGTGCAGGTGGCTGTCAACCACACCGGCGGTGGCGATCAGCCCGTACCCCATGATCGGCATCGTGTTCGGGCCGATCGTCATGTCGACGCCCGACGTGATGTCGGGGTTGCCCGCTCGGCCGATCCCGACGATGCGCCCGTCCTTGATCCCGATGTTGGTCTTCAGCACCCCTAGATACGGGTCGAGGAGCAGGACACCCGCGATCAGCACGTCCAGTTCGCTGTCGGCGGTGGCCCGGTCGGACTGGGTCATCCGCGAGCGGATGTTCTTGCCGTAGCCCCACAGCGGCTCGTCGCCGAACCCGACGTTGTCGTCTTCGACCTCGACCCACAGGTCGGTGTCGGCCATGCGCACGCGGTCACCGGTCGTGGGCCCGTAGCGACGCGCGTACTCGTCGCGGGACATCCCGAGCGGCATCACGTGCTCCCCTCGCCGGGCCGGACGTGAACGAGCCGGACGACCCTGCGCTCTCCCGGCGCCCAGCGGAGCGTGTCGCCCGCGGGGATGTCCAGCCGGGTCCCTCGGGCCGCCTGTCGATCGAAGGACAGCCGGCGGTTCACGCGGTCGAACGGGAAATGCGACGAGACCCAGATCGTGTGGTCGGAGTCGTTCGCTACCTCGAGCTCGATCGAGGACAGGTCCCCGTTGAGCGTGACAGTGCCGTCAGCGACCACCGTGGCACCGGGGACTGCGTCGGTCGCTGCGTCCGAGGCACCGAGGCCGCGCAACACGATCAGACGGGTTCCATCCCGGAGGAGCACCTCGACGCGGATCTCGCCGATCAGCGCGGCCACGCCCTCGAGGAGATCCTCGGGTGCGATGGCGGCCATCCCTGCCGCGACGACATCGTCGAACATGCCACCCGCGCGGGCAACCAGGTGCATCTCGTCGCAGGCGATGGCGATCGCTTCGGGTGCATTCAAGCGCAGACCGCGTGCCCGCTGTCGTCGGGCGAGCTCCGCCACTTGGAACACGAGCAATCGTGCCTGTTCAGTGGGCCCCAGTTGCATGATTCTCCCCTCAGGCGGGCCGGTTCAGGCTAACATCTTAGGATGATATCCAAAGATGATCACCTCGGCCCGATTCGCGTGCATCTTGGTTACTATCCAAGATGATGCTCTCCCCCATTCCTTCGTCAAAGACGACCCGAGTGTCCGACGGCCAGAAGGCGACGCCCGCAGCAGAGGGCTTCTCGATGCCGCCGGAGTGGGCTCCCCATGTTGCCTGCCTCATGGAATGGCCGACGCGACGCGAACTGTGGAGGGATCGGTTCGACGAGGCAAGGTGCGACTACGCGGTAGTCGCTCGCGCCATCTCGGACTTCGAGCCCGTCATGATGATCTGCAACCTCGGCGCCGCGTCGGAGGTGCGAGATCTCTGCGGCTCGGCCGTGGAGATCATCGAGCTCCCGATCGACGACTCGTGGGTCCGTGACAACGGGCCCATCTTCGTGCGCAACGCATCCGGACACGTGGCAGCCGTGAAGTTCGGCTTCAACGCCTGGGGAGAGAGGTGGCATCCCTATGAGGATGACGCGAAGATCCCCGAAAGGATCGCTGCGCACCTGGG
The DNA here is from genome assembly GCA_050692855.1 of Actinomycetota bacterium. Taxonomy (GTDB): domain Bacteria; phylum Actinomycetota; class UBA4738; order UBA4738; family HRBIN12; genus JAOUEA01. The sequence continues at coordinate 2,663 of JBOGVO010000138.1, read as the reverse complement.
GATGCGCATGTTCTCAGCGCCGCTCGTACTGGAGGGCGGCTCCTTCCTCGTCGACGGAGAAGGCACGCTGATAACGACCGAGCAGTGCCTGCTCGACCCCAATCGGAACCCGGGCATGGGGCGCGAAGAGATCGAGCAGGGCCTGAAGGACTACCTCGGCGTCACGGAAGTGGTGTGGCTCGCAGCCGGACACAGTCTCGACGTCGGCCCTGAGGGGACAGACGGTCATGTGGACGGCGTCGCGCAATACGTTGACTCCGGCCGCATCCTCCTCGAGGTACCCACCGATCCATCGGCATCGGAGTACGAGGGTGGCCAGGAGAACCTCGCCCGGCTCCGCGCCGCACGCGACGCGAATGGGAGACCTTTCGATGTGAGCGTGTTCGACCCGGGGCCGGATGCGACCGTCTCGTACGCGAACCACTACATCGCGAACGGTGGAGTCATCGTTCCGTTGGGCGGGGATGCCACAGACAACCGAGCTCTCGAGTTCATCGCATCGCTGTATCCAGGACGGGAGGTCGCCGGCGTGCCAGGCGCCACGCTGGCGTTCGGGGGCGGAGGCCCACACTGCATCACCCAGCAGATCCCCTGGGGCGACGCCGTCCCCGCGTGATCTGCTCGCGCCCGCTCGGCGCCTGTTCCCGGATCCGTCGGCATCCTCACCGCATGAGAGTGGACTCTTCCGCGTGCTCCACGCGACCGTCGAGCATCGTGAGCCAGATCCCCAGGGCGGAGATCTCCTCGACGTTCGACGTGGCGAGGTTCCCGTCGACCACGATGACGTCGGCGAGCTTGCCGACCTCGATCGAGCCGATCCGGTCCTCCATGCGAAGCGCGTAGGCAGCCGAGATCGTGTGCGCGCGGAGCGCCTCTTCCAGCGTGAGCGCCTGGGAGGCCCCGATGGGGGAGCCTGCCCTCGTGCGACGCTCGATCGCAGACCGGACCGTGTCGAGTGGCCGGTAGGACGTCACGTCTGAGTCGCTGCTCAGCACCACCGTGACACCCGCGTCGAGCTCGCCGCGGAGCGGCTGGAGCCCATGGGCACGCTCCCCCAGTCGGGCGATGAACTCGTCGCCGCTGTCGTAGAGGTAGTTCGTCTGGTTCACCGTGATCGCGCCGAGCCGGGCGATCCGCTCGACCAGCTCGGGCGTGGCGTAGCCGGCGTGCTCCAGCCGGTGGCGATGATCCCTGGGCTCGGTGGCGACAGCCGCCTCGAGGGCATCCAGGACGGCGGCCATCGCGCGGTCTCCCTGCACGTGGACGCCGACCTGCCAGCCACCGATGTGCGCGGCGAGGATCATCTCCTGCAGCTCGGCGGGCGACCAGTACATGGAGCCATCGAACTCGCCGTGCTCCCCGTACGGTTCGGTGAAGGCCGCCGTGCCTCCGATGAGGGAGCCGTCGGCGTAGAACTTCATCGCTCCGAGGCTGAGGCGATCGTCACCGAACGGCCCAGCCAAACCCAGGGCCAGCAACTCGTCGAGCTGGTGCGACAGGGGCATGCATATGGTCCGAACGCCCAGCTTGCCCTCTCGTCGGGCCTCCCGATAGGCCACCAGCTCTCGCCGTGTTACCTGCGCATCACACACCGTCGTGAGGCCTGCCTCGAGGAAGACACGGCCCGCGCGTTCGACGTGGGCCACGGACTCCTCCACGGTCGTCACGGTGTGGAAGTTGGGGCCGTGCGCCCCGATGTCGACGGCGACCGGAAGGATGAGGTTCATGGCGGCGTCGAGGCACTGGCCCGTGAGCCGTCCGCTCGCGTCGCGAACGAGCCGCCCGCCCTGGGGGTCAGGTGTGTGCTCTCCGACCCCTCGTTGGGCGAGCGCCACGGAGTTCACGAAGACGTGGTGCCCCGACACGTGGTGCACCCTGATCGGAAGGGCGGCGCTGGCCCGGTCTAGGTCCCACCTCGTGAGCACGTGCTCGTGCTTGGCATCGTCGAAGCCGAATGCTGTGACCCACTCTGCGGCCGGCGTACGCTCCGCCGCATCCGCGAGGAGGCGAATGAGGTCGTCGATCGTGGCGGTCCCTGGGTAGCGCGCATCCACGGATGACAGGGACTCGCCCGTGGCAAGAAAATGGTTGTGCGCGTCGATGAAGCCGGGGAGCACCGTCCGCCCCTCGACATCGACACTGGAGGCGCCTGGGAAGCGTTCGGTCAGCTCGTCGAGCGGTCCCACGCCCGCGATCCGGGACCCCAGGATGACGAGGGCCTCCGTCCACGGAGCGTCATCGGTCGCCGTGAAGACGCCCCCTCCGTGGATCAGGGTCGGACGATCGACATCCATCACGTCAATATCCCCTTCCGGCCAATTGGGTTGACAAGCGAAGTTCCCTTGTTGTTAGGTTCGCATCCTAAGTCACGCCCACGCCAACGGCTTCGGGAGGGGAGTTCGATGTCGCTGAAACTGTTGAGGGGGCTGGCCGTGGTTTCCTCGCTGGTCCTCGCAGCTGCTGCATGCTCGACCACATCCGAGCAGGGCTCGGGCCCGACCCAGGCCGATGCCGGCACCCCCCAGCGGGGCGGCACGCTCCGGGTCGCGCGCTCGGAGTCCTTCGATGGCTGGGATCCGGACAAGGCGGCGGCATATGCCTCGTACCAGACCCTCTACGCGGTACTCGAGCCTCTCGTTCGCTTCGCTCCCAACGGCCAGGAT
>JBOGVO010000137.1:0-3268 GCA_050692855.1 Actinomycetota bacterium | reverse complement strand
CGACGGCGACGGCGTGCCCTGGGTCGCCTACACGGTGAACGCGGGCTCGCAGGAGGTGCGGGTCGCGATGAAGACCGACGAGGGGTGGGACACCCAGACGGTGGCGTCGATCCCACGGTGCGCGGGGTGCCCGCAGCCGCTGCCCACCCGCATCGGCCTGACCTCCGGCGGGCCGACGGTCGCGTGGGTCGACACCGACGCGGGCTCGGTCATGGTGTCCTCGCTCCAGGGTCAGACCTGGACGGCCACCGAGGCGGCCGGGGACGTGAGCGGGGAAGGCCTCGACATGGCGGTCGACGCCGACGGCAACGCCCTGCTGACGTTCTACGACGGGAACGGCGGCGTGCAGCTCGCCCGGCAGAGCGGCGCGACCTGGTCCGCCTCGAAGATCGCCGACGCAGCGCCGCGATCCGGCGATGCGACGGGCAACCTCGCGCCCATGACGGGAGTGGCCGTCGACGACGAAGGAGGCATAGCCGCCGCGTGGGAGGACGCCGACGGGGTGGTGCTGGCGACCTCCGACGACGGCGAGATGTTCACGCCGATCGAGACGCTCGACACGATCGGGGGCCGTTCGCCATCCGTCGGCATCTCGCCCGACGGAGCCAACGTCTTCGTCGCCTGGTTCGACGAGGAGGGTGAGAACCTCCGGTTCGGCGTGCAGGGCGACCTCGGCGGACTCGCGGTGGCGGCCCCGAGCCCGACGATCGACCCTGCCGACATCCCCGCCGCCCCGTCGCCCGGAGGAGGCGGCGAGTGCGGCGCCGACGGCGCGACCGCGCTCGATATCGTGGCCTCGGGCATCGCCTGGGACACCACGTGTCTGGTGGCACCGGCCGGCGAGCCCTTCGCGGTGAACGTGGACAACCAGGATGACGGCATCCCGCACAACTTCGATCTGCTCACCGAGGAGGGCGGCGACCAGATCGCCGCTAGCGACGTCACGCCCGGACCCGACCAGCAGGAGCTCCCCGTCGATCCGCTCGATCCCGGCGAGTACTTCTACGTCTGTGACGTGCACCCGACCATGACCGGGAACCTTGTCGCGATCGAGGGCGGCGGTGGTGGAGGCGGCGGGGGCGGCTAGCTGGCGCCCACGAACCCCCGGGCGTGTCCGGTGACACGACTACCATGACGGGGTGACCCCCACCCGACCCCCCGCCGGCGACATCCCCGACGTTCCTGGTGCGTACCTCTTCCGTGACGGCGACGGTCGCGTCGTGTACGTGGGCAAGGCTCGATCGTTGCGGAAGCGGCTCGCGAACTACTGGGGCAAGCCTCTGCACCCCCGCACCGAGGCGATGGTGCAGGCCGCCGAGAGCGTGGAATGGATCGTCGCGAGCGGTGAGGTCGACGCCCTCATGCTGGAGTACAACCTGATCCAGCGGCATCGGCCTCGCTTCAACATCCGATACCGCGACGACAAGTCCTACCCGTACCTCGCGCTGACCGTGGGGGAGGAGTGGCCCCGGGCCCAGGTGCTCCGAGGCGCGAAGCGGAAGAAGGTCCGCTACTTCGGACCGTACGGGCACGCGTGGGCGATCCGCGACACGCTCGACGCGCTGACGCGCGTCTTCCCCGTGCGCACCTGCTCGAACGCGTTCTTCGACCAGCGCGCGCGAGCCAAGCGGCCGTGCCTCTACTTCGATATCGGTCGCTGCAGTGGCCCGTGCGTTCCCGAGGTGAGCGGGGTCACGCACGAGTCCTACCGCGCTGACGTCGACGCGCTCGCGGACTTCCTGAGCGGCAACACGAAGCCGGTGATGCGGCGGCTCGACGGGGAGATGCACGAGGCGGCCGAGCGCCAGGACTACGAGCAGGCGGCGAAGCTCCGCGACCAGCTCGGAGCCGCGAGGCGCGCGCTCGAGGCGCAGGAGATGGTGCTCGAACGGCCCGACGACATCGACGTGATCGGCATGGCCGGCGACGACCTCGAGGCCGCGTTCCAGGTCTTCATGGTGCGCGGCGGACGGGTGCTCGGCCGCAAGGGCTGGGTCGTCGACCGGGTCGAGGAGCTCACCCGCCCCGAGCTGGTGGCCTCGTTCGTCCGGCAGCTGTACATGGAGCGTGACGAGGTGCCGCCGCGCGTGCTCGTGCCGGCGGAGCCCGCCGACCGGGAGGTGCTCGAGGCGTGGCTGGGGGACCGTCGCGGCACGAAGGTCCGCATCGGCGTGCCCGAACGAGGCGCCAAGCGTCGGCTGCACGAGATGGTCACCCGCAACGCCGCGGAGGCCTTCCATCGGCACAAGCTGCGACGGGCCTCCGACTTCGGAGCCCGATCGCGGGCGTTGACCGAGCTCGCCGACCGGCTCGGTCTCGACCAGGCGCCGCTCCGCATCGAGTGCTACGACATCTCGAACCTCGGGCCTACCGACACGGTCGGCTCGATGGTCGTCTTCGAGGACGGGTTGCCCAAGCGCTCCGATTACCGGCGGTTCCGGATCAAGGGTGTCGCCGGACAGGACGATTTCGCCTCCATGGAAGATATGCTGCGCCGCCGGTTCAGGCGCCTGGTCGAGGAGCGGACCGAGAGCCCGGCCGCCGGCCGCCGGTTCTCCTACCCGCCGGCCCTCGTGGTGGTCGACGGTGGCCGGGGGCAGCTCGGCATGGCCTCCAAGGTGCTCGGGGAGCTGGGCCTGACGATCCCCCACATCGGCCTCGCGAAGCGACTCGAAGAGGTGTACTTCCCCGACCACCCGGAACCCCTGATGATCCCGAGGGGTTCCGAGGCGCTCTTCGTGCTGCAGCACCTGCGCGACGAGGCCCACCGGTTCGCGATCACCTATCACCGGCAGAAGCGCGAGAAGCGTGCGCTCGCATCGCCGCTCGACGAGATCCCCGGAGTGGGCGCGGCGCGGAAGAAGGCCCTGTTGAAGCGGTTCGGTTCGCTGGCCCGCCTCCGCCGGGCGGAACCGGAGCAGATCGCCGAGACGCCCGGCATCGGCCCCGAGATCGCCGCCGCCGTCTTCGAACGGCTGCACGCCCCCGAGACGTCGCGCGCGTTGGTGCAGCCTCCGAGGCCGGTCTCCGACCGGAGGGTGAGCGCATGACCGCCGGGCCGGTGCCCACCGAGGCGGCGGGGGAGGCCCCCGAGGAGGTCCCGCCGGCGGAGCCGCTCGACGAACCGCCGGATGGTCCCGGGTTCCTGTTGATCACGGGTCTGTCGGGGGCGGGCAGGTCGGAGGCCGCCCATTCCCTCGAAGACCTCGGGTACTTCGTCGTCGACAACCTCCCGCCCGCCCTGCTGCCCAAGATGGCGGAGCTCGCC
>JBOGVO010000136.1:0-4149 GCA_050692855.1 Actinomycetota bacterium | reverse complement strand
GCGCGGCTCCGGCCGAGGGACGCGGCACCGGCCGCGATCGCGGGAGCCAGCACCCCCACGGGCACGATCACACCCGGGAGCACCGGCAGAGCACGCGCGCTCGCCCCGGCGAGCCCGGCGGCCTTGGCGCCGACCACCCGCGGGTCGCGCGCCCGAGGCTCCTCGAGGGTGAGCAGGTCGGCCACGACTCAGTCCACGACCGTGATCTCGTCGATGGGGAACGAGGTGATCAGCTCGTGCCCCGTGTCAGTGACGATCAGCATCTCCTCGAGCCGGACGCCGAACTCGTGAACCTTCCCGTGCTGGGTCTCGAGCGCGAACACCATGCCGGGCTTGATCTCGATCGGATGGTCGAGCGACCAGATGCGCGAGATCACCGGCTGGTCGTACTGGGCGAGCCCGAGGCCGTGGCCCCACAGGTTCGCGGCCGCCTCGTCCTCGTCGGCGTAGCCCCACGTGTCCATGGCGCTCGGCCACTTCGAGGCGATGTCGCGGGTCGTCACCCCGGGCTTCACGGCGTCGATCGAGTCGCGGAGCCAGACGAGGGCCGTCTCGTAGTACCGCTTCATCTCGTCGGTGGGCTTCCCGCCCACGCAATACGTGCGATAGACGCATGACTTGAAGCCGTTCCACGTGAGCGCGGCGACGTCGATGATCACGAGCTCGCCGGGCCTGATGATGCGGTCGGAGAAGTTCCTCCAGTTCGGCCAGGCGTTCGGGCCCGAGCTTACGATGACGTCCTCGACGTCTTCCACGCCCGGGAACGAGTAGAGGAACTCGAAGCCGTGCGCCGCGACCTGGTTCTCGGTGAGGCCCGGCCGGATGAAGCGTGTCATCTCGTAGTGGAGCGCGTCGCAGATCGAGCCCACGATGCGCGAGCAGTTCTGCTCGTCGGGGCTCTTGACCGCTCGGGCCTCCATCATCGGGGTCATGCCGTCGGTCCAGGTGATGCCGGCCCGCTCGAACGTCTTCATCATCGTGATGTCGATGAAGTCCACGCCGAGGGGGCGGTCCTTCACGCCGGCGTCCTCGAGGTCGCCGACGAGCGCCTCGGTGAACTTGTCGACCTGCATCTGAGCGGCGGGCCCGGCCGCACCCTTGATCCACGCGAACGAGTGCCGGACGTTCTCCTGCGGGATCCACGGGGAGTGGGCCTTGATGTGGATGCCGATGTCCCCCTGCTCGTACAGGATCGGCTCCTTGCCCTCGAGGAGCACCGCGTAGCGGAGCCCGGGCTTCAGCTTGTTCCACCCGGGGGTGAGGGTCGAGGTGACGTAGCGGATGTTCTCGTCGTACATCAGGAGCATCGCCCCCAGGCCGTGGCGCTGCATCGCCTCGCGAGCCCGGTCGAGCCGGAACGCGCGCACGGCGCTCCAGTCGATGCCCTGCTTCCACTCGATGTTGGCATAGCCGAACGCTTCCTTCACCGGGGATCCCCCTCCTCGCGCGTGAACGGGTTCACGCCGTCACCTGGTCGACGATGTCGATGAACGTGTCGTCATCGACCAAGCCTTTGGCAGCGATCGAGCGTTCCTTGACCTCGTCGAGGATCGTCTGCATCTGCTCGGTGGTGGCGCTCCGGCCGACGCGATCGAGCGCTGCGGCAACGGAGTCGAGCCCGGAGCCCTTCCCGAGCACGAGCGCGGGGCCGGGCTGACCGACGAGCTCGGGACGGTAGGGGAAGGACTCCTGCAGCTCGTCGCCGACGTTGCGGACCCAGGTCGAGATGATGCCCGACTCCACGTTGAAGAGGCGCTCGCCCACCACCGGCCGGTTGGAGGGTTGGGACACCTGCGCGAGATCCATCACGAGCTTCGAGAGATCGAAGAAGCGCTCGGTGCGGATGCCTGCATCGAGCCCGTACATCGTGAGCAGGGCGAGGACGGTCTCCTCCATGGGGGTGTTCCCCGCCCGTTCGCCGATGCCGGTCACGGTGGTCTGGATCACCTGAACGCCCTCGGCCACCGCGATCAGCGTGTTCGCGACCCCGAGGCCGAAGTCCATGTGGAAATGCGTCTCGAGCGGCACCCCGAGACGCTCACGGGTCGCACGCACGAACAGCCGCACGCCGTGGGGCGACAGGACGCCGAAGGTGTCGACGAGCCCCACCGCGTCGACGTGGCCGTCGGTCGCCACCCGCTCGAGCAGATCGAGGTACTCCACGAGACCCGCCCGGGTGGCGTCGATCGGGAAGAACGAGACCCGCAAGCCGAGCTCGTGGGCGAGCGTGGTCGCTTCGATCGAGGCGTCGATCGCCCGCTCGACCGGCCACCGATAAGCCTTCTCGATCAGGTGATGGCTCGATGGGATCTCCATCACGACGCCCTCGACACCGCAGTCGGCCGCGCGCTTGACGTCGTCGACCATGCACCTCGAGAAGGCGTAGACGGTGGACGGCAGCCCCAGCTTCACCATCTCGCGGACGGCCAGGTCGTCGGCGGGCGAGACCGCCGGCAGGCCGGCCTCGATGCGGTGCACCCCCGTGTCGGCGAGCGCCTCCGCGATGCGGAGCTTGTCGTCCGTGGTGAAGACCACGCCCGCCTGTTGCTCCCCGTCACGCAGGGTGACGTCGTGCACCTCGAGCGACTCCGGGAGATCGAGGCCCTCACGGATCTCGTCGAGGAAGTTCCACGGGCTCGTGAACCATCGCTCGGTATGCCAGGGCTCGGTCACCATCCGATCTTTCCCCCCTTCTCGATCTTCCACGCGCGGCGCGGCCTGTATAACACATTATGTATAACTTGCCCTCGACGGGGAAGCCGGGGCGGACCCGACGCTAGGCTCAGGTCGTGACGACGCGCGTCCTGAGTGAACGCGCCTTGAACCGTGCGCTGCTCGCCCGCCAGCTGCTCCTGGAGCGGGCGGAGGCTCCCGTGCCGAAGGCGATCGAACGCATCGGATGCGTGCAGGACCAGTACGCGCCCTCCGGCTACATCGGCCTGTGGTCGCGGCTCTCGGGCTTCGAGCGACCGGACCTGACGTCCGCCCTGGAGCGCCGCCGGGTCGTGCAGGCCACGATGATGCGCACGACGATCCACCTGGCGTCCCGCCGGGACTTCTGGCCGATCGCGCTCGCCGTCCGCGATGCCAGGCGCGCGTGGTGGCTGCGAGCGAGCCGGCGCCCCGGTGGCGCTCGGGCGATGGAGGAGGCGGCCCGGCGCGTGAAGGGCGTGCTCGCCAACGGGCCCGGGCGCCGGGCCGCGATCATGGCCGAGCTCGGCCTCGACGCGACGACCTGGAACGGGGTCGGCCTCTGGCTCGACCTGGTGCGGGTGCCCCCGTCGGGCACCTGGGAGCGGCGCCGCGCCGACCTCTACGGGTTGGCCGAGGAGTGGCTCGGGCCGCCCGGTGACGGACTCATAGCCGCTGGGGGCGTCCGGCTGCTCGTTCGTCGGTACCTGGCGGCGTTCGGCCCCGCATCGGTCAAGGACGTCGTGGGCTTCACCGGGCTCGGCGCGACGACGATCGCGACCGCGCTTATCGGCATGCGGCTCCGCCGGTTCGCGGACGAGCGGGGCGGCGAGCTGGTGGGTCTGCCTCGCGCGCCGTTGCCCGACCCGGAGACCCCGGCGCCCGTCCGCTTCCTGCCCACGTGGGACGCGACTCTGCTCGCGCACGCACGGCGAACCCAGATCCTTCCGGAGCCCCTGCGGCCTCGGGTGTTCCACGTGAAGGTGCCGCAGTCGGTCCCGACGTTCCTGGTCGACGGGCAGGTCGCAGGCACCTGGCGGTTCGAGGGCGGCATGGTCGTGCCCGAGCCGTTCGGCCCGATCGCGAGCGCCGTCCGGAGGCAGCTGGCGGACGAGGCCGAGCGCCTCTCGGCCTTCATGTCGTGACCCGCGGGCTTCAGTGCCGACCCCGTACCGCCGATGGCGCTCAACAGGTACCCTCGACCGATCTCTCGACCACGTCAGACCGATCCCTCGACCCGGCCCGATCGATCCCTCAGCCACCGCATGTCGATGCCATCAGCCCTCCGACGCCCAGTGCTCTTCGCGCTCGTGGGCGCGGCGGTCGCGGCAGGGCTCGTGCCCACGGCCGGAGCAGCCGAGCCCGTCCCAGGCTCCGGCGACGGGTTCGCCGGATCCTCGGGCGACGCAGCAACCGGCTCCGTGGTCGGCCCGGCCGGCCTCACGGTCGGACCGACGC
>JBOGVO010000135.1:0-2606 GCA_050692855.1 Actinomycetota bacterium | reverse complement strand
CCTCGTCGAGGACGATCCGCAGCGCCGCATGCGCGGTGAAGGCCTTCACCGCGTAGCACGCTCGTGGGAAGAGCGATCGAACCTCGCGGCATCGCGCCCGCAGGTCGTCCTCGTCGACCACGACGAGCGGCGTGGCGAACCGATCGGCGAGCTCGCAGGCAGGCACGCCCCCGAGCACCAGCCCTCGGTCGTCCATCACCGCGGAGGCGGGCCAAGGCGCGCCCGCGGGCGCGGCGTCTGTCCGAGCCGCGTCAGCCATCGCCGTCGACGCGATGCATCGACTCGGGCGCGCCGACGCCCAGCAGCCCGAGCAGGTTCGCGAGCACCTGCTTCGTGCCGGCGGCGAGCCAGAGCCTGGCCTGCGTCAGAGCCTCGTCGTCGGAGACGACCCGGCACTCCGTGTAGAAGCGATGGAAGAGCGCCGCGAGGTCCTGCGTCGCGTGCGCGATCCGATGCGGCGCTCGCAGCTCGGCCGCGTACGCGATCTGGGCCGGCACGTCGGCGAGCCCGCGCAGGAGGTCGACCTCCGCGTCGCTCGCGAGCAGCGCCAGGTCGACCTCGTCGATCGGCCGGCGCACGACGCCCTCGGCCTCGGCCTTGCGCAGGATCGAGGCGATGCGCGCGTGCCCGTATTGCACGTAATACACGGGATTGTCCATCGATTGGCGCTTCACCGCTTCGATGTCGAAGTTCACCGCCGCATCGTTCGAGTACAGCAGGAGCTGGAAGCGGGCAGCGTCGGCGCCGACCTCGTCGAGCAGCTGGTCGAGCGTGATGAAGTTGCCCGAGCGCTTCCCCATGGGCACGGGTTCACCGTCGCGCAGGAACGCCACCCATTGATAGATCACCGGCTCGACCGAATCGGGGTCGAAGCCCAGCGCCTCGGCCGCCCCCTTCACCCGCACGACGTCGCCGTGGTGATCGGCGCCCCATACGTAGACGACGTGATCGAAGCCGCGCGAGAACTTGTCGATGAGGTAGGCGCAGTCCGCGCCGAAGTACGTGTGCTGCCCATTCGAGCGAACCAGCACTCGGTCCTTGTCGTCCCCGAAGTCCGTCGAGCGGAACCAGACCGCGCCCTCCTCGTCGTAGGCCTTGCCAGACTCGCGCAGCCGGTTCACCGCTGCCTCGATCTCGCCCTTCGCGGCGAGCTCGGATTCCCGGAAGTAGACGTCGAAGGGCACCCCGAACCGGTCGAGCGTGGCCTCGATCCACCGGAGCACCCGCGTCACGCCCTCGGCGCGCATCCGAAGGAACCGCTCGTGGTCCGGCAGGTCGGCGAGCCCCGGCCCCTCGGTCTCGAGGATGTCGCCGGCCAGCTCCTCGATGTAGGCACCGTGGTAGCCGTCGGTCGGAACCTGCGCCTCCCGCCCCACGAGCTGCAGGAACCGCGCCTCGACCGAGGACCCGAACCGGTCCATCTGGCCGCCGGCATCGTTGAAGTAGTACTCGCGCTCGACCGACCACCCGGTTGCCTCGAAAAGCCGGGCCAGGGCATCGCCGATCGCGGCGTTCCGCGCATGCGCGACCGTGAGCGGCCCGGTCGGGTTCGCGCTCACGAACTCGACCTGCACCCGGTGTCCATGCGGCTCGGAATGACCGTGATCGGATCCCTGGGCGGTGAGCTCACGGAGCGCGTCGTGCAGCCAATCGTCGGTCGTGAACAGGTTCAGGAACCCCGGTCCCGCCACCTCGACCTTCTCCAGGAACGGCGCCGGGGGCATCGCGTCGGCGATGGCCTGGGCGACCTCGCGAGGCGGGCGTCCGGCGCGCGAGGCGATCGAGAGCGCGACGTTGGTGGCGAAGTCACCGTGATCGCGCTGCTTCGGCGCGAGCAGCTCCGGCGTGGGCAGGTCGCCGTCGATGCCGAGGTTCGCGGCGGCCGACCGCAGGGCCTCGCTGAGCGACTCCACGAGGCGATCCTCGATCACGGGACGCCCCCGCGGTCCATGGCCGTCCGTACGGCGTCGATGAGCGTCTCGGGGTCGAACGGCTTCGTGACGTGGTCCACGACACCCAGCGCGTGATCACGCGCCCCGAGGGCGTCCTGCGGATGGGCCGTCAGGAAGACGACGGGCACGTCGGCGAAGCGCTCGTCACCGCGCAGGCGACGGCACACCTCGTAGCCGTCGAGCCCGGGCATCGTGACGTCGAGCACGATCACGTCGGGGTCGACCTCGATCGCCCGCTCGACCGCGCGGTCCCCGCGGGAGGCGCTCGAGACCTCGAAGCCCGCGAGCCGGAAGTTCAGCTCGAGCAGTCGTACGATCAGCGGATCGTCGTCGACCACGAGCACCCTGGGAACGGCGGTCTCCTCCATCGGGGGAGGATACCCACAGCTCGATGGGCACCCCGAGGAGACCGGCCGGGCTCCAGGATGCCGGTTGCTAGACTCGCCCCGTCGCCCTCGTAGCTCAGGGGATAGAGCGCCGGCCTCCGGAGCCGGGTGCGCAGGTTCGAATCCTGCCGGGGGCACCAATGTCATGTCGCGAGACATCGTTCACACGTGTCTCGGGACATCGTTCCACGTCAGGCCTCATCGAGCGAGCGCGCTTGGTAGTCCCTCATCGGGTCGAGGGTGAACGATCGGAGCAGCTCACCGTCCT
>JBOGVO010000134.1:0-10420 GCA_050692855.1 Actinomycetota bacterium | reverse complement strand
AGCGCGGCGCCACCCATGATCTGGACGTCGAAATGGCGCTGTCCGATCGTGCGCCGGGCGGCTTCGCGCGTGGACGCGAACGCCTCGGGAAGCAGGTCGTCGAGCGATTCGCCGTTGTCGGCTCGTTGTTTCAGCTCGGCGGTCTTGGCCCGGAGCTCCTCGTCGGTGAGATCCTCGACCTCGGGTTCGTAGGTGTTCACGAGCCGCGTGATCGACTCGAGGTTCTTGAGCTTCCGGCCTTCGCCGAGATTGGAGATCTTGTCGAGTACCGGCACGCAGTTCCTTCCAGGGCTCGTCCGCCAGACCTTCCGATTCTATCGGCCCTCGGGTTCACGCCCCTGACCGGTCGACGAGGGACGCTCGAGCACCTGACGGGTGAGCTGGGCGTGTCCGACGTGCTCGCGCAGATGCTCGAGCGCGTGCAGCAGGGCCCACGCGGCCGTGACCGGCTCGTCGGACCCGACCGTGCTCCACGGCGCCGACGCGCTGGCACCCGGGTCGTACGTGGCGCCGCCTTGGAGCAACGACCGGCACTCGTCACCGATCGCGTCGAGCCACCCGATGAATGCGTCGGGATCGTCCACGACGGCGCGGAACTCCGCAGGCCGGTCGCGCTCGGGCAGCGGCGCGCCCGTCGCGAGGCTCAGCCACGAGCGGGTACTGTGCATCGCGTGGGTCGCGAGCACGGCGAGCGGGTTCGTGTCATCGTCGACGGGCCGCCGGTTCAGCTCGTCTGCCGAGCACCCCGCGACGGCCTTGCGCAGCTCCGCGAGGGAATCGGCAAGGAGGTCGCGCGCCGCCTCGATCGTCGGGTCATGCACGTCAACTGATCTCGATCATCTTCTCTCGCACCGCGTAGACGACCGCCTCCATGCGCGAGTGCAGGTGCAGCTTCTCGAGGATGTTGCGGATGTGGTTCTTCACCGTGTTCTCGCTGATGAACAGCTGCTTCGCGATATCACGGTTGTTCAGCCCCTGGGCAACGAGACGCAAGACTTCCATCTCGCGGTCGGTGAGGCGAGGCGCGGGCATCCGGGGCTGCTCCTCGGCGGACTTCGACATCGCCGCGAACTCGGTGAGCAGCTTCGACGCCATCGACGGCGAGATGCGGGACTGACCCGCCCACACGCTTCGGATCGCGTCGGCGACCTCCTCGATCGGGATCTCCTTGAGCAGGTACCCGCTCGCGCCCGCCTTGATCGCGTCGTAGAGGTCGCCCTCCTCGTCGCTGATCGTGAGCATCAGGATCTTGCAATGGGGCAGCAGCTCCTTGATCTCGCCCGCGGCCTCGATGCCGCTGCGTTTGGGCATGCGGACATCCATCAGCACGATGTCGGGCATGGTCTCCTGCGCGCGATCGACGGCCTCGGCTCCGTCGGAGGCCTCGCCGACGAGCTCGATGTCGGGCTCTTGCTGCAGGACCATCTCGAGCCCACGACGGAAGAGCGCGTGATCGTCGACCACCATCACGCGGAGCCTCTCGGGGATCTCGTTGCCGCTGGCGTCCTTGCTCACCGTTCCCCCTCGGTCCCCTCGGCTTCGGTATCGGCGGTCGCCGTGCCCGAGTGAGCGGATTCTAATGGGGGCTTGTGCATCGATGCGCGACGCTTGCCGTGATGGTCGCGCAGCTGCCGCTCGAGCTTGTGGGCCACCCGGTCGATCGCGGTGGGGACGTCGTCGGCCTCGGCGCGGGCCCGGAAGGTCTTCCGGGGTATGTACAGCGCTGCCTCGACGCGCTTCACGCCTTCGGGGCTCGGGTAATGCTCTCCGATGAGCTCGAGGTCGATGCGGGTCGTGCGAGGCTCCATGCGTTCCAAGTGGGCCAGCTTGTGGCCGGCGGTCTCCCGCACCTCGTCGGTGACCGGCAGACCCCGGCCCGTGAAGGTCAGGTCCATGCTCGCTGGATCGTCATCGGCCGGTTCCTCCAGTTCGCTGCTCGTCTCGGGCGGGCCCCGCCGGCTGACCTGGTCTTTGCCCCCACACCCGCCTGCCGGAACGTTCGCCACCGGTCACGAGAACCGGCCACTCCCGCCCTCTCCCGCCCGGGGGCGGGGCAGGACTTACATCTAAACCGCGCCATGCTCAGCGACCAACGGTCGCCTTACGTGGGTCGTTTCGCCCGCGGCTGGCCTCGACTACCGGGGATCGTCCCCGGGCAACCACAGACCCGGACGAGGGCCCGGTCGAGTATAGGCTCGTGGGCCAGTGCGGAGGAGGGCACGGGCGGCCGCGACGAGCGAGACGCGGGCCGCGCCCGCCTCGAGCAGCACCTCGGCGCAGGCCGCCGCAGTCGCACCGGTCGTGAGCACGTCGTCGACGAGGAGGACGCTCGCAGGCACTCGCGCGCGACCGTACACAGTGAACGAGCAGCGCATCGCCTCCCGGCGCTCGAACGCATCGCGCATGGCCTGCGGACTCGTGGAGACCGTGCGCCGCAACAACCCCCGCGCGGGGATGTCCAGCTCGCGCGCGACCCGCACTGCGAGCACCTTCGCCTGATCGAAGCCCCGCTCCGCCTTGCGCTTGCGCGCCAGCGGCACCCACGTGACCACGTCGGCACCGGCGGGCGCACACGTCGCCATGGCCCCGGCCAGCGCCGCCCCCACGCCTCGAACCCCCCTGTACTTCAGATGGTGGACCGCCGCCCGGGCAGGACCTTCGAAGGCGAACGGCGCCCTCGCCACCGCGATCACGTCGGGCGGGCAATCGCCACAGCTCGTGGCCGGCTGGGGCGTGGGGGCGCCGCACCGCTCGCACCAGGGCGGCGACAAGGCTCGCAGCGCCGCACCGCATCGATCGCAGAACGGCCAGGCCGCCCCGCCACAGCCCGCGCACCGAGGCGGGAACAGGACGTCGAGGGCGCGATCGAGCACCTTGCGGACGATACCGGCGGGGTGAGACAGGCCGTCTAGGGCAGCTCGACCTAGGGCAGCTCGACCTGGAGCGGCCGCTGGGCACCTCGAGCGATGATCGCCAGACGAGAGCCCGCCCTGGCCGCGGGATAGGTCGTGAACCTGCCACGGCCGGATCCGGCGTCGTACTCCTCCCCGATCTGCGGCAGCGTCACGTCATCGAGGGCGAGCGAGAACCCGACCCGTGTGGGGGCCTCGTAGGACACCCGCACGGAGTCCACGGCGCACTCCACCTGCTCGATCGTCGCCTCGACCTCGCCTGCTCGGATCGAACGCCCCACCGAGACGGATCCGCGACGCATCGTGCCGCGCGGCCAGGCCACGGCGAAGGGATCGCCGGGGTGCATCATGCCCTCGTCTCCGTCGACCACCACGTCGAGCTCCAGCCGGTACCATCCCGGCCCCAGATCGAGCAGCGGTACCTCGAAGGGCACGAACAGGTCGAGGTGCGGCGCCACGTCGAGCGTGACCGGCTCCACGCCCATCCGCTGCCCGGAGCGCCCGGCCACCTCGGCGACGCGGGCCGCCTCGATCCGCACCTGGTGGGGATCGGGGTCCTCGCCGCGCAGCACGAATGCGCCCTTGAGCGTGGCGGGGAACCGCTCGTAGTGCGCGCGGATCGAGACCCGGCCGTCCATGCTCAGGTGCCCAGCTCCCAGCTCTTCAGGTAACGCTCCTGCTCGGCGGTGAGCTCATCGATCTCGACGCCCATGGCCCGGAGCTTCAGGCGGGCGACGTCCTTGTCGATCTCGACGGGCACCGGGTAGACGCGCGGCTCGAGGCGGCCCCGGTTCGCCACGACCCATTCCGCCGCGAGCGCCTGGTTCGCGAACGACATGTCCATCACCGCCGCGGGATGACCCTCCGCCGCCGAGAGGTTCACGAGCCGGCCCTCGCCCAACAGGTAGACGCGCCTGCCATCGGCGAAGGAGTACTCGTCGACGAACTCACGGATGCGACGAACCCCGCCGGTGCCGAGCGACGCCAACGCGACCTTGTCGATCTCGACGTCGAAATGCCCGGAGTTCGCGAGGATCGCGCCGTCCTTCATCACCTCGAGGTGCTCACGGCCGATCACGGTGGTGTCGCCGGTCACCGTGATGAACACATCGCCCACCCGCGCGGCCTCGCGCAGCGGCATCACCCGGTAGCCCTCCATCACTGCCTCGATCGCCGCCGTCGGATCGACCTCGGTCACGATCACGTGGGCGCCCATGCCCCGGGCACGGGAGGCGACGCCGCGTCCACACATGCCGTAGCCGCACACGACGATCGAACGTCCCGCCAGCAGGCGGTTCGTCGCGCGCATGATGGCGTCGATCGTCGACTGTCCCGTGCCGAACCGGTTGTCGAACAGGTGTTTCGTGTCGGCGTCGTTGACGCTGACGATCGGGTACCGCAAGGCACCGTCGGACGCCATCGCGCGCAGCCGGATCACCCCGGTCGTGGTCTCTTCGGTGCCGCCGATGATCTCCGAGATCTGGTCGGCGCGCTGCTTGTGCAAGACGCTCACCATGTCGGCGCCGTCGTCCATGGTGATGTTCGGACGGATGTCGAGCACCGCATCGATGTGCTTGAAGAACGTGTCGGTGTTCTCACCCTTGATCGCGAAGGTGTCGATGCCGGCCTCGACCAGCGCGGCGGCCACATCATCCTGGGTCGAGAGGGGGTTCGAGGCGCACAGGGCGACCACCGCGCCGCCGGCTTGGAGCGTGAGCATGAGGTTCGCGGTCTCGGTCGTCACATGCAGGCACGCCCCGATGCGGATGCCGTCGAGCGGCCGTTCCTTCTCGAACCGCTCCCTGATCAGGGCGAGCACGGGCATCTCGGCGCCCGCCCACTCGATCCGCTCGCGGCCGCCGCTCGCGAGGCTCATGTCTCGGACGTCGTTCGTCATCGTGTCTCCTCTCATAGACGCGGGAACAGGTCCACCAGCAACCTGCCCACCTCGATCGCGGTCTCGTTCGAGACCCGCACCACTACCTCGTGCTCGACGTGCTCTCCCAGCGCGTTCGTCAGCGAGCAGACGCCCAGCACGCGCATCCCGAGGGCGGTGGCCGCCAGGGCCTCAGGCACCATGGACATGCCGACCACCGTGGCGTCGGCGGCCTGGAGCATCTTCACCTCGGTGGGCGTCTCGTAGGCCGGCCCGCTCATCGCGGCGTACACGCCGATCGACGATCGGATGCCGAGCGCCTGCGCCCTCTCGAACGCGAGGTCCCGGAGCGTCTCGTCGTACACGTCCGTCGTGTCGATGAACGTCGGCATGCCGTCGGGATAGCGCCACCCGCGCAACGGCGCCGCGCCCATCATGTTCAGGTGATCGCGCAGGATCACGACGGTGCCGGCTGCCTCGTCGGGCAGGAGCCCCCCCACGGCGGCCGTGAGCACCATCGTGTCGGCCCCGAGCTCCTTCGCGAGCCGAGGCACCAGGGCCGGCACGTCCATACCGTGCCCCTCGTAGAAGTGCACCCTCCCGAAGAACGCGGCCACCTCGACCCCGGCGAGGCGCCCGAGCACGAGCTTCCCGGCGTGGCCCGGGACCCACGAGGGTGGGAACCCGGGCAGATCGGTGAACGAGAAGCTCGCCGCCTCCTCGAGGGTGTCGCCCAGCGCCGGGCCGAGGCCCGATCCGAGCACCACTCCGGCGCGGGGCACCAGGTCGGTCCGGGCGCGGACGACCTCCGCAGCCTGGGCGGGCAGGTCGTCGCCCGGACCCGGGAGGCCAGGCGCGCTCACGAGGAGGCCGCCTCGTCGAGGAACGCCTTGAGCCGCACGATCGCCTCGATCGGCGAGGGGTCGACCCCGTTCGCGAGTCCCACGTAGCAGCTCGTGAAGTCGCCCATGAGGGCGAGGGAGAGGAAGCGTGAGAGGGGCGTGCGGCCGGTGGCCCACACCTCCTCGGTCACGGCACCGGCATCGCGAGCGATCTCGAGGGAGATCGGGAAGCGGACCGCGACGTCGGGGTGCTCCTCCTCGTCTCGCAGCGCGATCACGAACGAGGCCACGCCTCGACGGTCGGACCAGCCCACCACCTCGTTGTGGTCGAGCTCGGGGAGCGCCGCCGACCAAGCGGGCACCTTCCCGTTCTCGTTCATCTGCGTCTTCCACCGTGACGCCGCTGCCGATCCCACCCCGTCGGCGCCCCAGATGACCGGCTGTCGATCGTCGATGCGCGACGCGAGCGCCTTCGCCTCGTTCCGGTCCGGCGTCACGTCGGGCCCGAGCGCCTCGACGAGCGGGTCCATCAGCGCGATCGCGTCGACCAGGTCGTCGGAGAGCCGCGGCAACAGACCGATCCGCTCCATCACGCCGAGCAACGCGAAGGCGAGATACCCGAGGGCGGCCCGAGGCAGATACCCCCCGGGGATGCTCACCGCGGAGATGTCGAGCTCTGCCGCCCGTTCCGCCAACCCTCCCCCCGACGTGATCGGGATGATCCGAGCGCCGCGAGTCCGGGCCTCCTCGAAACACGAGAGCGTCTCCGCCGTGCCCCCCGAGTACGACGAACAGATCACGAGGCTGTGCGGGCCCACCCATGCCGGGACGACCGGAGACCGGTTCACCTCGACCGGCACGACCAGGCGGTGCCCGTAGGACGCGCGGAGCACGTCGCCGGCGATCCCCGAGCCACCCATTCCACAGAACGCAACCGCCGTCACGCCGTCCGCCAGCGGCAGCCCTTCGGTGGCCATCGCCGCGTCGTAGCCCTCTCGAGCGTGTCGAGGCATCGACGCGACCGCGCCGAGCATGTCGCCGGCGTCGAGCGCCCGCAGCGCCTCGACGTCGTTCAGGTCGGTCACCGGCCCCCCGGTCCCTGCCCGGGCTTCTCCGCCTCGTCGATCAGCATCACCGGGATATCGTCACGGATCGGATACCGGTAGCCGCAGGTCGTGCAGACGAGCACCTGCTCGGCCTCGTGGTAGTCGAGGTCACCCCGGTCGTTCGGACAGACGAGGATCTCCAGGAGCTGCGGGTCGAGGGTCACGTTGCCTCCTTCTGCCTGATCAGCGCGAGCACCTCAGCCGTCTTCTCCGCGAGCACCTCCGGGGTTCGGGCTTCGACGTTCAGCCTGAGCAGCGGCTCCGTGTTCGAGGGGCGCACGTTGCACCACCAATCGTCGAACTCTACCGTCAGGCCATCGAGCCGGTCCTGCCTGGCCCCCGCGTAGCGCGCCGCGATCGCCTCGATGCGGCCGTGCTGGTCGTCGACCACCGAGTTGACCTCGCCGGAGGACACGTACCGCCTGAGCGGCATCAGGAGCTCCGAGAGGGGAGCTGCGGCCTTCGAGAGCTCACCCAGCGCCACGACGGCGGCGATCAGGCCGGAGTCGGCGCGATAGTTCTCCCGGAAGTAGTAGTGGCCCGAGTGCTCGCCGCCGAAGATCGCTCCGGTCTCGGCCATGATCTGCTTGATGAAGGAGTGGCCGACGCGCGTACGCACCGGCACTCCCCCGTGCTCTCGGATCACCTCCGGCACCGTCCACGAGCAGATCAGGTTGTGCACGATCTTGGCGCCGGGCTCCTGCTCGAGCATCGCGATCGCGACGAGGGCCGTGAGCAACGAGCCGCTGACATCGTGCGCCCGCTCGTCGACGAGGAAGACGCGATCGGCATCGCCGTCGAACGCCAGGCCGACGTCGGCGGCGTGCTCGAGCACGGCGGCCTTCAGGTCCTTCTGGTTCTCGGGGTCGATCGGGTCGGCCGGGTGGTTGGGGAACGTGCCGTCGAGTTCGGGGAAGAGATGGTGCAGCGTGATGGGCAGTCGGGCCATGACGGCCGGCACCACGAGGCCGCCCATGCCGTTGGCGGTGTCGGCCACCACCGTGAGCGGACGCATGGCCCCGACGTCGACGAACGAGAGGACATGCTCGACGTAGGCCTCGAGCAGATCGCGACGCTCCACCTCGCCCGGCGCTCCGACGCTCGGTTGGGGGCCGCGTTCCACGATCGCGCGGATGTCCCGGAGCCCGGTGTCCTCGCCGACGGGCTTCGCTCCCTCGAGACAGAACTTCAGGCCGTTGTACTGCTTGGGGTTGTGGCTCGCCGTCAGCATGATGCCGGGCAGCTCGAGTGAGCCCGAGGCGAAGTAGAGCAGGTCGGTCGATGCGAGGCCGAGATCGACGACATCGACGCCGCGAGACGTGGCGCCTTCGGCGATGGCTTCGGCGAGCTCGGGTGAGCTCAGGCGGCTGTCGCGACCGACGACGATGCGCTCGGCACCGCTCCAGGTGGCAAAGGCGGCGCCGATGCGACGCACGAGATCGCCGTCGAGGTCGTCGGGGACGACGCCGCGGACGTCGTACGCCTTGAAGATGCGGTCGAGATCGCTGGGCACGACCGCATCCTACGGACGCGGCCATGAGCTCGTCAGGCGGGGTGCGCGGGGGGCGTCGCCGCCCCCCGGCGGGTCATCTCTGGACGACCAACCCGATGACCGACGCCAGCGGGACCTCTTCGCCCTCACGGAACCACCACTTGGCTTCGCAGTGATGGCAGGTGCGGAACGACAGGTCCCGGCCGCCGACCGTCATCGAGATCGCGATCAGATCTCCGGTGTGGCACTGGGGGCAGGTTCCGATGTCCATGTCCCCATCAGTGTCGGCGTCGCGGCAGGCTCGGGACCATAGCTCGGTGCTGTCATTTCCCTGGGCCTCGTGAGCGGTGCATCGCATGGCCCTCGAACCGCCCCGAGCACCCCATCGGGGGGACCCTCATGGGCCGTTCGGTCGGGCGATCGCCCGCGGAACGGCCGAGTCCGAACGGCATTCCCGCAGCCGTTCAGCCCGCGAGCGCCGGTTCGCCCTCGGCGACCTCGACGGTCGCGCGAGCGTCACGCACCTCCCACCCGACCGGGGGCGTCAGACGTTCGACGTGTCTGCGGCAGAGGTCGAGCAGGTTGCGGTCGCGCTCGGGGACGAGGTCGACGATCGCCACCTCGCGTTCGGCGTATCGCAGGGAGACGGTGGCCACGGGCTCGGCGTCGCATCGCATCTTCGCGCAGGTTCGCATCGTCGCGAAGCCTAGATCACACGGATGTGATCTCCAAGCATCCTGCGCACAGAGATGTACCTCGCAGTGGCGCTCCGGTTTCCCATCGCGTCGCTGCGAGGTACTCCGTCACCCTACGCCCGGCCGGCGCGTCGCGACAACGGTCCGCCGGAGAAAGAGTGACAAGACCGCGGGGACCGGGGAGCTCAGACGTTCACGGAGGCCGGGGTGTCGCCCTCGACCGCGTTCGCGGGACGCGCCCCCGCGACGATCACCCTGGTGCCGACGTCGACCATCGGATACAGCTCCTCGACCTCCCAGTTGTGCATGCGGATACACCCGTGCGACGCGTAGGTGCCGATCGAGCTGTCGGCCGGCGTGCCGTGGATGCGGATGAGGCCGGGGGCCGTGATGTAGAGCGCCCGGGTTCCCATCGGTGCCGTCGGACCACCGGGCACGACCGCGGGCAGGTCGGCGCCCCAGCTGTCGAGCGCCG
Organism: Actinomycetota bacterium; assembly: GCA_050692855.1. GTDB lineage: Bacteria > Actinomycetota > UBA4738 > UBA4738 > HRBIN12 > JAOUEA01. The sequence goes on along the minus strand of JBOGVO010000134.1, from coordinate 1,022 downwards.
GGTTGTACCAGGTGGGGTTGACCGCCTTGCGGTAGAGGTTCCAGTCCCCTTGGGGCGTGATCCACCCGGGCATCGCCGTCGCGACCGCCCACGTGCGGATCACGTCGAACCCGTCGTAGAGGTAGAGCTTGTTCTCGTCGACCCGGACGACGATCGTGCGGGGCATCTTCCGTTCGGTCACCTTCGGCTGCACCTTCAGGACGGGCAGCGGAAGCCGCGACGTGGAACGGGACTCCAACGCGCCCTTCAGCGCGGCCCGCGCGTCGACGAAGTCGAGCGCCCGTCCGGGCTTCGACTTCTGGAAGACGACCTGCCCGTCGGCGTAGGTGATTTCGGCATCCACCGGCTTGACGGCGATGTCCTTCGCGATGCCGCGGAGCACCGCGTCGACGCGCGCGTCGCCGGCGAAGCCGAGCTCGACCTCCTGTCCGACCGGCTCGTCGTTGAAGCGGTGCCAGAACCGCGAGAACGTGCCCATCGTCTGGCCCACGCCGAGCGCCTGGTTCACCGCGCGGACCGATCGGGACCGCTGCCCAAGCTCCTCGAAGGTGACCGACCACGAGCGGCCGCCGGCGCGGAGCTTGATCGGCTGCTGCAGCGTCGAGAGGGCGCCCGCTCGCACCGCCTCGACCGCTTCCGCCTTCGTCATGCCGCCGACATCGATGCCGTCGATCGTGACCCCCGGGAGGATGCGGTCGGCGCGAGCCTGCTCGTACCGATAGGCGCTGTAGGCCGCTCCCCCGGCCGCGAGCACGAGCACGCCGGCGACGATCGCCACGACGGCGATCGCGCGTCTCCTGCGCGCGGGTGCGTGTGATCCTCTGGCCATGGTGTGCACCGTCTCCCAACGGGTCGCGTCATGATACGCGACGAGGCAACCCGTTCCAGTCGGTCGTTCAGGTGGCTTGCGTGTCGGGTATCGGCACCCCTGCGGCCAGACCGAAGAGCGAGAGCCCTTCGTTCCCGAACGACGTCGAGGCGCCGAGGGCGACGATCGGCGAGCCGTCGGCGCGGAGCAGCAT
>JBOGVO010000133.1:0-6956 GCA_050692855.1 Actinomycetota bacterium | reverse complement strand
ACCGCACTTCGAGCGCACCATCACCTTCACGTGGCGACGGAACTCGGCCCGCTGCATGCACGGGTTGCAGTCCGACAGATGCATCTCGATCCGCTGCTGCACGGAGACATCGAGCTCACCGTCGAGGAAGGACTCGATCTCCCTCAGCGTCTCTTGGCACCTCGGCCCACAGTCAGGCGTCGTCATCGACCAATCCTCGTTCCTTCGCCGTGTCCCACAACGCCTTGTGCAGCGCTTTCCTTCCCCGATGCAGACGCGACATCACGGTGCCGATCGGCGTGTCCATGATCTCGGCGATCTCCTTGTAGCTGAACCCTTCGACGTCGGCGAGCAACACGGGCAGCCGGAAGTTCTCGGGCAGCGACTCGAGCGCGCGCTTCACCGCCTCGTCGGGCATGCGGTCGAGCACCTCGGTCTCGGCCGACAGCTCGACGTTGCGGCCCCCCAGCCGGTCGTAGAGGTACCAATCGTCGAAGTCGTCGGGACCCTCGACGGTCTTCGGCTCGCGCTGCTTCTTCCGGTAGGTGTTGATGAAGTTGTTGGTCAGGATGCGATAGAGCCACGCCTTGAGGTTCGTCCCCTCTTGGAATCCCCCGAACCCCCGGTACGCGCGCAGGTATGTCTCCTGCACGAGGTCCTCGGCGTCGGTGGGGTTCCGGGTCATGCGGAGGGCTGCCGCGTAGAGGCTCGGGACCAATGGCATCACGTCGCGCTCGAAGCGGGCGCGCAGCGCGGGATCTTCGGCGGCGGCGGTCTGGGCCATGGTCGGCCAGTATCGCGCATCCAGACGGAGGCCGACCCTGCCGATGGTTGGGTGGTGTGGAGGAACCGTGGCACCGCGACCATCTCGTCCGCGGAGCCTGGCATAACTCGGTGTCGATGGGAGAATCGAAGGCACGATGGCTAACGACGACGACCGTTCCCCGTTCTCGCGACGCACCGGCAACGATGGTGGCGGCGGCTCCGCCGGCCCGCCGAAGCCCCGATTCGCACCCTGGTTGATCGTTCCCGTGCTGCTCCTGGCGCTCCTGATCTTCAACCAGGTGCTTTCGAACAGCGCGCGAGAGTCGATCAGCTACAGCGAGTTCATCGACCACGTCGAGCAGGGCACCCTCGACCCCACCGTCCCGGTGAAGATCTCCGACTCGTCGATCTCCGGCGCCGTGAAGACCGACCAGGACCAGGACTCGACGAGCTTCACGACGACGCTCGCACCGAACTTCCAGACCCAGGACCTCGCGACCTTCTTGAAGGACAACAACGTCAACTTCGAGTTCGAGCAGCCGAGCGTGTTCATGTCGCTGCTGCTCAACATCCTGCCGTTCGCGCTGATCATGATCGGCATCTACTGGTTCGTGTTCCGGCGGATGGGCGCGGGAGCTTCGGGCGCCCTCAACATGGGCAAGAACAAGGTCAAGATCTATGACCGCAAGGAGATGAAGACCACGTTCGCCGACGTCGCCGGCGTCGACGAGGCAAAGGACGAGCTGCGCGAGATCGTGGAGTTCCTGTCCAACCCGAAGAAGTACCAGCGGCTCGGGGGACGCATCCCCAAGGGCGTGCTGCTGCTCGGGCCTCCAGGGTGCGGCAAGACGCTCCTCGCGCGGGCGGTCGCCGGCGAGGCGAACGTGCCGTTCTTCTTCATGAGCGGATCGGAGTTCGTGGAGATGTTCGTCGGGCTCGGAGCCGCGCGGGTGCGGGAGCTGTTCCAGCAGGCGAAGGAGAAGGCCCCCGCGCTCGTCTTCCTCGACGAGATCGTCACGATCGGCAAGGGCCGCGGCGGCGTGGGGGGAGCCGGACTCGGCGCACACGACGAGCGCGAGCAGACGCTGAACCAGCTGCTGGTCGAGATGGACGGCTTCGATGCCTCGAAGGGGGTCATCATCATGGCCGCCACGAACCGGCCCGACGTGCTCGACCCCGCGCTCGTGCGCCCGGGGCGGTTCGACCGCCAGGTCGTCGTCGACCGCCCCGACCTCAGAGGTCGGGAGGAGATCCTGCGGGTGCACGCTCGGGGCGTCGCCCTCTCCCCCACGGTCGAGCTGCGCACGATTGCTGCCCGCACCCCCGGGTTCACCGGCGCCGACCTCGAGAACGTCGTGAACGAGGCCGCCCTGCTCGCCGCCCGTCGTGAGAAGAACGCCGTCACGATGGACGAGCTCGAGGAGGCGATCGACCGCGCGTCGATGGGTCTCGAGCGGAAGTCGCGCGTGATGAGCGAGAAGGAGAAGTCGCGCGTGGCGTCGCACGAGATGGGTCACGCCCTGGTCGCGCACTACTCCGAGAACCTCGACCCGGTGCACCGCATCACGATCATCCCGCGCGGCACCGCGGCGCTGGGGCTCACGATGACGCGCCCGCTCGAGGATCGGTTCCTCGCGACCGAGCCCGAGTTGAGGGACACCCTCGCCTACGCGATGGGGGGTCGTGTGGCCGAAGAGATCATATTCGGCGAGGTCTCGACGGGGGCGCAGAACGACCTCGAGAAGGCCACCCAGATCGCGCGGGCGATGGTCACCGAGTACGGCATGAGCGACAAGGTCGGGCCCCTCTCGTTGGGCCACGACGATCCGAACGCCGTCTTCTCCATGGGCCCCCGCATCTCGGCCGGCACCGCCGAGAAGATCGACGAGGAGGTCACGCGCCTGCTGAACGACGCGCACGACCAGGCCGAGCGCCTCCTCATGCAGCATCGCGACATGCTCGACCAGCTCTCCGCGCTGTTGCTCGTCACCGAGACGATCGACGGCGACGACCTCGAGGCGTACACGGGGGGCACGAAGCCCATCCCGAACGCGGAGGATCTCCGCCAACAGGAAGAGGTGAAAGAGCGGGAATCGGCGGCTGCCGCCGCGGCCGTGCCGAAGCCCACGCCCGAGCCCGCCCGCTCCCCGGAGATCGCGATGCCGCCGGCGCCGCCGATGCCCACGGTCGACTGATCGCGCGAGCCGCAGGTCAGGGCCCGGCCTCCGTGGGCGAACGGGGATCGAGCACGAGGTCCCACCGGTCGCGCCACCGATCGAGGAACCGGTAGAAGTTGCGCTTGGACCACTTCGCCCGCTCCGCGGCATCGGTCTCGAACCACATGCGATGCTCGTGCCTGATGACGGGAACCGGCACCGCGTCGGTGCGCAGCCCGAGATCCTTCACCCGGAACGAGAGCTCGATGTCCGCGGTCCGGTACCACCGGAACCTTCGATCGAAGCCGCCCGTTCGATCGAGCGTCTCTCGGCGCATCGCCATGCAGTACCCCTCGATCGCGTCGCACGGGCCCGGGCCCGGCGCGTCCTCGAACTGCCGGAGGTCGTGCGTGACGAGGCCGAACGGTCCCGCGATGCCAACCCTCGGGTCCTCGAGCGCCTCCTCGAGCGGCCCCACGATGTCGCCTGCGGCCTCGATCGAGCCGTCCATCACGAGCGCGATCCGCCCGGTGCCGCGGCGGAGGCCGGCGTTGCACGCCGCCGCCCAGCCGGTGCCGGCGACCAAGGAGATCACGTCCACGTCGTCGTGCGATCCGGCTTCGAACACGTCCGGATCCGTGCCCGTGACGTCGGCGACGACGTAGCGAACGCGGCGCCCTCCCCGGTTGGCTCGGAACGACGCGATCGCGCGCACGACGTCGTCGGTCCACCCTTCCACGACCCAGTGCACCGAGACGTCATCGGTCGGAGGCTCGGCGAGTCTCGACGGCACGTCGTCGGGACGCACACGCTCGGGCCCGGCTCGTGCCGGCACCACGACGGGATCGAGCCGCCACGTGCCGCCCGGCGCGTCGACGATGCTCCACCCGGCTGCGGCGAGCTCGTCGCGGATGGCATCGGCCGAGGCGAAATCCCCCGCCGCCCGCGCGTTCGCGCGTCGCTCGGCGAGGGCACGCTCCCGGGGGCCGGGCTCCGCGGTCACGCCGGTTGCCTCCGTACGTGGACCGCGACGCCGGCCGGATCAGGCCGTCGCGGCCTTGGTGGCGTTGCGCAGACGACTCGCCATCTGCTGCAGCGTCTTCACCGCGATCGATGGATGCTCCTGCATCAACCCTCGGAAGACCCATTCCGTGAGCCCGAGCATCTGGATGTCGGAGGTCGCCGTGACCGTGGCCGTTCGCGGGCCGCCGTCGAGCAGCGCGATCTCGCCGAAGAAGTCTCCCGGTACGAGCGCCGCCTTCTTCTTGCCGCCGATCGTCACGTCGGCGGTGCCGTCGACGATCACGAATAGGCCTACCCCCGGCTCCCCCTCGCGCGCGATCACGGTGCCATTCGCGTGATCGATGTCCTTGACGACACGGGCGATCGTCTGCAGGTCTCTGCGGGAACACCCGGAGAACAGGGGCACGCGCGAGAGCTGCCCCACTACGTCATGCTTCGGCACGCCGGTTCCCCCTTCGATCTTCGATCGGGTCGACCGCGTCATCCTAGCCTCGATCGACGCGGCGTGGGACTCCGGCGGGACCGGCACGCAGCAGGGGGCCGGCATCGCCGACACCCCTGGTTGGTCGCGCGGACAGTATCTGAACCTGTGACCGCGGCGTTATGAGCGAACGGCCCACTCGCTTGAACCCGGCCTCACAGTCCGCTTGTAGCAGCCCATCCCACTGACCTTCGAGTTGGTGGAAGGTCGCGTGCGCAGAAGCGCCTACTTGAGCTGGGTCGGCAACCGGTTGTCCCTTCGCCGCCCATCTCGTGCGCTGGACGGGCTGGACCCAAGAGGGTTCGTCCACCCCGGCGTTCGTGAGCCCTCCCCTGGTGTGGTTATGGCGTGACGATGTTGAACGCGGGGTCGAAGGTGTCGGTGACCGAGGCAAGCGTGTCGAGCGCACCGAGATCACCGTCGACAACGACACCGGCCTTGTCGATGAGCTCGCGGGCCTCACCGGGCTGGAGCAGCACACCGGCAAGGGCCGGCTTGGGACCCGAGACCGAGAGCTGGGCTCCTTCGGCGTGGCCCTTTCGCGCGTTGAGCACGCCGTTGCGCACCCACATCGTCCACTCGTCGCCGTGCTCGGCGAAGGTGAAGTTGATGCCGAAGTCCACTTCGCTCGCCTTGTCACCGATGATGCGTACGCCGACGAAGTCGAAGAGCAGATCGATGGGCATCGCCAAGATCGTGTCCTGGCTGTCGGTGTTGAACCGACCTTCGCTGACGACACCCTCGCGAAGCTCCTTCGCTGCAGTAAGGAAGATGGCCCGGTACTGCGGAACTTCCTGCTGGTAGCCGAGCTGCTCGTAGGCGTCGGCTTGGAGCTCCTTGGCCTCGGTGTCGTCGGGGTCGGCGAACACGAGGTGGTGCAGCACCTGGATCGCCCACCGGTAGTCACCGCTGTCGATCGCACCGCGTCCCTCGGTGAGGATCTTGTCGCGGCCGATGAGCTCGACGTGGCGCTTGGCGTTGTCGTCGGGCAGCAACGGGAGGATGGTGGCCGGGTCGCCGTCCCAGAACCCGAGCTCCTTGTGGAACACGGCGCGGACGTTGTGGTGCAGACCGCCGTGGTAGTAGCGGTTGAACCACTTCTTGCCGATCGCGTCGGGCAGCTCGACGATCTCGGCCGCTTCGAGCGGGGTGAGGCCCTGGTTCGCGAGGCGCAGCGACTGGTCGTGGATGAACTTGTACATGTCGCGCTGTGACTCCAGGAAGGCCACGACCTTCTCATTGCCCCACACCGGCCAGGTGTGCGGTCCCCAGTGCACCTCGGCGTCGTCGCCCCACCGGACGAGGGTTTCGTCGATGTACCGAGCGAAGTTCCGGGCATCACGGGTGCGGGCGCCACGGATGGTCTGGATGTTGTGCATCGAGTGGTTGGCATTCTCGGCGCAGGTGACCGCCTTGATCTCGGGGATCCAGATGTGCAGCTCCTCGGGGGCCTCGGTGTCGGGCGTGTAGACGAACTCGAACGTCCAGCCGCCCAGCGTCCGCTTCCCACCCGACTTGGTGATCCCGTCGGTCGGCGAGATGTAGGTCACCAGCGGGTTCATGACGTCGACACCGGTGCTCAGCCCGAGGGTCACCAGCCCGCAGTCGCAGTGGGGCAACAGGAGCCCGAAGGTGTGGGACATGCGGCGCGACATGGCGTTGCCGGTGATGACGTTCTCGCCGATCGCGAACTTGTCGAACGACTCGATCGTGCCCGGGGCGAGGATCGGCACCTTGCCCGAGGCCACGTCGGCCTCGTCGACCACCCCCTTCACCCCGGCGTAGTGATCGAAGTGGGTGTGCGTGTAGATCACGGCCACGACCGGCTTGTCGTTGCTCAGCTCCTTGCGGAACAGCTCGAGGCCGGCCTTGGCCAGGCGGGCGCTCGTCGTGGTGTCGATGATGACCAACCCGTCGGGGGCGTCGACGATGGTGAGGCTGGCCGACAGTCGAACCTGGTAGAGACCGTCGACCACCTTGAACAGCCCGGCGCGCTTGATGAGCTGCGACTGGCGCCACAGACTCGGGTTCACCGATGGCGGCGCGGGCATGTCGTCGTTGATGTACCCGAGCGCCTCGCCGTCGAAGATCAGCAGGCCGTCATCGCTGTACAGCTTCTCGCCCCACCCCGCGATGAACCCCCGCTCGACGTCATAGAAGTCGTCCCGATCATCCATGGCGTACTTCGCCAAAGCCGCCTCGTTGACCGCAGCGGTGAAGTCGGTTGCCGGCTTCGTTCCATGGTCGTGGGAGTGCGTCATGATCAGTCCTCTCCTAGCGGGTGCCAGACCGTCGAAGACGATCCTGTGCACGAACGGACTCTGCGGGGTCTACGGGCGCACGTGTCTATCAACGGTAAAGCCCGGTACCCCGGGGAGGCGAGACGACGTGGCGCCGCTCACGGTCGTGCGCGAGCACCGAGCCCGGGCCCGGGCACTACCCACCATCGCCCCGCCTCCTCCGCGCCTGTCGATGGGCTCTTCGGGTTGGTCTCGACGGCCGCGAGTCACGGCACATGGATGGACGCGTGCCTGTTCGAAGCGGTGGGGGTC
>JBOGVO010000132.1:0-4268 GCA_050692855.1 Actinomycetota bacterium | reverse complement strand
GCCGTACACCGACACGGTCGCAACCGCGCTCGACGTGCTCGAGGTCGTCGAGGCCGGCGCGCCGCCCGCCGCCTCTCAGCCCGGCGGCGTCTCGGGGCCGCCCGTCGTCGTGCTGGCCGACCCGCTCACGGTGGAAGCGCTCGCGCGTGCCTCCAGCCTCGCCCTGCTCTCGATCGCGATCGTGGGTTCCGAGAGCGAGACGGCGCCGCCCCTCATCCCCTGAGCTCGCGCAGCGCGCGAAACGCGATCGGGCCCTCCGTGTCGATGCCGTGCCACGGCGGCACCTCGACGCGGCGGTGCCCTGGCCTCCCGCGCAGGATGACCTTGCGGAGGCTCGCGTTGTTGCCGCGCGCGGCCTCGTACAGATGCCCGCCGGGGTTCGCGATCACCTTGATGAAGTACGTGCCGTTCGGCAGGTCGGTGATGTCGAAGGACTGACCCGGCAGGTACTGGTAGTAGGTGTCGCCCCAACCAACCGGGAGCACCTCACGGATCCAGAGGTCCTCGCGCCCGCCGCAGGCGCTGAACAGGCCCACGTGCCCGGGGCGCCAGTCCGCTTCCGCCAACGTCAGGTCGATCGCATCGGTGGGCACGAGACAGAACGATTCCTTCGTGCTGACGACGACCGTCTCCCTGTCAGCAGCCAACAGCTGGTACCCCGCGAACTGCTTGAAGTGCCAGTGCTCGTGTCCGTCGCGGACATCGAACTCGAGCTCGCCCACCGGCGCTCGCCCCACGGGCGCCCCGTCCTGGTAGAAGAACTGGTAGGCGTCCATGACCCGCTCGCCTTCTCGCCGGAACCCCTCCACCACCATCGGGCCGTTGCCCTTGATCCAGATGTTGGCGCCGAACGCGAGGAACTCGCCGCGGCGCGTGCGATGGACGCCGATGCCCCACGAGGGCAGCGGAACGAGATCGGGCAACGTCGAAGGATCGGGGGCTCGCGCCACCGGCACCCCCGGAGTCGGTCGCCGGGTTCCGGACCCGCCCGGCCGCGTTCGCTCGACCGACCCGTGATGATGGCGTCGCCGCTCCTTCACGACGAGGCTCAGCGAGACCGAGGCGTTCGAGGGCTCGACGTCGAACATGTCGGTGAAGCGACCGTCGATCGACACGTCGACCGCGTAGCGTCCCTTCGGCAGGCGCATCGAGATCCCGCGGTACCAGTCGCCCGAGAGGCTCGCCGCCCAATCCTGCTCGACGCCGTACACCATGCCGAGCGTGAACGGGTTCCAGCTGCAGTAGTCGGGGAAGACCGGCTGCGACGGACCGTCCGGACCGACGCGCACCTTCTGCCACGTGTTGGGACAGAAGGGGCGCAACCGATCGAAGCGCACGTCGCCGTCCTGGTCGGTCACGGTGACGCGGTAGAAGCGCGTGAAGCCGAGCCACGCCTCGAGCACCTCGGCGGGCAACGTCACGGACCCCCCGCCGGGCAAGCGTTGAACGGCCGAGACCGCCGTGTCGTAGTCGGGCCGCGACACCTCGATCTCGAGGTCGGCGCCGGACGCGGCGAGGAACACCTTCGGATCGAGGAAGACCTGCCCCGACGGCGCGCGACGCGCGACGATCCGCGGGGCTGAGCGGATCAGCCGCAGCTCGGGAGCGGGGCCTGCCCCGGCCATCGCGGTGCCGACCTGGGTGACGGCGCTCCCGGCGAGCAGAGCGGCGATGACGGGAACCGCCGTCCACCAGCGACGCTGATGCATGCGACCCTCCTGGCGGGCGGCTCGTTCGGACCCCCGTGCGACAGACGCGCGGAGCGACGGATCGGCTCCGACCCTAGGCTCAGCGGGGTCGCCGCACAACCACCGTTCGGCCGTTCCTGAGCGCCCGCTCGACCGCTAGCATGGGTCGGCTTCCTGCCCGCCCGACACAGGCGCTGCATCGAAAGGACCGTCGACGTGCCCATCTGGCAAGCGATCGTGCTCGGCCTCGTGCAGGGCGCGACCGAGTACGCGCCTGTCTCCAGCTCCGGCCATCTGATCCTCGTGCCATGGCTCTTCGGATGGGATCAGCTGGGAGGGAACGCGAGCTTCGCGAAGTCGTTCGACGTCGCCTTGCACATGGGCACGCTGCTCGGAGCGGTGATCTACTTCCGGCGAGATCTGTGGCGCTACCTGGTCGCCTGGTTCGTCACCGTTCGAATCCGGCGCATCGAGACCACCGACGAACGCCTCGCCTGGGCCCTGGTGATCGGCACGATCCCGGGAGCGGTCGTGGGGTTCGTGTTCGAGGACGTGATCCAGGACAACCTCGGCGCCCCCTGGCTGATCTCGGTGATGCTCGCGGTCTTCGGGGTGGTGCTCTACGAGGTCGACAGGCGCGCCCCCAGCGTTCGAGGGCTCGGCTCGATCGGCGTCGGCACCGGCCTGTTCCTGGGTATCGCGCAGGCGATGGCCTTGCAGCCCGGGATCTCGCGATCGGGGGTGACGATGACCGCCGCGCGGGCGATCGGGCTCGACCGGGAGACCGCCGCCCGATTCTCGTTCCTGCTGTCGCTCCCGATCATCGCCGGAGCCGGCCTGTTCAAGGGCCTCGAGCTCACGCAGACCGGGTTCCAGGGGCACGACGCGGAGTTCTTCTGGGGGTTCGTCTCTTCGGCCGTGAGCGGTTTCCTGGTCATCTGGGGGCTGCTGAAGTACCTGAAGCGGCACGACTTCAAGGTGTTCATGCTCTACCGCTTGGCGGTCGCCGCGCTCGTGCTGGGACTCATCGCGACCGGAGTGCGCGAAGCCACGACGTGACGACGGCCTCGCGCCGACCCCGCCCGGGCGCGTACCGTTCACGATGCGGCTACCCTGGACGTCCTCCGGCGAGACCGGCCGAGCGAGAGGACGCGAAGGAGGCCGCGATGGAGGCCGCGATGGACCGACCCGCCCTACAACGCTGGCTCGACGCGTACGTGGAGGCGTGGCGCTCGAACGACGCCACAGCGATCGGTGAGCTGTTCACCGCCGACGCCGAGTACCGCTACCACCCGTCCGAGGAGCCGGTCTTCGGGCGCGACGCGATCATCACCTCGTGGCTCGACGAACCCGACGAGCCCGGCACCTGGGACGCCTGGTACGAGCCGTTCGCCGTCGAGGGGGACCGCGGCGTCGCGATCGGCGTGAGCACCTACTTCGACGCCGACAGGAAACCCGAGCGTGTCTACGACAACGTGTTCGTGATGGAGTTCGACATGCGTGGCCGCTGCAAGGTCTTCACCGAATGGTTCCGACAGCGCCCGCAACTCGGGTCGGGCGCGGCCGCGGGCCTCGCTTCCGGGCCGACCCCGGGGTCGGGCTGATCGCGATCACGCGATCGGGTGCTCCGGCCGTCGGCACCTGAGCTGTCAGGCGGCCCCGCCCGCTGCGGCGGCGATGTGTCGTCTGCGCGACGAAGCGATGACGGGCATTCCCCCCGCGCCGGAAGCGTGCCACGCTGCGGAACCATGGAGGAGACCTACACATCGTGGGCGATGGTGTTGATCGGCACGGCCGCCGTGGCCGCGGGGATCGTGGGGTACGTGCTTCCCGACGGTCATCGACTCTCGGTGGCGCTCGCACTGCTGGTCGGCGCCGGGATCGGGGTGACGACGTTGTTCCTGCAAGCCCTCGCCGGAGCGTTCGACGATCCGGAGAGCGCCGCTCGGGCGTTCCTGATCGCCTCGGCGCTGGGCTTCGTGACCGTGATGGCGGGCCTGGGAGTGCTCTTCCGGCGCGATCGCGCTCGCTGATCCGAACCCCGGACCAGGCGCGCTCTCGACCGACCTGGACCTAGACGCCGGCGAGCGTCATCTCGCCGATCAACACCGACGGCGTGCCCACGCTCGAGAAGAAGCGGAGGTCGTCGCCGAGCCCGGAGATGCCGGCCAGCATCTGGGGCAAGGTCGAGGCGATCGTCATCTCCCGAAGCGGCTCGCCGATCGCGCCGCCTTCGACGCGCAGGCCGGTCGCGCCCACGCTGAACTCGCCGCTGATCGGGTTCGCTCCGGAGTGCACGCCCGTGACCTCGGCGATCAACACCCCGCCGTCGGCCTGGCGCAACAGGTCGTCGAACGAGGTCGAGCCGTTCTCGAGGTAGAAGTTGGAGGTGCCCACGCCGGGCGAGCCCTTGTACGAGCCGCGCTTGGCGTTGCCGGTCGAGCGTTGCCCGTTGCCCATGCGCGCCGCGGTGTACGTGTCGTGCAGGAACCCGTTCAACGTCCCGGCCGTGAAGAGCTCGGTGCGGCCGCTCGGCACGCCCTCGCCGTCGAACGGCGCTGCGCCCGGACCGTCGAGGAT
>JBOGVO010000131.1:0-4646 GCA_050692855.1 Actinomycetota bacterium | reverse complement strand
CTCTACAGGAGCCTGCACCCGTGAACGTCGCGGTCGTGGCGGGTGGGCGGACCCCCGAGCGCGACGTCTCCCTGCGCGGGGGACATCGCGTGCTCGGGGCGTTGCTGGACCTCGGCCACGACGCCCTGTTGATCGATCCGGGCGAGGTCTCCCTAGCCGAGAGCCTGCTGGAGCGGGCCACCGAGCTGTGCTACCTGACCCTGCACGGCAAGGAGGGGGAGGACGGCACGGCCCAACGACTGCTCGACCTCTTGGGGCTGACGTACACGGGAACCGCGGCCTTCGATTGCGAGGTCGCCTTCGACAAGCTCCTCGCGAAGGACGCGCTGGAGCGTGCGGGGGTGCGAACACCGGCCTGGGCGCCGATCGAAGGCACCGCGTTACGCGACCTCGGGGCCGGCGCCGCGATGGCCACCGCGATCGACCGCGTGGGCCTCCCGTGTGTCGTCAAGCCCTCGAGGAGCGGGTCGGCCCTCGGAGTCTCAACCGTGGATCGAGGGTCCGACCTGCCGGCGGCCGTGATGGCCGCGCTGTCGTTCAGCGGCGCCGCGATCGTCGAGCGGGCGGTCTCGGGCACCGAGATCGCGGTCGGCGTGATCGGCACGCCGGGCGAGGCGCTTCCAGCGGTCGAGATCGTGCCCAAGGGCGGCACCTACGACTACGCCGCCCGGTACACGGCCGGAGCCACGGAATACTTCGCCCCGGCGCGACTCGGCGACGAGACCGCTGCGATCTGCCACGAGACCGCCATGGCCGCCTGGTCGCGCTTGCGCCTTCGGGACGTGGCTCGGGTGGACATGATCGTCGACGCGGACGGGTTGCCGTGGGTGCTCGAGGTGAACGTCTCCCCAGGCATGACCGAGACCAGTCTGCTTCCCATGGGAGCTAAAGCCGTCGGCATGGATCTCAACGAGTTGTGCGAGACGGTCCTCCAGTCGGCGGTCGCCCGAGGCGGGCCACGCGCATAGGGAACCGAGGCGTCAGTCGGGAGCGAGACCCGGTCCAGACCCCACGATCTCCGAGACGATGCGCTCGAGGTCGTCGACAGAGCCGAACTCGATGACCACGCGACCGCGCTTCTTCCCGTACAGGATCTGGACCCGCGTCGCCAGCTGTTCGGACAGGATCTCCTCGACCTCCGCCATGCCCGGGTCGCTCCCGGGCGTCGTCGCCACGTCGGCGATGGCCTCTCGATCGGGCGTGGGCTCGAGGTATCGGCGAACGAGGTCCTCGGTCTCGCGGACCGAGAGGTCCTCGGCCGCGACCCTGAGCGCGAGCGTGTTCATAGCATCGGAGTCGCCCAGCGCCAAGAGCGCCCTCGCGTGACCAGCCTGGATCTTCGCGTCGGTGAGCAGCTGTTGCGACTCGAGCGGCAGCTGGAGCAACCGGATGGTGTTTGCGATGTGTGACCGTGACACACCGACCCTTTCGGCCAGGTCCTCCTGCTTGAGGCCGAGGTCCTCGAGCAACTGGCGGAAGGCCTCGGCCAGCTCGATCGGCCCGAGGTCCTGACGGTGGATGTTCTCGATGAGCGCCTCGCGGAGCAGATCGGCGTCGCCCGTGTCCCGCAGCACGACAGGAACAGTCGCAAGCCCGGCCACCTTCGCCGCTCGAAGCCGGCGCTCCCCCGCGACGAGTTCGTACCCTTCCTCGCCCGATCGGCGAACCACGATGGGCTGCAGGATCCCGACCTCGCGGATCGACGCAGCCAAGGACTGGATCTCCTCAGGGTCCCACTGGGTTCGGGGCTGCTTGGGGTTGGGCGCCACGGCGTGCACAGGCACCTCGAGCAGCCCGCTCAATCCCTCGCCGGCTTCGGGCGCGCCGGGGATCAACGCGGACAGGCCTCGCCCGAGACCACCTCGCTTCGACATCATTCGCCTCCCTTGCGGAACAGTCGCCACCGGCGTTTGCGGGCTCCGTCGTCCTTCAGCGTGGCTCCGATGTCTCCCACGACTCGGCCTTCGCTTCCCGCTGAGCTTGGATCGCTCGGATCGGGTCGCGAGGACGATGGGATGGTCTCGGCGTCCTCATCGATGACCACCACCCTTCGTTCAGGGAGGTGTCCAGGTGGAACCGGGGAGCGGGGCGGGGCGACGCGCGGCTCGTTGGCCGCATCGGCCGCCTCCCACAGGTCGTCGTCGTCCTCGGGCAGAGCCTCGCTCGCCGGCCGCGGCGGAGGAACGACGGCCGCGGGCGCGTCGGTCGATGGATGCTCGGCGGGGGGCGCCGGCGCGTCGGCGGGGGGCGAGGGTTCAGGTGAGTCCGAGACGTTCGGCTCGGGTTCGGGCTCGGGTTCGGGCTCGGGTTCGGGCTCGGGCTCGGGCTCGGGCTCGGGTTCGGGCTCCGTCAGGTCGTGGACCGTCGGGATCGCGCCGAGCTCCGCTTCGTCGAGCGGCTCAGCCGCCGCCGAAGTCGGATCGACCGCAGGCACGACCACCGTGGGGAGATCCTCGTAGACCGGCATCGGCTCGTCCGGAGGGGGTCGGAGCGCGACCTCGCGCCCGAGCTCGCGGTAGGACTCAGCTCCCTTGGACCTGGGGTCGTACACGGTGATCGGCTGCCCGAATCCCGGCGCCTCCGAGAGCCGGACGGTCCGGGGGATGATGACGTCGTACACGAGCGCACCGAAGTACCGACGCACCTCATCGACGACCTGCTCGGAGAGCTTGGTCCGCGGGTCGAACATCGTCATCACGATGCCGGTGAGTCGAAGACCCGGGTTGATGTTCTGCTGCACGAGAGAGACGTTCCGAAGGAGTTGTCCGAGGCCCTCGAGTGCGTAGTACTCGCATTGGATGGGCACGATGAGCTCTTCGGCGGCCGTCAACGCGTTGATGGTGAGCAAGCCCAGCGACGGCGGACAATCGAGCAAGATGAAGTCATAGACCCCCTCTTTGATCGGGGCGAGCGCCTTCTTCAGGCGGGTCTCGCGGGAGAACTGGCTCACCAGCTCGATCTCCGCACCAGCGAGATCGATGGTCGACGGGACGGCAGACAGGTGCGGCACCGGGGTCTGCACGATCGCGTCGTCGACCGCAGCTTCCGAGACGATCACGTCGTACACCGTGATCGCCCGGGCCTCGTGACGGATCCCCATGCCGGTCGAAGCGTTTCCCTGCGGATCGAGGTCGATCACCAAGACGCGGTAGCCGAGGTCTGCGAGCGCTGCGCCGAGACTCACGGCCGTGGTGCTCTTGCCGACTCCACCCTTCTGATTCGCGATGGCGACGATGCGGGCGAGCCCCGGGGAATCAGGAGGAACCGGAATCGGCTTCTCGGTCGTCGAGAGCTTCGCTGGAGATGTGGCGGTCGACACGCCCTTGGAGGTCGAGCGAGAGGTGGGGCTCGGGGCGGCGTTGACGCCGGAAGGAGCTTTGGTCACTGCCGGGTCATGATAACCAGCGGGCCGGACCGTGCAAGGGTCGGGGTCTGGAAAAGCCGAGAGCTCACGCCTTCGGGCAGATCGTGCGAGGGATCGAAGCTCTGGCCGGCCCAGTAGATCAGGCGTCCCTGTGGTTCCAGGATCCGCTGAGCGGCTTCCCACGAGCGTTCCGGACCCCCGAACGCGCGGGCGAGACAGACGACGACGGGCTCCTTGAATGTCTCCAGACGGCGCCCGTGCACGGTCACGTTGGTGAGGCCCAGGTCTCCGGCGACGTCCGCGAGGAATCCCGCACGATTGCGCCTCACCTCGACCAATGCGAACCGAAGGTCCGGTCTCAGCAAGGCCAGCACCATTCCCGGAAGCCCTGCTCCGGAGCCGAGATCGCAGACGGTTCCTTCCGTGGGCAGCAGGGGAGTGGCGCGCAGGCAATCGAGGATGTGTCGTTCGCGGATCCTCGGTGCGTCGGAAGCTGCGATCATGCCGCGAGGAACGGCTCGCTCGAGCAAGGACGCCTCGAAGTGCTCGAGCAGCCCGATGGTTGCGATGTCCAGCGGGATGCCGAGGTCCTGGGCCCCGTCCCAACCCTCATGTTTCACGTGAAACATCCCCCGCACGTGGATCTTAAGTCTCGCAGAGGATTCGGTTCCACGCGATGCTCTCGATCTGGGGCGACCCAGACGGTCAAGCGGGCCTGATCACGACGTAGCGCTCCGGGTCTTCTCCCTTGGAGATCGTCTCCACGCCCTCTATGTCTGCCACCGCGTCGTGCACGAGCTTGCGCTCGTACGAGTTCATCGGTTCCAGTTCTTCCTCGCGCCCGATCTCGCGCACCCGTTCGGCGATCTCGCGAGATCGTTCCTCGAGTTGTTCCTCTCGGCGTTTGCGGTAGTCCTCGACGTCGACGATGATCCGCACACGCTGATCGAGCCGTCGCCCGACAGCCATGCGCGTAAGCTCTTGGATCGCCTCCAACGTCTGCCCGTGCCTGCCGATCAACAACGACATGTCCTCTTCGGGGCCGTCGAGGATGTCGACGTACATGTGTCCGGCCTGCTCGTTGGGTTCGGCGATCGCGTCGATGTCCATCCGGGAAAGGAGCTCTTCGATGAAGTCCGCGGCGGCGTCCGCCTGTTCTTCGAGCTCGTCGAGGCCTTCCTCGCCGCCGGGATCGCGTTCGTCAGCCACTGCGCTTCCCCCCACTCGAACCCGGTTTCTTGGGCTTGCGCGGGCCACGGCTCGGAGCGGGCGTGCCCTTGGA
>JBOGVO010000130.1:0-23347 GCA_050692855.1 Actinomycetota bacterium | reverse complement strand
AGGTCGGCATGACCGGCGAGGTCACCTTGCAAGGGCGCGTCCTGCCGATCGGCGGCGTGAAGCAGAAGGTGCTGGCGGCCCACCGCGCCGGCCTCCAGGAGGTCGTGCTCCCGAAGCGGAACGAAGGCGACCTCGACGACGTTCCCGAGCAGGTGCGCGCGCAGATGACGTTCCACGTCGCCGAGAGCATCGACCAGGTGCTCGCGGTGGCGTTGCGTGAGGGAGAAGCGGTAGTGTCGGTCGCGTGAACCTCACGGTGTTCGGGTCGGCCGGCGGCACCGGCCGCCAACTCGTGGCACGGGCGCTCGGACGCGGTCACTCGGTGACCGCGTTCGTTCGTTCCGCGACCGATGACGAGGCCCTCGCCGGTGTCGCTCGGGTGGTCACGGGTGATGCGCGCAACGCCGACGCCGTGGCCTCCGCGCTCCGGGATGCCGAGGCGGTCGTCTCGGCGATGGGACCCAAGGGCCCCGAGCCCGGAAGCGTCTACTCCGATGCGATCGGCACGCTCGCGAGGTCGATGCAGGCCGGCGGAGTGCGGCGTCTCGTGATCTCCGCGAACTCGCGCGTGCTCGACGAACGTCCCCTCGAGGGTCCCTACGCCGCTGTGTCCCAGGAACATCGCGACGCGCTCGCCACGCTGCGCGCGTGCGAGCTGGATTGGACCGTCGTGGCGACGCCCGCCCTCTCGGACGAGGAGGCCCGCGGCGTCTACGACGTGGTGGTCGGCGGGCGCTCGTCCGGCCACGGCATCGCCCGCGCCGATTTCGCCACGGCGTTGCTCGACGCCCTCGACCATCCGGAATGGGTCGGGCAGGTCGTCGGCGTCTCGACCCCGGACTGAGCGCCGCCAACGCATCCCCGCGCGCGCCCCTAAGCTGGCAGACGTGCCGCCGCCGACGACGTCCGCATGCTCGAGCTGACCGGCCTCCGCCGAACCTTCGGCGACATCGTGGCGCTCGACGACGTCTCGTTCAGGGTGCTCGAGGGCCAGATCGTCGGCTTCGTCGGCCCCAACGGGGCCGGCAAGACGACGGCGATGCGCATCGCACTCGGGGTGCTGACCCCCGACGCCGGCGAGGTCCGGTGGCGCGGCGAGCCGGTCGACGCCCAGGTGCGCCGGCGCTTCGGCTACATGCCGGAAGAACGAGGTCTGTACCCGAGGATGCGCGTGCTCGACCAGCTCACCTACCTCGGGCGGCTGCACGGGCTCACGAAGGCCGACGCACGGCGCCGCTCCTCCGAGACGCTCGAGGTGCTCGGCGTCGCCGGGCGCGCGGGCGATCGGGTCGAAGCGCTCTCGCTCGGCAACCAGCAACGCGTGCAGCTCGCCGCCGCCCTGGCGCACGATCCCGACCTGCTCGTGCTCGACGAGCCGTTCTCGGGCCTCGATCCGGTCGGCGTCGAGGCGCTCTCGGGTGTGCTGCGACGCCAGGCCTCGAACCACGGCGTGCCCGTGGTGTTCTCGAGCCACCAGCTCGACCTCGTGGAACGCCTCTGCGACGCGATCGTGTTGATCGACGACGGCCGCATCGTCGCCCAGGGCACGATCGAGGAGCTCCGGGCGGGAAGGGAGCGGCGGCTTTACCTGGTGCAGGTGCGCGGCGGAGCCGATGGATGGTACGGCTCGATCCCGGGCGCGGAGCTCGTGGAGGTCACGCCCGACGGGATCGTGCTCGAGCTCGGCGACGACGTCGACGAGCAGCGCGTGCTCGATCTCGCTCGGGCATCCGGCGACGTCATGCGGTTCGGGCCGGTGCATCCGACGCTCGCGGAGCTCTTCCGCGAGGTGGTGGGAGCATGAGCGACGGGCTCGCGCGCGTCCCGCGGCCCACCGACCGAGGCGCGTGGCGGTTGGTGGCCGCGCGAGACTTCTCGGTCCGGCTGCGCGACAAAGGCTTCGTCATCTCGACCGCGATCACGCTCGCGGTGCTGACGGTGTTCATCCTGCTGGCTGCGTTCGGCGGCGGCGACGATGCTCAGGTGTACCGGGTGGGACTCGTGGGCGCGGCGGCCCGATCGTTGCAGGAACCTCTCGAACGAGCCACGTCCGCCCGCGACGCAGAGCTCGAGGTCACGCCCTTCGACGACGTCGCCCGGGCCGAGGCAGCCCTGGTGCGCGGCGACGTCGAGGCGCTGCTCGAGGACGATCGCACGATCGTCGGGAACACCGAGGTCCCGGCGTCGCTCCGTCAGATCGTGCAGGACGCGGTGGTTCGCGAACGCATCCGCGCCGGGCTCGACGACGCCGGCATCGCTGCCGGGGAGATCGACGCGCTGCTGGACCAACCGTCGATCCAGGTTCGCACGCTCGAGGCGCAGGATCCCAACCGCACCGAGAACGCCGGCATCGCGTTCATCGCGGTGCTGCTCGCCTACGGCCAGCTGTTCGGCTACGGAGTATGGGTCGCGACCGGCGTGATCGAGGAGAAGGCCTCGCGCGTGGTCGAGATCCTGCTCTCGGCGATCCGGCCCCGGCAGCTGCTCGGGGGGAAGATCGCGGGCATCGGGACGCTCGGTATCGTGCAACTGACGTTCATCGCGTCGTTCGCGATCACCCTCTCGCTCCTCACCGGCGCCCTCGACCTCCCGGGCACGGCCATCGGCATCGCGCTCGTGGTGCTCGCGTGGTTCGTGATGGGGTTCGCGTTCTACGCCGGGCTGTTCGCCGTCTCAGGCTCCCTCGTCTCGCGCATGGAGGAGCTCCAGAACGCGATGGTGCCGATCAACCTGATCATCTTCGTCTCGTTCTTCATCTCGATCGGCGCGCTCGAGAACCCCGATTCGACGCTCTCCGTCGCGGCCTCGGTGGTGCCGTTCTCCTCCGCCCTTGCGATGCCGGTCCGCATCGCGCTGGGCTCGGCGACCGCCGCCCAGATCGCGATCTCGATCGCACTGCTCGTGGCCGGCACGGCCTCGCTCGTGCCGCTCTCGGCGCGGCTCTACGCCGGCGCGGTACTGAAGACCGGCACGCGGGTGAAGCTCCGCGATGCGTGGAGGGCGGCCGAGTCCACCGACATCGCGTCCGGGAGCTGAGCGCCGTGGTACCGGCGACGTGGACCCCAGCCAACGTCCGACACACCCTGTCGATGGTGCGGTACTCGAGGAACCCGGCGGCCACGGTGTACGACAGCATCGGTTCCGACTTCCCCTTCGCGCTCGCGCCCGGCTGGCTGAACCTCGGGCTCTGGGAGGGCGATGGCAGCGAGGCAGACGAGGCGCCCGTCGCGGTTCGCCGGCTCGTCGAGACGATCGCCGCGGAGCTTCCGACCCGGGGCGACGTGCTGGACGTTGGCAACGGGCTCGGCGAGCAGGATCCGGTGATCGCCGAGGTCGCCCGGCCTCGCACGCTCACCGCCCTCAACATCACGCGCTCGCAACTCCTCGCCGGGAAGGGGCGCCTTGCCGAGGCGGGTGCGCACGCCGTGAACGCCGATGCGACACGGCTCCCGTTCCGGGGCGAGTCGTTCGACGGCGTGATCAGCGTCGAGGCAGCGTTCCATTTCCCGTCACGGGCGCGGTTCTTCGCCGAGGCGTTCCGGGTGATGCGACCCGGAGGCGTGCTCTCGATGTCCGACATCGCGACGGCGCGGATGCCGCTCACGCCGGGCGAGGCCGTGGCGGCCTGGACCCAGCTCCGGGCGTGGGGTCTCGGCACCCACGCGGCGGCGACCGCCGACGAGATCGTCGGGCTCGCGCTCGACGCCGGCTTCATCGACGTCCGCGCCGGGTCGGTGGGGGACCGCGTGATCGGCCCGGCCCTGCGGTTCGTGCGCGAACGCCTCGATCGGACGGGTGGTGACGTGCCGAGAACCTACGCCCTGGCCGTGCGGCTCATGCTGCGCCAGGTCGACCTCTTGTGGGAGCGCGGCGTGCTCGACTACATCCTGCTGCGCGGCTCGAAGCCTCCACGCTAGTCCGCGCGAGACTAGCTCCGCTGCGTCGGGAGCTGCGGGATCAGCCAGCCGAGGAAGTCGGCCGGGCTCCGCGTCTGGATCCAGAGGGTCCCCGGCCCGGTGAACGTGGCGACGAGCCCCTCGCCGGAGAGCAGGGTCGATTTCCAGCCACCGACCTTGTTGACCTCGTAGCCGATGCCTTCGGTGAACGCCACGATGTGGCCGGTATCGATCTTCAACACCTCGTCCGGGGCGAGCTGCCGCTGCTCGATCGCGCCGTAGCTCGACACGAGCATGTCGCCGGAGCCGCTGCAGCGAAGGAGGAACAATCCCTCGCCCGAGAAGAACGTCTTGGCGCCGCCCCACTTCGTGTCGACCTCGACGTTCGTCGCTGAGGTGAGCCACGAGCCGGACTGCACCATCATCGGCGTCGAGGCCTCGACCGGCATGTGGACGATGTCGCCCGGCAGGGTGGGGGCGACCGTGAGCTCCCCGCCCTGTGGGGCCCGGAACGTATTGATGAAGAAGCTCTCGCCGCCGAGGACGGAGCGCTTCAGGCCGGCCATCACTCCGCCCGTGACCTTGGTCTCGATGTCCACGCCGCTGGACATGCTCGTCATCGCGCCCGCCTCGGCCTTGACCTCGCCGCCGGCAGGGATCGAGATCACCGCGTAGGCGAACGCGGGGCTGAACCTGATGTCCACTTCCATGACCGGACCTCCCGAGGGTCGCCGCCCGCTCGCGCTGACGACCCGATGCTGCCCGTCGTCTCCGGGCCCCGACGGAAGCCGAAGCCCAGGGGCACGATACCGTTGGATGATGACGGGTCGCGCTTCCCCCCGCACGATCGCGTTGGCCGGCGTGGCCGTGCTCGGCCTGGTGGCGCTGATCGCGTTCCTCGCCGGGCGCGACGCGGCGTCCGAGGCTTCGCAGCCGCTCGTCCGCGGGGACCCGGTCACCGGGCCGTTCGAGGGCCTCGGCGTGTGGGTCGACATCTACGACGACGAGGCGTGGGGGGACCCGACGACCACGGTCGACACGATGGTGGCGAGCGGCGCCCGGACGCTCTATCTGCAGAGCTCGAACGCCGATCGCGGCGGCCCGTTCGTCTTCCCAGAGGGAACCGCGGCGTTCGTCGACGCCGCGCACGATCGCGGGGTGCAGGTCGTCGCCTGGTACCTGCCGCATCTCACCGACCTCGTGGTCGACCGGGCTCGAACGCGCGCGGCCCTGGCGTTCACCACCCCGCGGGGCGACCGATTCGACGGTTTCGCCCTCGACATCGAGTCGGCGGCCGTGCGCGATCCGGCGAGGCGGAGCGAACGGCTCGTGAGGCTCTCCACGCGGCTCCGCGAGCTCGCGGGCGACCGGTACCCGCTCGGGGCCATCGTCCCCTCGCCCGTTCGTCTCGCCGACGACCTGGCGTACTGGCCGGGGTTCCCGTGGGGCGATCTCGCTCGAACCTACGACGCCGTGCTGCCCATGACCTACTACACGTTCCGCGTGCGCGGTCCGGCCGAGACGCTCGACTACGTGACCCGGGCGATCGACGAGATCAGGGCGGGGGTGGGGTCCGAGGCGGTGCCGATCCACGTGATCGGAGGTCTCGCTCGCGACGCCACCGGAGCCGAGACCGCCGCCTTCGTCCGGGCCGTGCGCGATGCCGGCGTGATCGGGGCGAGTTACTACACCCACCCGTACGTGACCGCCGAGCAGTGGTCGATCCTGGCACGGGTGAACGCCGTCGTCGATTGACCCCCTCGTTCCGCCGTCGATAGGCTGCCCGCACCCGTCCGACCTGGGAGGCTCCTGACCGATGTCGATGCGTTCCCGTTCCGTTCGCATGGCCGCGGCGACCTTGCTCGCCCTGACCGCGGCGGCGTGCACCAAGACGCTCGACACCGACGGGCTCGAGGGTGAGCTCAAGACGCAGGTCGAGGATCAGACCGGGATCCAGATCACGGCCGTCGACTGCCCGGCCGACGTCGAGGTCGAGACCGGCGGCACCTTCACGTGCACCGCCGAGGAGGAGTCGGGGGCGACCTTCACGATCGAGGTCACGCAGAGCGACGACCGGGGCAACGTGGAGTGGCAGATCGTCGACGCGAGCGTGGGAGCCGGCGAGAGCCCGAGCACGGGAGCCGGTGAAAGCACGTAGGGAGGATCGCGGTGCTGCTCGAGGGGAAGCGCTTCCTGATCACCGGCGTGCTCACGCCGCAGTCGATCGCGTTCGCCGCGGCCCGATCCGTCCAGGAGCAGGGCGCCGAGATCGTGCTCACGAACTTCGGACGCACCGTCAGCCTCACCGAGAAGACCGCGAAGCGGCTGCCGAGCCCGCCCGACGTGCTGGAGCTCGACGTGAACGAGCCGGCGCACATCGCCTCGGTGAGGGACGAGCTCGCCTCGCGGTGGGGGGGCATCGACGGGTTCCTGCACGCGATCGCGTTCGCGCCGCAGGACGCGTTGGGAGGCAACTTCCTCAACACGGAGTGGGAGAGCGTCGCGACCGCCGTGCGCACGAGCACGTTCTCGCTGAAGGAGCTCGCCACGGGCATGCTGCCGCTGATGAGCGACGGGGGCTCGATCGTCTCCCTCGACTTCGACGCTCGGGTGGCCTGGCCGATCTACGACTGGATGGGAGTGGCGAAAGCGGGTCTCGAGTCGGTCACGCGCTACCTGGCGCGAGATCTGGGTCCCAAGGGCGTGCGCGTGAACACCGTGAGCGCGGGCCCGCTGCGCACGATGGCGGGCAAGGGCATCCCGGGGTTCGACGCGATCACCGAGTCGTGGGGGCGCCGGGCGCCGCTCGGCTGGGACGTGACCGACCCCACGCCCGTCGGCAACACGGTGGCGTTCCTGCTCTCCGATCTGTCCGAGGGCATCACCGGCGAGATGATCCACGTCGACGGTGGATTCCACGCGATGGGCACCGACCTGTCCGTCGACTGAAACGTTGCCCGTTTCATATGTCGGTCGCCGTGAGCTGGCCGGAGTACGGTCCGCGACCGGCGGCACAGGCAGCCCCGCAGCGTGAGGCGAACCCGAGCGCCCGGTCGACCTCCCACCCGGCTCCGAGCGCGTACGTCAGCCCGGCTGCGAACGAATCGCCCGCTCCGTAGGCGTCGCCCGCGAGGCCCCGAAGCTCGACCGCCTCGTAGCGACCGGATCCTCCGCTCGACGTCTCGTAGCGGCCGCCCGACCTTCCCTCGGTCCGAACGAGCAGCGGCGGCCGCCACGGCAACATCTCGGGCTCGACCTGTTCCGCGGGATCCCTCGCACTTCCGACCAGGGCGTCGGGCACGACGTCGGCGTCGAGCAGCTCGTCGAGCGTCCGGGTGGTCACGACCATCACGCGCGCCCGGCGTGCAAGCCGGAACGCCTCGGTGTCGCCCGCCGTGACGTAGACCGCGTCCGTTCCGTCGAGCCGATCCCACGGCAGCGGGTCGGAGGCGCTCGGCGCCAGGCGAGGCCCCAGCGTCGTGATCGTGCGCTCGCCCGCCGGATCCACCAGCGTGAGGGCACGCCGGGTGCGCTCGTCACGCTTCCCCGCGTGGACGTCGAGCCCGTGGTCCGTGAGCTCCCGGCGAGATCGATCGCCGATCTCGTCGTCGCCGAGCGCGGCGAACAGATCGCAGGCGCCGGCCAGCTTGCGGAGCTGCACCGCGGCGACCGCGCCGCCGCCTCCGACTTCCTCCCAGTCGTCGGTGGCGTGGGCGATGTCGCCGGGGCCGGGGATGCTGTCGACCGCCCCGAACCAGATCCACTCCACGTGCCCCACGACCGCCACGCGCATGCGGTCAAGTCTGGCACCGGGTCGCGGAACCATCGAGGGCGTGCGAGGGTCTCCTGCACGGAACCGAAGCGGGAGCGTGCGTGCCGCCTCATCGCAACGACGACGAACAGGATCCGGGCCTGCCGATCGAGTTCGGTCCGGCTTCCAACGGGGAGTACGACCCCGAGCCGTCGTTGCCTCCCGTGTTGCGCGAGACGGTCGCGCGAGCCCGCGCATGGTCGGTCTCGAATGCCGACCGCCTGGGCATGTCCCGGCGCGAGTTCCTGCTCTCTGCCTGTGGCGCGGCGACCGCGTTCCTCGCGCTGAACGCCTGCACGACCGAGGAGCACCGCGCGGGCTCGGGCTCGCCGAGCGCGACCGGGTCATCGCCGGGTGGCAGTTACGAGGTGCCGCCGAGCGCGTCGGTCGAGCCCGAGAGCGCGTTCGAGGCGCTCGGCGGCGAGGAGTTCGTCTTCGATATCCAGGGCCACCTGCTCGAGTACCACCTGAACCCGGTGTTGAACGGCCAGGACTTCTGGGCGTCGTTCCCTCAGCAGGACTGCGGCGAGGACGACCCGCGCGCCTGCTACTCGATCGAGCACTTCCTCGAGCTGATGTTCCTGCGCTCCGACACGAACATGCTCGTGCTCTCGGCGCTGCCGATCTTCCCCGAGGGAAGCCCGCAGGGCCACGACGTGATGGACCTGACGCGGAAGGTGGCCGCGTCGCTCTGCCGGGACGAGCGCATCCTGCTGCACGGTCAAGCTCTGCCCAACGTCGGGAAGCTCGACGCCGCCCTCGCCGCGATGGAGCACACGGCCAACGCCTATCCGATCGTCGCCTGGAAGACGTTCACGCACTTCCCCGCGGCCTTCGAGGGCGACGGCAACGGCTGGTGGCTCGACGACCGAGACCCGAACGTGGCGCAGGTGGGGGAGCGGTTCATCCGCAAGGCCGAGGAGATCGGCACGAACACGATCTGCGTCCACAAGGGACTGTCCCTCGGCTCGCCGTTCGCGTCACCGGACGACATGGGCCCGGCGGCTCGTCGGCATCCCGGCATGAACTTCGTCGCGTACCACTCCGGCTTCGAGGCCGGCGTGCCCGAGGTGCCGTACACGAAGGCGTCGCGGAACGTGGGCACGAACCGCCTGATCTGGTCGATGGAGCGATCGGGTATCGGCCCGAACGAGAACGTCTACGCCGAGATCGGCTCGTCGTGGTGGTACGTGATGCGCTACCCCGATCAGGCGGCCCACTTCCTCGGGAAGCTGCTGCGCCACGTCGGCGAGGACAACGTGCTGTGGGGAACCGACTGCCTGTTCTACGGGTCGCCCCAGCCGATGATCCAGGCGATGCGAGCGTTCCAGATCTCGCCGGAGTTCCAGGAGCGCTACGGCTACCCGAAGCTCACGAAGGAGCTGAAGGCGAAGATCTTGGGGTTGAACGGGGCCGCGCTCTATGGGGTGGAGCCGAACACCGATCGGTGCAAGTTCTCCCGTCGCGACCTGGAGCAGATCCGCAGGAAGCTCCCCGGTCGCAACCGCGTGCTCGGCCCGACGACGATGGCCGAGACGCAAGCCTTCCGCGACGACGACCGCGAGCAGTGGGTCACGATGGCGTCGATCCTCGCGTAGCGCTCATCGGCGCGTCTCGAGGATCCGTTCAGGGTGCAGCCCCGCGCCCTCTGCCACGAGCCTGACGTCGTCCGCCGACGGAGCCTCGAAGAGGTAGAAGCAGATCTCGTCCTCCGGGATGGAGATGACCTGCACGAAGCGCACGTCGACCGCCAGTTCCCGAGCGATCGCGGCGACCTCCTCGCCGAGTTCGCGCGTGGCCGGGTCGATGCCGCGCTTCATGTAGCACTCGGCGAGGAAGTTCGTCGCCACTACCTGCTTATCCGGAACGTGAGACGCAGCCGCCCGCCACCGAGTTCCTCGACCCTCACCTCGCCTCGAGCGGTGCGGTACCGTCCCGTGCCACCCGTGATCGCGAACAGATACGGGTCTTCCTTGACCTCCTCCGTGGGACCGTAGGTAACCAGGCCCTGGACCGTGATCTGTCCGCCCGGGAGGTCGTTGCTGCCCACGCACTTGAAGGTCGAGGCGCCAGCCGCGGTCAGGCGCGTCACCACGCACAGACCCCCGTCCTCGCCGACCTTGCTGCCCCCCCTGAGGAGGTCGTTGGTGAAGGCGTATTGATCGCCGAGGCTGAAGCCGCCATCGCCCAGATCCATGAAGACTGAATCGACCTCCCGAGCACGGAGCCTGATCGTCTCGCCCGTTCCGTCGTCGCTCGCATCGCGCGAGCCCGCGGACGCGAGCGACGCTCCCGCGATCCCCAGCACGCAGACGACCGCTGCCCCCGCCCTGACCAACCGTCTCATGGGAAACACCTCCTTGGGTGCGAGTCTCCGGTGGCAACACGCTAGGAGGCAGCCGGCTCTGCGGAATCGGAGGAATCCCTAGGGTTTGCCAGTCCCGACCCGCGGATCCGGCCCGGTGAACCGAAGTGCGAGCTCGGTTCGCGAGCGGACGCCGAGCTTTGCGTAGACCCGCGTCAGGTTCCCTTCGACCGTCTTGACGGTCACGAAGAGCTTGGCCGCGACTTCCTTGTTCGCAAGCCCCTCGGCCACGAGTATCGCGACTCGCTGCTCGGTGGGCGTCAGTTCTCCGCCGGTGCTCGTCCGGCCTCCGATGCGTGCGAGTCCCGAGCGGGCCCTCTCCACCCAGGGCCGTGCCCCGAGGGCGCCGAACGACGTCAGCGCCTCCTCGAGCGTCTCGCGAGCCTCGCGCTTGCGCTTCTCACGTCGGTAGGCGGACCCGAGCGCGAGCAGTGTTCGCGAGCGATCGAACGGATCAGTCACGCGCGCATGTTGGTCGAGCGCCTCGCGGAACGAGGCGATCGCCCCATCGACGTCGCCGCCCGCGGCCTTCAGCAGCCCGCGGCACCGTGCCGCGGCGGCGAGCGCCGATGCACGGTCGAGGTGCTGGGCGCGCCGTTCGAGGTCCGCGAGGCGAGCCTCGGCCTCGTCCAGGCGATCGAGACCGATCAGCGCCTCGATGTCGTCAGCCACGAATCGCATCGAGCCCGGCTCACGGACGCCACCGGCTTCCAGACGGGAGCCGACGGGCTCAAGGATGCGGTGAGCCTCGGCATGGCCGTCCTGCGCCAGCTCGAGGAGGCCGAGTCCAGATGCGGCCAAGATGGTCGCGATCATCACGCCGTGCCGTTCGGCCCCTTCGAGCACGGTCTCGGCGCCGTTCCCCGCACCCTCGTCTCCACGCGAACATCCCACGAGCGCGCGGACCCCCAGCGCGAAGAGACGCTGCGGCTCCTGCCGCGTCTGCAGTGAGACGTCGATCGCGTCCTCGGTCGCGCGGAGCGCCTCGTCCCAGCGGCCGGACAGATACTCGACGAGGCTGAGGTTCGCCAGGATCCATGGGAGGGCGCTCCCTTCGCCTCGTTCATCGGCGAGCCCGCGCAGCGCGGTGAATATGGTGCGCGCCTGGTCGAACTCGTCCGCCCACGTGAGGGTCGAGGCGAACGCGAACGATGCGGTGAATGCGAGGCGGGTGGAGCTCGCCTCATCCTCGAGGCTCATGGCGTGCGGAAGCGTCTCCCGCCATCGGTGCCCGCCGAGCACGGCGTCGACGAGGCCGTCGATCGCCAGCGCAGCGACCTGCGTAGCGACGTCGCCTATCCGTTCCGACGATTCCACCGCACTCGCGGCGTGCCGGGCCGCTCGGGGAAGCTCTTCTCGCAAGAGGAACAGGGAATCAGCGATGCCTGCCTCGAGCTGAGCCCGCAGAGCCAGGCCGACCTCCGGCTCGTCCAGTGCCTCCTGGAAGAACTCGATCGCCCGTCGACGATCGCCCTCGTAGTCCTGAAGGGCTCCGAGCCAGTAGAGCGCCCGAGCTCGCTGTGGACCGGGCAAGGTCGTTCCGAGCGTTTCGTCGAGCAGGGTTCCGGCCCGTGTGCTGTCGCCGATCTCGAACGCGTACGCAATCGCGAGGATCGCCCGCTCGAACCGATCGTGCCGGCGGTCGTGCGGTGTCAGCCGCCATGCCTGCGCGGCATGTCCAGCGGCCGCGGCGAGCGCCCCCTAGCGTGGGTCCGGACGGCCGAGTCCTCGAGAACCGCTGCGATGGCGGGATCTGGTCCCTCCGCCCCGAGGGCGACGTGTCGGGCCTGCTCCTCGGGATCGGTGACCACGTCGGCGAGTCGCCGGTGCACGGCGCGCCGCTCCAAGGGCAGCGCAGCCGAGTACACGCCGGCGGCGAGCAGCGGATGCGAGAACCGGATCCGCTCGTTCTCGAACTCGATCACGTGGGTTTCGAGCGCAGGCGCCAATCGTTCGGTCGGCGCTTCGACACCTGCACGGGCTATCAGACCCATCGTCGGATGCGACAAGGCGGACACGATCAAGAGCGCGTGGCGGGTGGGCTCCGAGGTGGATGCGATCCGATCCGCGACCAACGACGAGAGGCTGCGCGGGAGCGGTCCACCGGACTCCAGATCGATCGCGCCCCGTACGACGGCCCGGCCGAGCTCCAGAGCGTAGAACGGGTTCCCACCTGAGACCTCGTACAGACGGCGCGCATTGGGACGCGTGAGCGTGAGGCCGAGCCGCTCGCCCAGCAGGTGGTGGATCGCGCCCATGCTGAGCGGTTCCATGACGAGGCGTAGATCTCGGTCTCGCAACGGTCCGAGCTCGAGGCCTGGGCCGCTCGGCCCTTCCTCACCGCCGGTTCGCCGTGCGAGCAGCACCCCGACCGGTTCCTCGCTTATCCGTCGGAGCGCGAATCCGAGCGTGAGACCCGAGGCGTCGTCCAGCCACTGCATGTCGTCGACGGCGATGACGAGGGGCCCGTCACGCGCGAGCGCGCGGATCCCTCCGAGCAGGGCGAGGCCGATGGCTCGCTGGTCGGGTGGCGACGGAGCAGCGTCCTCGAGCAGCAACGCGATCGACAACGCCCTCGCCAGCGGCGGCGGAAGGTCGGAGAGGACCTCGTCCGTCACCGTTTCCAGCATGTCCCCGAGGCCGGCGAAGGACAGCTGTGTCTCTGCGCCTGACGGACTGCACGAGAGCACTCGGTACGAATGGGCGACCGCGAGCTCGAGACCGCATCGCCAGAGCGTCGTCTTGCCGATGCCGGCGTCTCCCTCGATCTGGAGTATGTCGGGGAAGGCCGCCGCGTCCTCGAGGAAGTCTCGGAGGACGTGGACCTCTCCTTCCCTCCCGATCGGGGCGCCGGCCGAACCCATCCTGTGTCGTTTCTACACCCCTGGCGCGACCCGCCGCATCCGTATCCTGACGCGGTGCCTCGGCGATCGATCAGGCTCGTTGCTCCCGCCGAGGAGTTGCGCGCGACGTTCTCGGCGATCCGAGCCGACATCGGCATCCCGGAGGCGTTCCCGCCCGACGTGCTGGCCGAGTCCGAGCGCTCGGCGCGTGAACCTCGTTTGCCCGACGTCGACCTGACCGAGGTGCCATTCGTCACTCTCGATCCGCCGGAGTCGATGGACCTCGACCAGGCGTTCCATCTCGAGCGACGTCCTCAGGGTGGATTCCGGCTCCGATACGCGATCGCCGACGTCGCCGCCTTCGTCACCCCGGGCGGCGCCCTCGATGCCGAGGCGCACCGGCGGGCCGAGACGGCATACAGCCCCGACGGCCGCGCGCTGTTGTACCCGCCGGTGCTCTCGGAGGGCGCGGGCTCGCTGCTGCCGGACGGTTCTCGCCCGGCCGTGGTCTGGCGCGTGGACGTCGACGCCACCGGAGCCACGGTCGACGCCGACGTGGAACGCGCCGTCGTGTCGAGCCGGGCCAAGCTCGGCTACCCCGAAGCGCAAGCGGCGCTCGACGAGGGGGACGCCGACGAGATGCTGCGACTCCTGCCGGAGGTCGGCCGGCTGCTGCAGGAAGCCGAGCATGCCCGTGGCGGCGCCAGCCTCGGCGTTCCCACGCAAGAGGTCATCGAGCGCGATGGCGGCTACACGCTGCGGTTCCGCACGTTGCTGCCGGTGGAAGATTGGAACGCCCAGCTCTCGCTGCTCACCGGGCGAGCGGCCGCGGAGATGATGCTCGAGGCACGGGTCGGCATCGTGCGAACGATGCCGCCCGCCGACCCGTACGACGTGGCCCGCCTGCGCCGCGTGGCCGCGGGCCTCGGCATCGACTGGCCGGCCGATCTTCCCTACGCCGACGTGCTGCACACGGTCGACCAGTCGCGTTCGCCCACCGAGGCGGTCTTCCTGCAGGAGGCGGCGGTCTTGTTCCGCGCAGCTTCGTACGTGGCGTTCGACGGCGAACCCCCGCCCGATCCGATGCACGCCGCGCTCGCCGCACGGTACGCCCACTGCACGGCGCCGCTCCGCCGGCTCGTGGACCGGTACGCGAACGAGGTGTGCCTCGCGCTCTGCGCTGGGATCGACGTGCCCGCGTGGGTGCGCGACGCGCTTCCCGCCCTGCCGATCGAGATGGCGCTCGGCACCGAGCGCGGGCACCGGCTCGAGCGCACGGTCGTGGACGCCGTCGAGGCCGCGGTGCTGGCGCCGCTCGTCGGCCGGGAATCCGACGCACTCGTGATCGACCTGTGGAAGCGCGGCAGGGGAGAGGTCGCGCTGCAGCGCCCGGCGGTGATCGGGCCGTGCGACGACGTGCACGATCTCGGCGCGAACGTGAGGGTCCGGCTCGAAGAGGCCGACGTCAAGAAGCACACGATCCGCTTCGCCCGGGTTCCGCCCCCGGCGGATTGACCCGCCCGCGCTCGTCCGGCGAGAGTAACGGCAGTCACCGAACCGAAGGGGAGATGTGTCGATGGCCACGCAGACCACGCCGCCGGGACTCGAGACCGCGCTGCGGTTCCCGTTGATCGAAGCGTTGCACGGCCGGCGAGCTCGACGGTTCTCGGCCGGGGCCGTGATCCCCGACGGGCCGCTCGCGTTCGAGTCGAACCTCGATCCGCAGCCACTGAGCGACCTCGAGAAGATGATGGTGCTGACGTCGGCGGCCGGGAACACCGGGTGGCACTTCGCGATCACGCGCAACGCCACGTACGCGCCGCATCTCCCGAACTACGCGGGCGCCGCCGGCGGGCGCACCTTCCCGTCGGCGGCCGGCTTCCACGTGATGGAGATGTTCCTCACCGACGACGACGGGGTGTACCTGTTCGAGACGCGCGACGCGCCCAAGCTGGTCGAGCGTGACCCCGACGCGGCGGTCGACATCGACGCGGTGATCGAGGCGCACCGGGGGCGCATCCGCAAGCTCGCCGACGGGCGCATGAACATCCCCGACGAAGAGCCCTACATGGAAGGGCACAACACGTGGTGTGTGAACCTGCCGGGAAGCCTGCTGCTCATGCCGGTCGCCGACATCGCCCAGACATTGATCGCGATCCTCTGCTTCCTCACGCAGAACGGTTCGTCGATCATGGACGACGTCAACGGCGAGACGATCCCCGGCATCGAGCGGTTCCGAGACCTGGTCGACGTCGATGAGCCGTTCCCGCTGACGTTCATCGAGCAGTACGCACTCACCGAGGCCACCGCCGAGCTCACGACGTCGTGCTACGCGGGCATGCTGATCCTGCAAGGCATGGGCCTGGGCGGCTGGATGTTCGACGGCATCGACCGTCACACGATCCTCGGTGCGAGCGGCGACCCCGCGGTGCCCGGGCTCGGCTTCAACGTCGAGACCGACGACCGCTGGGCGCTGCCGAACCCGACCGGCACCGACGGCGTGTACACCGCGTACTGTCCGCCGCACTTCCCGGACATGCGGGCGGCGGTCGAGGCGTTCAGCGAGCGGAAGTTCGGCGCGGGCGGGCCCTTCAACCCCGACACGCCGGGCGCGTGGAGCGAGAGCTCGCGTGTGCGCGGCGCCGCCGAGGTGCACTCCGAGGAGTTCAAGGACTGCGTGGCGACCCAGGCGCAGTACATCTTCGATCGCTTCGGAAAGTTTCCCGGCACCGTGCCGAGCCTGTTCTGCCTCACGTACTTGCAGGCCCACCACCTGGACCTGGCGTTCTACGACGAGCACTTCGGGCCCGGCGCGTACCTGCGCACGCACGCCGAGCACCAGGAACGCTGGCACTGAGATTCGGCGGCCCGCCGACCCCAAAGTTGATATCGATATCGGTATCAAGGGTGTCCCAAGTGCTGCCGGCGCCGTTCGATACCACTATCGGTATCAGGGCGGGGGACCGCCGTTCCGCCGGCATCCAGCCCCGTGCTCCGTATGCTCGACCCATGCAGACGGAAAGACGGCTGACGTCCTTCAGCCACGGCGCGGGATGCGGGTGCAAGCTCGGACCCGACCAGCTCGCCGAGGTCCTCGGCACGCTCACGCTGCCCGGAGTCCCGTCCGACGTGCTCGTCGCGGCCGACACGGGGGACGACGCGGCCGTCTACGCGCTCGACGACGACCGGGCGCTCGTCGCCACGCTCGACTTCTTCACGCCGATCGTCGACGACCCCTACGACTGGGGGCGCATCGCCGCCACGAACGCGATGAGCGACGTCTACGCGATGGGCGGCACGCCGTTCCTCGGACTGAACATCGTCAGCTGGCCGATCGACGATCTGCCGGCGGAGATGCTCGGTCGCGTTCTCCAGGGCGGCGTCGATGCGGCCGACGCCGTCGGCGTGCCCGTGCTCGGCGGGCACTCGATCACCGACCCCGAACCGAAGTACGGCATGGTCGTGCTCGGCTTCGTCGACCCGCGGCGCATGCTGCGGAACTCGACCGCCATGGCCGGCGACACGCTGGTGCTCACGAAGCCGCTTGGTCTCGGCATGATCTCGACGGCCGTGAAGCGAGGGGTCGCGACCGACGAGATGCTCGCGACCGCCGTCGATCTGATGACGACGCCGAACAAGGCGGCCGCCGAGGCCGTGAACGAGGTCGGAGCCGATGCCGCGACGGACGTCACCGGCTTCGGCCTGCTCGGGCACCTGCATCGCATGTTGCTCGCAAGCGGCGTCGCCGCGGAGATCGACGCGAGCGTAGTGCCACTGATCGAGGGGGCCCTCGACCTCGCGCGAAGCGGCATCGTGCCCGGCGGCACACAGCGCAACCACGCGTACGTCGATCCCCACGTCGCATGGGGCGAGCTCGGTGAGCCTGGGCAGCTCCTACTCGCGGACGCCCAGACGAGCGGGGGGTTGTTGGTCGCCACGCGCGAGCCCGTTGCGCTCGCTGCGGCGTTGTCCGCGCGCGGCGCGGTGTCCGCGGTGATCGGTGCCGTCTGCGACGGCCAAGCGGGACGCATCGACGTCACCGGCCCCCTCTCGGAATAACCGACCCCACTGGTAGCATTTGCACCTGCAACGGCGGCGGAGCGCCGCTGCCGGTACGCGTCCCATCCTGAGGTGCGAGCGAGTGGCTGAGCTGGACGGCGTCTTCTACAAGGAGATCGTGGAGCAGGGGCTCCGCGAGTTCCCGAACGAGTGCTGCGGCGTGATCGCGGCATCCGACGGCACTCCGGTGAAGGTCTTCCCGATGAAGAACGCCGACGCGAGCCCGGTGACCTACCGTCTCGACGGCAAGGAGCAGCTGCAGGTCTTCGACGCGATCGACGAGCAAGGCTGGGACCTGTGGGCGATCTACCACTCCCACACGCACTCCGAGGCGTACCCGAGCGAGACGGACATCAAGCTCGCGTTCTACCCCGATGCGCGGTACATCGTGGTGTCGCTCGCCGACCGTGAGGAACCGGTGATCCGCTCGTTCTTCATCACCGATGGCGAGGTTGCCGAAGAGGAACTGGCCGTCACATGAAAGGCTCCGGCTCATGACCCCGACCCCGATGTTCAATGAGGACCAGGTGCAGCGGTACTCGCGGCACATCATCCTTCCCAACATCGGAGGGGCGGGCCAGCGGAAGCTGCTCGACAGCTCCGTGCTCGTGATCGGCGCCGGCGGGCTCGGCTCGCCGGTCGCGCTGTACCTCGCGGCCGCCGGCATCGGCAAGCTCGGCATCGTCGACTTCGACGCCGTCGACCTCTCGAACCTGCAGCGCCAGATCCTGCACACGACCGACGACATCGGGCGTTCGAAGGTCGAGAGCGCCGTCGAGCACCTGCGCGCGATCAACCCCACGATCGAAGTGGTCGGCCACGAGAGCCTGTTGTTCTCAACGAACGTCTACGACGTGTTCGACGGCTACGACGTGATCATCGACGGCACCGACAACTTCCCGGTGCGCTACCTAGTGAACGACGCCACGCAGTTCATGGGCAAGCCGCTCGTGTACGGGTCGATCTACCAGTTCGAGGGCCAGGCCACGGTGTTCATGCCGGGACAGGAGACGCCGTGTTACCGGTGCCTGTTCCCGTCGCCGCCGCCTCCGGGAACGGTGCCGAGCTGTGCTGAGGGCGGCGTGTTCGGTGTGCTGCCCGGCGTGATCGGCGGCATCCAGGCGACCGAGGCGATCAAGCTGATCACCGGGGAAGGCGACTCGCTCGAGGGGCGTCTGCTGCTCTACGACGCCCTGCACATGGACTTCCAGGAAGTGAAGATCCGCTGGGATGCCGACTGCCCCGTCTGTGGCAAGGAGCCGACGATCACCGAGCTGATCGACTACGAGGCGTTCTGCGGCGTGCCCGCGCGCTGACCGACGA
This sequence comes from Actinomycetota bacterium, assembly GCA_050692855.1. Lineage (GTDB taxonomy): Bacteria > Actinomycetota > UBA4738 > UBA4738 > HRBIN12 > JAOUEA01. The sequence goes on along the minus strand of JBOGVO010000130.1, from coordinate 5,050 downwards.
CACACAGGAGACACGAACGACGATGGCCGTGACCGTGAAGCTCCCGACGATCCTCCGCAAGTTCAGCGGCAACGAGGCGAAGGTGGGCGCCGACGGCGCGACGCTCCGTGACGTGCTCGCCGACCTCGAGGGCAACTACCCCGGCATCACGAAGAACGTCCTCAGCGACGACGGCGGGCTCCACCGCTTCATCAACGTCTACGTGAACGACGAGGACGTGCGCTACCTTGGTTCGCTCGAGACGGAAGTCTCCGACGGCGACACCGTGAGCATCCTGCCCGCGGTGGCCGGCGGCTGCTGAGGTCCGCGCCTCAGGCTTCTGCGACCAGCCGTTCCGCAGGGCCGTGCCCCCCGGTGCTCCGTCCCCGCGAAGCCATGTGCTCCACGATGAAGCGGAGCTCGGCCGGACCCAGGACGTACGCTTCGCTCGTGACCGAGATCCGGAAGCTCGACGCGGACGACGTCGACCTGCTCGACGCGGCGATCAGGGTTCTCAAGGACCACTCGTCGCCCGCGCCCGAGATGTTCCTGCGCGATCCGCGCGCTCACGCGTTCGTGGCGATCGAGAGCGACGAGGTCGTCGGCTGCGCGTACGGCTACGAGCTCTTCCGTCCCGACGGCTTCTGGATGATGCTCCTGTACGAGCTCGGGGTGACCGAGCCGTTCCGGAAGCAGGGACTCGGCCGCGACCTGCTCGACGTGTTCGTCGCGTTCGCGAAGTCGAAAGGTCACTCCAAGATGTGGCTGTTCATCGACGCCGGGAACGCGGCCGCCCGGCGCCTGTACGAGGGGGCCGGCGGCGAACGCCCCGATGACTCGATGGGGTATTGGTGGGTGTTCGAGTGAAGCACCCGATGGCCTATTGACCTGCGGGGCAACGGGGGTCTAGCGTCCGACCCGGAAGGGAGGCGCTTCCCCCGTGCAGACCCCCACGAGAGGCCCCGGACATCGGATGCCCGACGCATCCCCACCGACGGTGCGTCCTTCGAGCCCGTCGCGCCCCCCACGCCGTGAGCAGGACCTCATCGTCATCCCCGAAGCGCCGCAGCCTCGGCGATGGGGTCCGATCGCGATGCTCGTGGCCGCCGGGCTCGCACTTGTGCTGGTGATCGGGCTCGCGATCGCGTACTCGAGCGAGCGACGTCGCTCGGACGACCTCGAGGCGCAGCTCGCCCTCGCCGTCGACGACCAGGCGGTGCTCACGGGGGCGGCGGCGGTCTCACGAGACCGCATCGTGGCGCTGGAACGTCAGGTCGGGGGCCTCGAGCAGGAGCTCGAACGAGCTCGTCGAGGCCGCGCCGTGATCGAGGCGAGCAGACGAGAGACCCGTGGTCAGCTCCGCAGCGCCCGTGACGAACTCGACGCTGAGCGAGCGCGGTTCCGCTCGTTCATGGGCCCGGCGATCGACGACGGCACCCATGTCGGCCGTCTCGTGGCGGTCGGTGCGGATCAGGAGCCGCCCCGCATCGTGGCCGATCAGGTCAGATGGTTCATCGGTCCGGCCGCGACCGAGGCGGCGATCGCCGACGGGGCGATCGCAGCCGGCCAGACGGTGCCTCGATACATCCGCAACGACGAGCAGAGCTGGCGCACCGTGGCCATCGACCCCTCCGCAGCCGTGACCCTGCGGCGATGGAACCGCGTCGGGACCTACACCGTGTCGATCAGCGAGCTGCAACGGCTCTCGCACTCGGACGCTGCCAGGGCTCGAGCCATCTTCCACGACCCGTTCTCGATGACGGTCGCGGGCGGCGAGGTGACGTCGCTCCGCCAGCTCCGCTATCCCTGAGGGTCGGCGGGGAGCCGCACCTCGAAGCGGGCGCCTCCCGTCGGTGAGTCGGTTGCGGCCACGGTGCCGTGGTGGGCGTGCACGATCTCGCGGACGATCGAGAGCCCGAGTCCCGTGCCGCCGGAGTTCCGGTCTCGCGCCTCTTCAACCCGCTCGAACCGTTCGAAGATGCGATCGCGGTCGCGGGAGGGGATGCCCGCTCCGTCGTCGTCGACGGTGAAGAGCACCCAATGATCGATCTCGTGCAAGGACAGGGCCACCGAGGCGTCGGCGTGCCGGACGGCGTTGTCCATGAGGTTGCGGACCAGCCGGTCCAGGTGAGTGGCGTCGCCGATGACTCGGCCCGCCGACACTCCTCGGGTGTCGATCTGCACGTTCGTCGACGCCGCCCGAAGTCGCGACGCCTCGGCGAGCACGATGTCGTCGAGGTCCACCTGGGAGCGTCGGAGCGCCAGGGTTCCCTCGTCGATCCGTGTGAGCAGCAGCAGATCCTCGACCATCCGCTGGAGCCGGAGATCCTCGGCGAGCACGACCTCGGCGAGCTCCTCGCCGTCGATCGTCTCCGGGTGTGCGATCGCCACCTCCACGTGCTGGCGGATCGCGGCGATCGGGGAGCGCAGCTCATGGGAGGCATCGGAGACGAGCCGCCGCTGGCGATCGCGTCCCTCCTCGAGACGGTCGAGCATCACGTTCATCGTGGTCGCGAGGTGTGCGATCTCGTCGTTCGCCGGCGGAACCGGGACACGCCGGCCGAGCTGATCCCCCGAGATCGTCTGCACCTCGTTCCGGATCGCCTCCACGGGAGCCAGCGTGCGGCCCACCACGATCCACGTGACCACGCCCACGACGATGAGCAGCGCGGGGATGCCGACGACGACGAACTCGGCCACGGCCTTCGTCGAGTCGGCCACCGGCTCGAGCGTCCGGCCCACGATGACCCTCCGCATGCCTTCGTCGGTCGGCGCTCTGACCGCGACGACGTAGAACGGGCCGTCTTCGAACGGGAGACCCTCGATCGTCTTGTTCTCGCCGGGCTCGAGGTCGACGACCGGCGTACCGCTGCTGAGATTCGTGGTGGTCGCAACGACCCCGTCGACCGGGTCCACGAGCTGCACGAACTCGTCTTCCACGTCGCCGGTCTCGATCACTGCCCCGATCGTCCCGCTCTCGTTCGCGGTCGCGATGCTCTGGGCGGTGAGCGTCGCGGCGTCGTGGATGCCGCTCGTGAGCGAATCACGGAGCTTCACCACCATATACACGCTCGCGAACACGAGCGCAGCACCGACCACGAGCACGGCGGCCGCAGTCGTGCGGACCCGCACCCCCGCGCTCAGCTCACGCAGTCGCTGCATCGATCCTCGCTCCCGGATCAATCGTCTGGATCAGTCGTCATCCTCGGAGAGGCGGTAGCCCGCTCCTCGGATCGTCGTCAGGGTGCTGCGACCGAAGGGGCGGTCGATCTTGTTCCGTAGGTGGCCGGCGTAGACCTCGACGATGTTCAGATCGCCATCGAAATCGTAGTCCCACACGTGCGTGAGGATCTCGGTCTTAGACACCACCTCATCGGCATGACGCATGAGGTACTCGAGGATGGAAGCCTCTCGGGCCGTGAGGTCGATCTCGGTCTCGCCGCGGAAGGCCCGCCGAGCGCCTGGGTCGAAGCTCAGGTCTCCGAGCTCGAGCACGGCCGGTCGGGCGGGAGCGCCCCTTCGGATCAACGCGCGGAGGTGCGCGAGGAGCACCACGTATGAGAACGGCTTCGTGAGGTAGTCGTCCGCGCCCATGTCGAGCGCCTCGGCCTGATCGAACTCGCCCTCCTTGCCGGTGAGCACGAGGATCGGGGTCCAGTTCCCCTCTTCGCGGAGCCTGGAGCAGACCTCGTAGCCGTTGATGCCCGGGAGCATGATGTCGAGCACGATCGCATCGTACGGGTGCTCCTGTGCCATCCACAGACCGTCCGTCCCGTCGAGCGCGACGTCGGTGGCGTATCCCTCGGCCTCGAGGCCTCTCCTGAGGCCGGACGCAAGCCTCTTCTCGTCTTCGACCACGAGCACGCGCACGACTCGAGTAGGCCACATTCAGCGGACCTTCAGCAAGTGTGTGCAAGCCTCGTTCAACACAAGTCCTCGGGCGTTTCCGGAACCGGCGCGAACGATCAGGCGCTGGGTTGGGAAAATAGGCCGAATACCTCCTTCCGGGGGGTTGCGCCCTTGCCATACTTGGGCGTAGGTTCCGCGCATGCGTGTATCCGCCGAATCGCGGAGGCCGTTCGCCCGACAGGCTCCGTCAGGTGCCGTAGGCCTCCTAGGGCCCTCCAGATCCGCCGGAGCGCTTCGTGATGCGCGCGCTCGCCGGTACGACATGCCCGTTGCAGCTTTGCGCCTGTCTCGTCAACGCCCGGGGTGTCCCTTGGATCGACTCGTGGAGGTCGAACAACCATGATGCGGTGGATCGTCGGCTCGAGTATCAAGTTCCGTCGTCTGGTGATCGCGGTTTCCGTCGGGCTCCTCGTCTACGGCGTTCTGCAGCTGGACAACGCCCGCACGGACATCCTGCCCGAATTCCAACGGCCGACCGTCGAGGTCCAGACCGAGGCCCTCGGGCTCTCCGCCGAGGAGGTCGAGGAGTTGATCACGGTGCCCCTCGAGCAGGACCTGCTGGTGGGCATCGCGTTCCTCGAGGAGATCGAGTCGGTCTCACTGCCTGGGCTTTCCTCGGTCGTCATGACCTTCGAGCCGGGCACCGACGTGCTCGACGCGCGTCAGGTCGTCGGTGAGCGTCTGACCCAGGCGGTCGCGGCCGCGGGACTTCCACAGGTCGCGCGACCGCCGCAGATGATCCAGCCCGTCTCCTCGACGAGCCGGGTCGCGATGGTGAAGCTGTCGTCGGAGGAGCTCACGCCGATCGAGATGTCCATCCTGTCCAAGTGGGTCATCACCCCTCGGCTGCTCGGGGTCGAAGGAGTGGCGAACGTCTCGACGTGGGGATTCCGCGACCGGCAGCTGCAGGTTCTGGTCGATCCGCAGCGTCTCAGCGACGCCGACGTCACGCTCAACCAGATCATCAGGACCACCGGCAACGCTCTGGAGGTCTCCCCCCTCTCCTTCCTCGAGGCATCGTCCCCCGGCACCGGTGGGTTCATCGACACCCTGAACGAACGACTCCACATCTTCCACGAGCAGGCGATCTCGACGCCCGATGAGCTGGAGCAGGTGCCGATAGAGGATCCGCAGGGCGAGGTCGCTCCGGGTGGTTCGGCGC
>JBOGVO010000129.1:0-11802 GCA_050692855.1 Actinomycetota bacterium | reverse complement strand
CTCGTACGCCGCGTTCTGCACCAGGCGCTCGATCATGTAGGAGGCCTCGGTCACGCGGAACGAGCACCGATACGCGACGCCGCCGGGGGCCTTGTTCGTGTAGTAGCCGTCGGCTTCGACGTGGGCGGCCGGCAGGTCGTAGGAGCCTGTGACGATGTGGAACAGCCCGACCTTGAGCTTCGAGGGCTGGGCGTCCGCGTGGAACGCGCCCTCGTCGGCGAGCAGCGAGGTCCGCAGGCCCAGCATCGTGCCGTCGTCCTTCAACGCGAGCTCGCCGTGCATGTGGAAGTCTCGCGCGAACCCGGTCGAGATCAGGTTCTCGGTGCGGTCCTCGATCCACTTCACGGGATGCCCGAGCAGCAGTGACGCTGCCGTGGCCACGACGTAGCCGGGGTAGACGGGCACCTTGTTGCCGAAGCCTCCGCCGAGGTCGGGGGAGATGATGCGGATGTTCTCCTCGGGCAAGCCGGCGACCAGGGCGAACACCGTTCGGATCAGGTGCGGCGCCTGCGAGGTCATGTAGATCGTGGCCTGGCCGGTCGCCGGATCGACGTCGGCGACGCAACCGCACGTCTCGAGCGGTGACGGATGGGAGCGCGGGTAGAACGTGTCGAGCTTCACGACCCTGTCGGCGTCGGCGAACGCGCGATCGGTGGTCTCCTTGTCGCCCGATTCCCAGTGGTAGATGTGGTTGTCGGTCTGCGCGTCCTTCTCGTCGCGGATCACCGGCGCGTCGTCGGCCATCGCGGTCTGCGGTGTCACGACGACGCCGAGCGGCTCGTAGTCGACCTCGATCCCCTCCAGGGCGTCCTTCGCGACGTAGGGGTCATCGGCGATCACGGCCGCGACCTCCTGGCCCTGGAAGCGCACCTTGTCGGTGACGAGCACGGCCTGCGTGTCGCCCGATAACGTCGGCATCCATGCGAGGTTGTGCTGGGCCATCAGCTCGCCGGTCACGACCGCGACGACGCCGGGCATCGCCTGAGCCGCCGAGGCGTCGATCGAGTTCAGCTTCGCGTGCGCGTACGGGCTCCGCAGGATCGCCATGTGCAGCATGCCGGGGAGCTGCACGTCGTCGATGTAGTTGCCTCGGCCGCGGACGAAGCGGTCGTCCTCCTTGCGTCGGACGCTGTGCCCGATGCCGCGGATCTCTTCGGTCTCGGTCGCCATGCTCGTGGGCTCCTTCGCTCGGCTCGAGGGTCAGGCGGTCGCGGCCTCGGCGGCCGGGGCCTGTGCCTGTGCCGCGGCCGCGGCCTGGATCGCCTTCACGATGTTCATGTAGCCCGTGCACCGACAGATGTTGCCGCCGATCGCGCTGCGGACGTCGTCGTCGTTGGGCGTCGGGTTCCGCTCGATCAAGGTCTTGCCGACGAGCATCATGCCGGGTGTGCAGAAGCCACACTGCAGGCCGTGGTGCTCTTTGAACGCCGCCTGCATGGGGTCGAGCCCCGCAGCGGAAAGCAGGCCCTCGACGGTCGTGATCTCCACGCCCTCGGCCTGCACCCCGAACAGCGTGCACGACTTCTCCGGCACCCCGTCATAGAGCACGGTGCACGCCCCGCAGCTCGTCGAGTCGCAGCCGATGTGCGTGCCGGTCAGCCGGAGCTCCTCGCGCAACATGTGCACGAGCAGCTCGCGAGGCTCGATGTCGAGGATGTGGGCGGTGCCGTTGACGGTGATCGTGACTTCCATCTGTGGTCTTCCCTCCGTCTCAGGCCGCGCCGGCCATCTCGGCGGCCCGGGTGAGCCCGCGCCGGACGTACACCTCGACCATGTGCCGCTTGTATGCCTCGCTGCCCCGCACGTCGCTCACGGGACTCGAGGCTGCAGCCGCGAGCCGGCCGGCCTCGGCGAACAGCTCGGCGCTCGGCGCTTGGCCGGCCAGGGCATCCTCGGCCGCCGTCGCTTTGACGTTGGTGAGGCCGACGCTCGTGAGCCCGATGCCGGCGGAGCCGATCGAGCCGTCGGACATCGCCAGGCGGGTGGCGACGGCGACGGTGGCGTAGTCGCCGATCTTCCGTTCGAGCTTCAGGTAGGCGCCGCCGTAGTCGCCGGTCGGTGCGGTCACCTTGATCGTCGTGAGCAGCTGGTTCGGCTCGATCGCGGCCTGGAACGTGTCTGCCAGGAAATCCGCGATCGGCACCTCGCGCTCGCCGTCCTTGCTCTTCAGCGTCACGCGGGCGTTCGCGGCGGCGAGCATCACGGCGCCGAGGTCGCCGCTCGGGTCGCAGTGGGTGAGCGAACCGCCGATCGTGCCGAGGTTGCGCACGAGCGGGTCGGCGATCTGCGGCGCGGCGGCCGCGATCGTGGGGTACTTCGAGTCGATCAGGTCCGACCCGGCGAGCTGGTTGTGGCGCACCAGCGCACCGATGTGCAGCTCGTCGCCGACCTCCTCGATCGAGTCGAGGCCCTCGATGCGGTTGATGTCGACGAGGTGGCCCGGGGCGGCGAACCGCAGCTTCATCATCGGGATCAAGCTCTGACCGCCGGCCAGCACCTTCGCGTCCTCACCCAACGATGCGAGCAGGTCGAGCGCCTCGTCGATCGTGGTGGGCCGGTGGTACTCGAAACTGGAAGGCAACATCGCTGACGTTCCCCCTCGTGCCCATGGCCGTGTCGCCGCCAACCGACGACAGCATTCCCTTATCGCACGACTGGCGAGATGAGGCAAATCGTTTCGGCGAGCGCGGGGACGGTGGTCTTGACCCTATCCGCGGAGAAGCGCACCATCGTCCGGCAGGGAGGTGCATCGTGCGACGCTACCTGGTCGTCGCCAACCAGACCCTCGCAGGGGCGCAGCTGTTGTCGGCGCTGCGCGATCTCCACGCTCGCGGCCCGTGCTCGTTCCATGTCGTGGTGCCGGCGACGCCCCCGAGCGATCACGCGTGGACCGATGGCGAGGCACGCCATGCGGCACGCGAGCGGCTCGACGGCGCCATGACGAAGCTGGCCGCGGAGGGCCTCGACGTCACGGGGGAGGTGGGCGACGAGCATCCGATGGAGGCGGTGCAGGACATCCTCCTGCGGGGGCTGGACTTCGACGCGATCGTGGTGTCGACGCTGCCGCCGGGTCGTTCCCGCTGGCTCAAGCGCGATCTCCCGCGGCGTCTCGAAGCCACGACCGGCATCCGCGTGATCCACGTCGCGGGGCAGCGAGCTCCGACCCCGACGAAGTGACGGCTCCGCGGTCTACCGCGCCTCGGTGCCGGGCACGGGGCGGTCGTGGATCGGGCCGGGGCGTTCCTTGAGGAATCCGCCCGCCCGCCCGTGCTTCGCTGCCACGATCTCGGCCACGATCGCCTGCGCGATCTCCTCGGGCCCCTCGGCGCCGAGGTCGAGCCCGGCCGGGCCGTGGATCCGTTCCCGGTCGGCGTCGGCGACCTCGACGCCCTCGTCGGCGAGCTCCATCAGCAGGCGGTGCGTGCGTGCCGACGGACCGAGCATGCCGATGTAGCCCGCGTCGGAGTCGAGCAGCGATCGCAGGTACTCCTTGTCGCGCAGGAAGTTGTGCGTCATCACCACGACGTGCGTGCGAGGATCGATCGTCGCGGTCTTCGCGACCTGCTCGGGAGCCTCGACGTGCACGAAGCCGGCGGCTTCGGGGAACCGTTCTGCATCCAGGAATCCGGGGCGGTCGTCGACGACGATCGGCTTCCAGCCGATGCCTCGCGCGGCGCGCACGAGCGGGATCGCGTCGTGCCCGGCCCCGCAGACGAGCAGCCGCAGCGGAGGTTCGAGCACCTCCACGAACGCGCGGACGCCGTGGGCGAACGTTCGCACCTCGGACCGCTCGTCGTCGAGCAGCTGGCGCGCCGCTCCGATCGCCTCGGCGTCGACGACCGCGAGGCCGAGCGAGCCCTCAGGGTCGCCCTCGGGGCGAACCACGATGCGGGCCCCGGGACCGATCGCGTCGTCCTCGCTCTCGAGCACCGTCACGACGCTGATCGGTCGTTCCTCCTCCAGGGCGGCGCGCAGGGCGTGCGCGACCTCGGCCGCCTGCTCCGCGGGCTCGATGAACACCTCGATCGCGCCGTTGCAGCCGAGCCCGAGCCCCCACACAGCGTCGTCGTCCGCGGTGAGGTCCCATCCTGCGAGGCGGGCCGTGCCTTCGCTCATCACCACCCGGGCCATGTCGGCGACGTCGCCCTCGAGGCAGCCACCGCTGATGTTGCCGATCGGTGCGCCCTCCTCGGGCACGAGGAGCCGGGCGCCGGGGCGGCGGTAGGTCGATCCGCGCACCGCCACGATCGTGGCCAGCGCCATGCGCTCGCCCTTCGCGGACAGCGATTCGATCGCATGCAGCACATCGGTGATCTCGCTCACGCTCCGATGGTCGCACAGGCGGGGGGAACCGGCGACACGCGGGCGTTCTTCACCTCGAGCGGAGACGGGCCGATGGAACGACAGAACCGAGTGATGGATCAGACCTTCAACTTCCGCGCGGACCCGGTGCCGCTCCGTCGTCGTCTGAACCCGCGGGCGATCGGGCTCGCTGTGGCGGCGTTCGTCGTGCTGTTCGGATCCGTCTCGTTCTGCAGGTGGGTGATCGAGAGCGAGCGCAGCAGCATCGAACGCGCCGAGCGCGCGGAGGCGGGCGTCTCCATCGTCGGCACCATCGACGGCGACGACGACGCTGCGACGAGCGCCGCCGCAGCGTCCTCCGCGATCGACGCCGGCGCGCGAGCCGATGCTCGCGCCGCCCTCGATGCGGCTCGCGAAGCCGCCGGCGGGCGCGCCACGTTCCTCGATGCGGGGCCGGGGCCGCTGAGTGAGATCGCGGGGTCCCTCGTCTTCGTCGACGGCGAGTCGCCGGTGCCGGGCGTGGTCAGTGTCTCCTCGACCAAACGGGTATGGGCCGCCGCGGTCATGGGGCCGTCGGGAACCTGCTACCGGGTGCGCTTCTCCCCCCGGGCCGGCCCGAGCTATGACACCGGCCGGCCATGTACGGGGGAAGCCGCGTTCGATGCAGGCGGCTCCACGTGGCTCGTCGGCGTGGTCGGCGGCCCGAAGACCGCTTCTGGCCGCTGACCCTGGAAGGAACCCATCCCCTTCTGCCTCGGTCTCCTCAGGGGAGAGCCGTTCGATCGGAGGGATCCATGGGCCGTCGTGCTTCGTACTTCGTGGTGACCGCACTCCTGTTGCTCGCGGTCGCACAACCGGCGCGAGCCGGCGGTTCCTGGCTGGACGTCTCCGATGGTGCGAGCGTTCGCATGGGCCCCTGGGAACTCCCCTATGCGGGGGTCGGCTCCACCGTGACGATGCGCAGCGAGTTCTCGGACGGGCAGCAGGCACCTGTGAGCGCGGGACCCTGGTACGCCTACATCACACTGGACACCGATGTCGGCGGGGAGCGGACCGAGCCGATGTTGCTCGGTCCGGTGCACATCGCGGACACGGGTGGGTACCCCTACGTCGCCACGACGACATTCGTCGTCCCGGAGGTCCCCACCGGCTCCTACTGGGTGAGCGTATGCGACCTCGGATGCTCGCACGGTGTCGGCGATCTCGGGGGCGGCACCATCGTGCTGGGTGCGACCAACTCGGAGGCCCGTCTGTTCGCCCGTTCCCAGATCCTGACGTGGATGCAGGAGGGCGACGCCCGCACGATCCGGCATCTTCGGGCCGAGCGGGAACAGCTCCGATCCGAGGTCTCGCGGTCCCGGCGCGAGATCGCGACGGCGAAGGCGGAGTCAGCGCTCGCGTCCGAACAGGCGGTTCACGCCGAAGCCGATGCCGCTCGAAACAGCAGCCTCCTCGAGGGGGCCGAGCGTCGAGCCGACCGGTGGCGCCTGGTCGCGGGCGGGTTGCTGGCCGCGTTCCTGCTGCTCGCCGCCGTGATCGCCATGAGATCGAGACGAGCCGGCCGTGTCGTCGTTCCCGACACACCGGCTGAGTGGGTCGAGGCTGCCCGGAAGGACCGGGCCAGCGCCTGAAGCCGCCGCTCGCGGAGGTTCGGCTCGCGCGTTTTCCACACCCGGTCTAGACTCCGTGCCCTAGCCAGGTTCCGACCACGCCAGGCCCGATCGGCAGGCACCGCCGCGGGAAGGGGGAACGTCCGTGACGAACGTGTCCGTGACCGTGAACGGGCAGTCGCGCGAGGCCGACGTCGAGCCACGCACGCTGCTCGTCTACTTCCTGAGGGAGAACCTCGGGCTCACCGGGACCAACGTCGGGTGCGACACGTCCACGTGCGGGTCGTGCACCGTGCTCCTCGACGGCGAGTCCGTGAAGAGCTGCACGTTGCTCGCAGCGCAGGCCGACGGCCATGAGGTCACGACGATCGAGGCCATGGCCGACGGCGAGACGATGCATCCGATCCAGGACGCGTTCCGCCGCAACCACGGACTGCAGTGCGGCTACTGCACGCCCGGCATGGTGATGGCCGCGGCGAGCTACCTGCAGGAGAACCCGTCGCCGACCGAGGAAGAGGTCCGCGAGGCGCTCGAGGGCAACCTCTGTCGCTGCACGGGCTACCAGAACATCGTGAAGTCGATCCTCGACGCCGCGGGCCAGATGAGCGGCGCCAGGGCCTGAGGAGGGGATCGAGATGGCGACGACCGAGAAGTACGTCGGACAGTCGGTCCTCCGCAAGGAGGATCCGGAGCTCCTCACCGGGCGGGGACGGTACACCGACGACCTGGCCTTGCCCGGGATGCTGTGGATGTCCGTGGTGCGGAGTCCCTTCGCCCACGCTCGCGTCAAGGGCGTCGACACGTCGAGGGCGCTCGAGGTGCCCGGCGTCGTGGCCGCCTTCGCCGGAGGCGACTTCGAGTGGACCGGTCCGCTGCTGATGGCCTGGCCCGTCACCGACGACATCAAGAACGCTCCGCACATGCCGCTCGTCACGGACAAGGCTCGCTACCAGGGCGATGGCGTCGCCGTGGTGATCGGTGAGTCGCGCGGCGCTGCGATGGACGGCGCCGAGGCGGTCGACGTCGACTACGACCCGTTGCCCGCCGTCACCGACGTCGAGGTCGCGACGGAGCGCGGGGCACCGATCGTGCACGACGACTTCGGCACGAACGAGAGCTACACGTGGAGCCTAACGAACGGCGATGTCGACGAGGTCTTCGCCAAGGCCCCCGTGGTCGTGAAGGAGCACTACCGCATCCAGCGGCAGGTCGCCAACGCGATCGAGCCGCGCGCGATCCTGGTCGAACCGAACGCGGCATCAGGCCACTTCACGATGTGGAGCTCCACCCAGGTCCCCCATGTGCTCCGCACCGCGATGGCGCTCGCGACCGGCATCCCCGAGTCGAAGCTCCGGATCGTCGCACCGCGCGTCGGCGGAGGGTTCGGCTCCAAGCTCCAGATCTACCCGGAGGAGGCGCTCGCGCTGGCGGTCGCCAAGAAGCTCGGGCGACCGATCAAGTGGGTCGAGACGCGTTCGGAGAACTACGTGGCTACGCACCACGGCCGCGACCAGGTGCAGGAGATGGAGATCGCCGCCGACGAGGACGGCAAGATCCTCGGGTACCGGGCCAACGTGCTCGCCAACATGGGGGCGTACCTGCGGCTGATCGCGCCCGGCACGCCCGTCCTGGGCGGCTTCCTGTACTGCGGCGCGTACATGGGCGAGGCGTACCACGTGAGCATCACCGGCGTGTACACGAACACGACGCCGGTGGACGCCTACCGTGGCGCCGGCCGGCCCGAGTCCACGAACGCGATCGAGCGAGCGATGGATGCGCTCGCCCGCCGCGTGGGCAAGGACGTCGTCGAGATCCGGCGGATGAACTTCATGCCTCCGTTCACGGAGGCCACGCAGTCGATCGGTGGGTTGATGATCGACTCCGGCAACTACCCGGCCACGCTCGATTCTGCGCTCGAGATGTTCGACTACGAGCAGATGCGGAAAGAGCAGCAGGCACGCCGGGACTCGGGCGACGTCCGGCAGATCGGGATCGGCTTCTCCACCTACCTGGAGAACTGCGGGTGGGGGCCGTCGAAGGTGATCGGCAACGTCCTGCAGTACGCGGGCGGCGGCTGGGAGGCCGCGACGGTGCGCTGCCATCCCACCGGGAAGGTCGTCGTGATCACCGGCGCCACGCCGCACGGGCAGGGTGGCGAGACCGTCTACGCACAGGTCGCCGCCGACGAGCTCGGGATCAAGGTGGAGGACGTGGAGGTCCTCTTCGGCGACACCGACATCTCCCCGAACGGATGGGACACCTACGGGAGCCGCGGGGCGGCCGTCGGCACGCCTGCGATCGCCCAGGCGGCCGCCCGGGTCCGCGAGAAGGCCCGGAAGATCGCGGCGCACGAGCTCGAGGTCCCCGAGAACGAGGTCGAGTGGTCGGACGGCGCGTTCCGTCTGCGGGGGGCGCCCGACGTCGCCAGGACGATCCCCGAGACCGCGTTCTCCGCGTGGCGCGCGCACAACCTCCCGAGCGGCGTCGAGCCCGGGCTCGAGGGGTCGGCGTTTTTCGATCCCGAGAACCTGGTCTTCCCGTTCGGAGCGCACATCTGCGCGGTGGAGGTCGACACCGAGACCGGCAAGACCGAGGTCCTGAAGTACGTCGCGGTCGACGACATCGGCACGGTCCTGAACCCCATGTTGGCCGAGGGGCAGGTGATCGGTGGCGTGATCCAAGGCATCGCGGAGGCGTTGTATGAGGAGGCCGTCTACGACGACGAAGGGAACCTCGTGTCGTCGAACATGACGACCTACGCGATCCCCGGAGCCCCCGACGTCCCTTCGATCGCGGTTGGGATGGGGAGCGTCACGCCGTCGACGACGAACGAGCTCGGGATCAAGGGCGTCGGAGAGACCGGCACGATCGCGTCGCCGCCCGCCGTGCTGAACGCGGTCGTCGATGCGCTCACCCCGTTCGGCGTCACGCAGATCGAGCGTCCCGCGACTCCCGAGACCGTCTGGCGAGCGATACGAGATGCCCGGAACGGTGGAGGGGGTGCGGGATGATCCCGGCTTCCTTCGAGTACACACGAGCCGAGTCGGTCGATCACGCGATCGAGCTGCTCGGAGGCTCCGACGATGCGAAGATCCTCGCGGGCGGGCACTCGCTCCTGCCGCTGATGAAGATCAGGCTGGCGCAGCCGTCGTTGCTGGTCGACATCGGCCGTATCGGCGACCTGTCGTACATCCGCGAGGACTCCGACGTGATCGCGATCGGCGCGCTGACCCGGCACCATGACGTGGCGAACAGCGAGCTCCTGCAGCAGGCGGCGCCGATCGTGGCCGACACGGCGCAGCAGGTAGGCGACCCGCAGGTCCGTCACATGGGGACGATCGGCGGATCGATCGCGCACGCCGACCCGGCCGGCGACATGGGCACGGTCATGGTGGCGCTCGGTGCGGAGTTCGTGATCCGGGGCGCCGCCGGGGCCTCTCGTACAGTCGCGGCCGGAGACTTCTTCAAAGGCCTATTCGAGGCGGACCTCGCTCCGAACGAGGTGCTCGCCGAGATCCGGGTGCCGAAGACGAGCGGCGGGTGGAGCTACATCAAGTTCCATCGTCGCGCGATCGACTGGGCGATGGTGGGCGTCGCCGCGGTGCAGCGGAACGGCTCGGCCTCGGTGGCCCTGACGAACATGGGGGAGATCCCGTTGCGTGCCGCCGGCGTCGAGGAGGCGCTCGCGGGCGGGGCCGATCCGGCCACGGCGTCAGCTCGGGCCGACGAGGGCACCGCGCCGCCCTCCGACGTATTCGGCAGCGCGGAGTACCGCAAGGAAGTCTCGAAGGTGCTCGTGCGCCGGGCGCTCGAGGAGGCGCTCGGGTAGCGGGAACCGTGTTCGCGGCGGTCTGGGCCTTCGAGGTCGAGGCCGACCGGGTCGTCGAGTTCGTGAGCGCCTATGGCCCGGAGGGCGACTGGTCGGTGTTGTTCGCGTCGGCCGAAGGCTACGAGGGCACCGAGCTGCTCGCCGACGCCTCGCGGCCGGGCCGGTACCTGACGATCGACCGATGGGCTTCCGAGGCCTCATACGACCTGTTCATGCGCGATCGTGTCGCGGAGTACGAGGCGGTCGATGTCCGGCTCGAGGGGCTGGCGACCCGCGAGGTGCCGCTCGGGACGTTCGTGACGGTCGAGGGCCGATGATGTCCGTTCGGACCGTCGACCGATTCAGACGCTGGATCGGGTCCGCGTCGCTCCACGACCCTCTCCACCTTCCGGTCCTACGATCGCATCGAGCCTCTGCTCATCAGAACAACCGAGCTCCACGTTCAGGGACACCTCAGGCGCGACTGACGACCTTTCCGTCACCCGGCTCACTTGCTGCTCTCACGCGACTTCTTTGACGCCCGCGGTTCCCGACTGTTGGATTGGGGCGATGCCGTCGCTCGCTCAGCTCCAATCCGACGTCGCCCGATACTCCACCGACTGGTGGCGCGACCTCGGCATCAAGCTCGGGCTCACGGTCGCGATCGCGCTGATCGTCACGTTCTTGCTCCGCACGTGGGTCCGCCGGGCCGAGCAACGGTCGAGGGACACAGCCGACGACTCGATGGAGGGGCCGAGGCGCCGCCGACTCGCCACGATCGCGGGCCTCGTCTCTACCACGCTACAGGTGCTGTTGTGGATCGTGATCCTGTTCTACGTGTTGGCGGCGTTCGGCGTGCCCCTGGGACCGTTGTTCGCGAGCGCCGGGGTCGCTGGCGTCGCGCTCGGCTTCGGGGCCCAGACGCTCGTTCGGGACACGCTCGCCGGTCTCTTCATCGCGCTCGAGGGGCAGTTCGACGTCGGCGACGTGATCGAGCTGCAGACCGAAGGTGGTCCGGTGAACGGCACGATCGAGGGGCTCACGCTCCGCATCACGTCGGTGCGGCAGTACGACGGCACCCTGAGCATCGTGCCGAACGGCTCGATCCAGGTGACGAGCAACAAGACGCGGGGCTGGGGACGCGCGATCGTCGACGTTCGGGTCGCGCTCACCGAGGATCCTGACCGTGTCCGCGACGCCCTCGAGAGCCTGCTGCGTGAGCTGGCCGACGACGAGCCCCTGCGCTCTTGGCTCCGTGAAGCCCCATCGGTGCTCGGCGTCGTGCAGCTCACGGAGATCGCGCAGGTCGAGCGCGTGGTCGCGCAGACCAAACCGGGCAACCGGCTCGAGGCCGAGCGGTTCCTGCGCGAGCGCATCTCGGCGCGCATCACCGAGCAAGGCATCCAGGTCCCGCCGGTGACCGGAACCGTGGGGACGCTGGGCGGTTCCGGCGTCGGTCTGTAGCGCCCCGCGCCCGGCGTCCCACTCCCCGGTACGCTGTGCCCATGCCCGGCTTCCCGTTCGGATCGGTGGACGAGCTGCAGATCGCGCTCGGCGAGCACTCGTACCTGGCCGACCGTGGCCTCGCGACGGCGATCTACCTCTCGCTCTCGCTCGGCAAGCCGCTGCTGCTCGAAGGCGAGGCCGGTGTCGGCAAGACCGAGGTCGGGAAGACCCTCTCGCACCTGCTCGGCCGGGAGCTGATCCGACTCCAGTGCTACGAGGGCATCGACGCCTCCCAGGCCCTCTACGAATGGAACTACTCACGGCAGCTGATCGCCGTGCGCGCGATGGACGCCGCCGACGCCGCCACGCACGTCGAGGACCTTTTCGGCGAGGACTTCCTCGTCGAGCGGCCGCTGCTCGCAGCGATCCGAGCCGGTGACCGGGCGGTGCTGCTCGTCGACGAGCTCGACCGAGCGGACGACGAGTTCGAAGCGTTCCTGCTCGAGATCCTGTCGGAGTTCGCGGTCACCGTGCCCGAGGTCGGGCGCGTCGCAGCCGAGACCCCTCCGGCCGTGATCGTGACCTCGAACCGGACCCGCGAGCTGCACGACGCGCTGAAGCGGCGCTGTCTGTACC
>JBOGVO010000128.1:0-18984 GCA_050692855.1 Actinomycetota bacterium | reverse complement strand
CGCGTAGGCCACGTCGGGCACGACCGTGGGGAAGAACACGGCCGCGCGCTCCACCCCGGCCCCGCGTTCGCGCCGGTGCATCAGCAGCGCGAGGCCGAGCGCGATCGCCACGCGCAGGGGCACGGCGATCGCGACGTAGAGCAGGGAGTTCCTCAGCGACGCCCGGAACGCGACGTCGCCGATGAGCTCGCGGAAGTTGTCGAGCCCGAGGAAGCGAGCGGGCTGCAGCAGGTCCCAGTCGTAGAACGACATCACCACGGTGATGGCGGCCGGGGCCACGACGAGCACTAGCACGCCGACCAGGAACGGCGCGACCATGAGCCACAGCCCGGCGCGCTGCCGGTCGACCAGCAGGGCCACGCTCAGCCTTCGTTCGCCCGTTCGAACGAGGGCGCCGTCCGATCGAGGATGGCGACCACGAGCTCGCCCGCCTCACCGTGCCCGCCGGGCTCGTAGTAGGCCTCTTCGAGCAGGGCGTTCGCGACGTCCTCGATCTCGGGCCACGTCTCGATGTGCGGCACCGCCCGGATGAAGGGGATGTTGTCGAGGAACACCTGTGAGCTCGTCGGCGGCACCGACGGATCCAGGAACGCGTCGGACTCCGCGACCGATCTGAGTGACGGCACGGTGCGACCGGTCGCCGCCGCGACCCGCTGGCCCTCGGGACCGAGCGCGAACTCGAGGAAGGTCCAGGCTTGGTCCTTGTGTTCGCTCGCCGCGGTCATGCAGTAGGCGTCTGAGTGCAGGATCGTCGCGGGCCGGCGGTGCACCGGCAGCTGCGCGACGTCCCACTCGAAGTCGGTGATCGTCCGGAACGACGGCACCACCTTGCGGGACTCCATCATCATCGCGAGCGTGCCGTCGAGGAACCGCTCCTCGAAGCTCTGGGATTCGGCCTCCTCGTCGGTGGGCGTCACCCCGGCGACCCCTCGCAGATCGAGGAAGGCCTGGAGGGCCTGGATCCCCCTGAGGCTGCCGATCGCGAACCGTGTCGGCCGGGCCGGATCGTCGACCACGTCGCCGCCGTTGGACCAGACGAACGGCGCCACGCGGATGATCTCGGGGTCGACCCCGAGCCCGTACACGTCGACGGCACCGTCGCCGTCGGTGTCCTGCGTGAGCTCCGTCGCCGCGGCGACCATGTCGTTCCACCTCCAGCCCTCCGCGGGAGGCAGCGGCACGCCGGCCCGCTCGAAGAGGTCGCGGTTGTAATACAGGACGAGGCTGGAGACGTTCTGCGGCATGCACAGCTGCCGGCCGCCGGCCTGGAAGGCCGACATCGCCTCGGGGAAGAAGTCCTCTTCGGAGAACGCATCGGAATCGGAGAGGTACGGCGCGACCGGCTCCAGCACGTCCTTGGACTCGAACTGACCCAGGTACCTGTAGTTCATGAGGAACAGGTCGGGTGGCTCGCCGCCCGCGAACGCCGTGGCGAGGCGGGCGATCAGGTCGTCGCGTTCCGCGATCTGCACCAGATCGATCTCGATCCGGTTTTGCGACGCCTCGAAGGCTTCGGCCACGTCGGCGAACGCCTGCGTCTCCTCCGGGTCGCCCGAGACCCACACCGAGACCGTGCCGGCCTCCACCGGCGCCGAAGCGGGCTCGCCGCTCCCCGCCGACGTGCACGCCGCCAGCACCGACGCGACGGTCATGACGCCGAGGATCGGGCGGAACCGAGTCATGCGACCTCCCGGGTCGGATCGGTGGGCGACCGGCGCTGCGCGATCGCGAACGCGACGAGCACAGGCGTGCAGGCGAAGACGGCGGCGGCCAGCATCAGCGGCTGGTCGGTCACCGGCACGATCGCCAGCGACCGCATGCCGAGCGGCAGCGTGAACCATCGCTCGTCGTAGATGTAGATCAACGGGTCGAGGAAGTTCCCCCACGACAGCACGAAGGCGAGAGCGGCGACGGCCGCGGTGGTCCCGCGCTGCAGGGGCATCGCCACCCGCCACCAGGTCGAGAACGGCGAGAGGCCGCGTTCCCACGCGAGGTCGAACACGTCGCGGGGCAGCCGCGACATCGTCCAGGCGTAGAGCAACACGAACAGCGGGGACATCCCCATGAGCGCCGGGGCCATCAAGGGGATGGGCGTGTCGGTGAGGCCGAGCCATCGGAAGACGCTGACGCGTCCGACCAGCAACGAGGTCGCGGGGACCATCAGCACCACGACGCACACGCCAACGAGGAACACGCGTGCCCTTCGCGGCAACCGGGCGATGGCGTACCCGGCCCACGACGACACCAGCACCGCGAGGGGCACCGCGACCGCCGCCACCAACAGCGAGTTGGCGGTGTATCGCGCGAGCGGCACGACGTCGAGCACCTCCGTGTAGTTGCTCCAGGCCGGTGAGACGGGCAACCACTGCACCGTCGTCGGCGGCGTTCGGCCCGCCGGGCGGAGCGAGGAGACGACCATGAGCCACAGCGGCAGCAGGAACAGCGCGGCGAGCGGGATCGCGGCCGCCCGTCGCACCATCCGCCCTGGATCCATGGTCCGCGAGCCTAGCCTGTCCACGCCGCGAGCAACTCCCCGCGCGCGGGCTCCTCGGGGTGCTAGCGTCGACCCACGGCCTCGATCGACCGACCAACCATGAGCGCGCGACTCCACCACACGACCACCATCCTCGCCGTCGCCGTGGTCGCGGGGGCGGTGGCGCTCGCCGCGACCTCGACCGTCCGGCCGCCACCCACCGTCGAAGCGGCCCGAGGGCCCGGCGCCCCGGGTGAGGACGAGACGCTCGAGATCGCGGAGCGGCTCTCCGCCTATGCGAACGCCGAGATCGCCGGACGGGTCGGGCGCAGCGGACCACTCGTACGCCGGCCTGCCGCCGGATGGGCGGGCGCGCGGATCGTGCACCCTCGCAAGAACGACTGGGAGCCCTTCGTGGCCGCGGACCCGAACGCGCCGTGGGTCTACGTCATGGTCGCGCGATACGGCTCGCCCCTCTGCGCCCGCTGTCCCGATCCGGTGATGATGCTCGAGCGGTCCCGGGACGGAGGCCGGACCTGGTCGAAGGCGCGGCCCGTCTGCCGGTGCGCCGGCACGCCGTGGCAGGCGGACCCGATCGTCGGGGTCGTGCCCGACACCGGCTCGGTGTACGCGATCTGGATGGATACCTGGAACGTGGTGTTCTCCAGGTCGGACGATCACGGCCGCACGTGGTCTCGACCCGTCTCGACGAAGGGCCGGGTGGCGTGGAACGACAAGCCCGCCCTGACGATGAGCGACGACGGACAGGACGTGTGGGTCACGTGGAACGGGCCGTCCGGGGGCGATGCGTTCGTGGCCAGGTCCCGAGACGGCGGCGTCATCTGGACCCGCCGCAGGGTGGTCCGCTCCCCCCGCTACTACTTCGCCTACGACGGCGACGTGACCTCCGACGGCACCGTGGTGCTCGCGCAGTCGAGCCTCAGCTACTCGGGCCCCGGAGGCGCCCCCGCCGGGGCGGTGAAGCACCACGTGCTCGTCTCCGACGACGGGCACACGTGGCGCAACGTCGTGGTCGACTCGGTGCGGGTCGGGGTTCCGTGCCGGGCCGTTGCATGTCCGTCCGACTTCTACACGGGCCACAGCTCGGTCGCCGCCGACGATGACGGCGGCCTGTATCTCGCCTATGACGGCGCGCTCCGCGCGGGAGCACGACAGCGCACATGGCTGCGCACGTCCGACGACGGCGGCGACACCTGGTCGCCACGGATCGCCGTCTCGAAGCCTCACGAGCAGTCCGGGTTCCCGATGGTGGTGGCGACCGGCTCCGGCGACGTCCGTCTCTGGTTCATGCAGACGCGTGGCGGCGACCGCAACGCGTGGAACGTCCGGTACACGGAATCCGAGGACGCCGGCGCTACCTGGAGTCCGGCGGTGAGGCTGTCCGACGTGACGTCGGGCTACGACTACGTCGCTCGCCGCGGGTTCCGCGAGCCATACGGCGACTACGGCGGCATCGCGATCACGAACACGGGCACGACGATCGCGGTCTGGGGCGAGGGCATGAGCTACCTGGGTCCCGGCGGGGTCTGGTTCAACCGGCAGCGCTAGGAACCCCGGCCCAAGCCCGGAGCTCAGCCCAGGGTCCCGAGGCGGCGCGCGCCCGGCGAGAGCCCATCGCCCGACGCATCGGCTTCGGGAACGTCGACGCGTCCGGGATCGTGCAGCTCCGGCGCGACCGGTGCGCCGGCGGTGAGCGCCCGGCGGAGGCGCGCGAACAGGCGATTCAACTGGTCCACGGCGGAGACGTCACCCTCCGCCCAGTACGGATCCATCTCGTCGGGGTCGAGGGTGCCCGGCGACCGCACCTCGTCGCCGTCGGTCGTGAGCAGCACGCATCGTCCTTCGTGCTCGTTCCGCTCCCCCATGAAGCCGTCGAACCGCTCCCAGACCACGCGGGTCGAACGCATGACGTCGACGACCTGCACGCCCGCGGCGTCGACCCGGAACCCCAGCCGCGACATCCGGAGCACGATCAACGCGCACGCGACCAATGCGGAGGCCCCGAACGCGCGGATCGGCAGGCCGAACGGCGCGAGCAGGAAGCCCCCGGCGATCACCGCCGGCACGAGCGCCGGGGTTTGCGACTCGAGGCGCCAACCCTTCGCCCACACCTCCACGGCACCGTCGCGCGCCACGCGCGTGCGGAACAACCCAACCGTCTCCATGGCAACGAACCCCCTCGGCACGGGTATCGGCACGAGGTGCCTGCCACTGGAGCGGCTCAGGCCGACCCGACCGCACGAGCGAGTGAGGCCGCCCTCGAGGCACCCGTCTGGGCCTGGATCAGGTAGAACGTGGCCTCACGGCTGAGTCGTTGCGCCGGGTGCGAGAGCGCCATCGCGCCGCCGCCGCTCGCGGCCACGAGGGCGTCGGTCGCCCTGCGTGCGAGGTCGAGCCCTCGGTCACGCTCGGCGGCGCCGTGCGAGATGGCCTCGTCGACCACGCCATCCGACGGGTCGAAGAGCGCCCGCCCAACGGCGTCGGCGACCTCGTCGGCGGCCCTCCGCCGTTCGTCGAGCCCCACGGCCAGGGCCGCGGCCGCGTCGGTCGCTCCCTGGCTCGTCGACTCTCTCAGCAGCCGGATCGCCCGCTCGGCGATGCCCAGAGGCGCCGCCGGGGGCATCGCCGATCCCAGTCGGTCGCGGAGCCGCCAAGCCTCCTCGGACTGCAGACCCACGACGTCGCCGTCGGCGACCTCGAGCCCGTCGAAGCCGAGCGCGACGGTGCCCGTGGAGCCCATCGCGGCGAGCGCCTGAGGCGGTCCCGCCCGCAGGGCCCGGTGCTCGTCGGGCCGATCGACGACGACGGTCACCACCGAGCCGTCGTCGACGCGCGCCATCACGACGAGCGCCTGGATCAACCCCCATCCGGTGATCCACGGAGCCTGTCCGTCGATGCGCCAGACGTCGCCGTCGCGGGACGCCCGGACGGCCGCCACACCCGGCCGCCGGAGGTACGCGAAGCCGATGCCGGCGAGCGTGGACCCGTCGCACAGGCGCGGGAGCCATGTCCGGCACGCCGGCCCATCGCCTCCCGCGACCCGGCGCACCGCGCCGTGGTGCTGCGCCCACACGAACGCGGTCGCGCCACACCCACCGGCGACGGCCTCGAACACCGGCCGGGCGGCGACATGGTCGGCGCCGAGCCCTCCCCCCACGTCGGTGGGACCCTGCAACCCGAACAGCTCCGCGTCACGCAGCGCCGCGAGGTTCGACGCGGGCACCAGCGGAGCCCGGTCGACATCCTGGGCTCGTGGGAACAAGACGTCGTCGGCGACCCTGGCCGCGCGGTCGACCGCGATCAGGAGGTCTGCGGTGACCGGGACGTCGGGAGCCACGAGCCCACGAAGGACTAGCGGTCGACGTCGCCGACCACGAAGAAGATCGAGCCGAGGATCGCGATCAGGTCGGGCAGCTGCGTGTGGGGCAGCATCGCCGGGATCACGCTCACGTTCGAGAACGAGGGTGTGCGCATCTTCATCCGGTAGGGCTGCTTCTTCCCGTCGCCGACGAGGTAGTAGCCCATCATGCCGAGCGGGTTCTCGGTGCGCACGTACACCTCGCCGTCGAGCTTCAGCGTCTTCGGCAGCTTGGGCGCACGGAACTCACCGGGCGGCAGCTTGTCCATGCACTGCTCGATGATGATGCAGCTCTGCTTCATGCGCTCCACGAGCACCCACAAGCGGTCGTAGCTGTCGCCGGTCTTCCCGACCGGGACCTCGAACTCCACCTCGCCGTACTTCTCGTAGGGCTCGTCCTTCCGTGGGTCCATCGCCACGCCGCTGCCCTGCAGCACCGGGCCGCTGGTGCCGTAGGCGAGCGCGGTCTCGGCGGGCAGCACGCCGATGTTGCGGGTGCGGGCGAAGATGATCTCGTTGCCCATGATCAACGACTCGAACTCGCGGATCATCTTCCGCACGGCGGCGAGCACCTCGACCGAGCGAGCGAGGAACCCGGCGGGAAGATCGTCCTTCAGCCCGCCGACCCGGCAGAACGAGTGGTGCATGCGCGCGCCGGTCGCGCTCTCCATCAGGTCCTGGATCATCTCGCGCTCGCGGAACGCGTAGAAGATCGGCGTCATCGCGCCGAGCTCGAGCGGGTAGGACCCGGAGAACATCAAGTGGTTGAGGATGCGGTTCCACTCGGCGAACATCGTGCGGATCCACTGCGCCCGTTCGGGCACCTCGATGCCGGCGAGCCGTTCGACCGCGATCACGAACCCGAGCTCGTTGTTGAAGGCGCTGAGCCAATCGTGGCGGTTCATCAGCACCATCGTCTGGCGCGCATCGCGGAACTCCGAGAGCTTCTCGGCCGCGCGGTGCATGTAGCCGATCACGGGCTCGGCTCGCGTGATCACCTCGCCGTCGAGCTCCAGCACGATCCGGAGCACTCCGTGGGTCGACGGATGCTGCGGCCCGATGTTGAGGATCATCTCCTCGGTCGCCATCGACCCGTCGGCGACCTCGATATCGAGGCCCCCGCCCCTGATCATGCTCGTGACCTGGGACGACTGGAAGGCGGGACGCTCTCGGGTGTCGGCCATCGTGCCCTATCCTATCGGGCCGCCGATGACCCGGGCGAGGTGACAGGCGGCGCGGTGCGCATCGGCGATCTCCGCGAGAGCGGGGTCGTCCTCTCGGCACGACGCCGCGACTCCGGCCTCGTCGGCCGAGCCGCTCGCGAGTGCCGGGCACCTCGGATGGAACCGGCATCCCGCCGGGATGTTCGCCGGATCCGGCGGCTCGCCCGCGAGCAGGGGTCGGTCCTGTGGCGCGCCGTCGCCGGTGTCGGGCACGACGTCGAGCAGCGCCCGCGTGTACGGGTGACAAGGCCTCGTCAAGACGTCCCTCGTCGGCCCGAGCTCGACGATACGGCCCAGGTACATCACGGCGACCCGATCGGCCACGGTCCAGGCGAGCCCCAGGTCGTGCGTGACGATCAGGATGCTGATGCCCGACGTTCGCCGCAGCTCGAGCAGGAGCCGCAGGATCTCACCCCGCACCGACGCATCGAGGTTCGACACCGGCTCGTCCGCCACGATCACACGGGGCTCCAGGGCGAGCGCGCCGGCGATGACGACCCGCTGACGCTGCCCGCCGGACAGCTCGTGTGGGAAGCGCAGGAAGAAACGCTCGGGCGGACGCAGCCCCGCCCGCGACAGCGCCACCGCGACCGAGGACTCCTCGTCGCCCGGCATCTTGTGGATGCGCAGTCCCTCGGCCACCGAGTCGTACACGGTCTGCCTCGGGTTCAGCGCGCCGGAGGGGTCCTGGTAGACCATCTGCACCTGCCGGCGGTAGGCGCGCAGATCCTTGCCGAGCGGCGCGCCCTCGAAGACGATGCGGCCGGCATCCGGGCGCACGAATCCCATGATCGAGCGAGCGAGCGTCGTCTTCCCGCATCCGGACTCCCCTGCCAGCGCGACGACCTCGCCTCGTCCCAGCCGGAGATCCACGCCGTCGACGGCTCGCACGACGGCCTGCGCGGAGCGCCGCCTGCCCCTGGACCGCCGCCGGGAGAACGACACGTGCAGGCCCTCGACGGCCAGCAACGCTCCAGCCGGCCCGGCGGGGGCACTCATCGACCCGGCTCCCTCGAGCCGGCGCCCTCGAGGAGCAGGCAATCGGCTCGGTGGTCGGTTCCGGCGGGAAACGAGGGCGGATCGACGCGCGGACACGGCGCGAACGCTTCCGCACAGCGTGGATGGAAGCTACATCCGGACGGGAGTGCACGCGGGTCCGGAGGATCCCCGTCCAGCCCGACCGGCGCCTGGACGAACGACTCGTCTCCGATGCGCGGGAACGCCCCCGCCAACGCCCTCGTGTACGGATGGGCGGGGCGCGTCCAGACCTCCTCGGCGGGACCTTCCTCGACCACTCGCCCCGCGTACATCACCGCCATGCGATCCGCGACGTCGACGAGGACCGAGAGATCGTGGGTGATGAACAACATCGAGAGCCCGAGCTCGGACTGGAGCGTCGTGAGCAACCGAAGCACCTGTGCTTGCACCATCACGTCGAGCGCGGTGGTGGGCTCGTCCGCGATCACGAGCTGTGGATCGCACGCCAAGGCCATGGCGATCATCACGCGCTGCTTCTGGCCACCCGAGAACTCGTGGGGGAAATCCGAGGCCCGCCTGGGGGGCAGACCGACCTTCTCGAGCAGCGCACCCGCCCTCATCGCGGCGGCGCGGCGCGTGCCGAGACCGTGAGCGAGGATGGCCTCCTCGATCTGATCGCCGACGCGGATCACAGGATCGAGCGCATGCTGTGCCCCCTGGAAGATGATGGACCCCTGCTCCCAGCGCACCGCGCCGAGCTCGCGGGGTGGCATCGCCAGGACGTCGGCGCCGTTCAGCAGGATCCGCCCCGACGTCCGCGTGCCGCGTGGCAAGAGCCGCAGGAGACCGAGTCCGATCGTGCTCTTCCCGCATCCGGACTCACCCGCGAGCCCGAGCACCTGCCCGCGCTCGATCGCGAACGACACGCCCCGGACGGCCGGCACGGGCCCTTCCCGGCTCGAGTACTCGATCTCCAGGTCCGCGACCTCCAGCACGCTCATCGTTCGCGCAGCCTCGGGTTCACGACCTCGTCGAGCGCGTGGCCGCACATCGTGAAGGCGAGGACCACGAGCACGATGCACACGCCCGGCGCCCCGATCCACCACCACGCCCCCTGCGTGGTGGCGCCCGCGTCGAACGCTTGCTCCAACATCGACCCCCAGGAGACCCGCAGAGGGTCGCCGAGCCCGATGAACGACAGGGCCGATTCGGCGAGGATCGCGAGCGAGACCGCGAGGATGGCGTTCGCGAAGATCACCGGGAACACGTTCGGCAAGACATGGCGGGCGATCAACTGGCGATCGCGCGCCCCGAGCCCCCTCGCGCGCTCGACGAAGGGGCGTTCTCGGACCGAGAGGGTCTGGCTGCGGACGAGGCGGGCCGTCCACGGCCACGAGGTGAGCCCGAGCACCAGCACGATGTTGAAGAGCGAGGAACCGAGGATCGCCGCCAGCGTCACGGTCAACGGGATGAACGGCAGCACGAGGAACCAGTCGGTGAACCGCATCAGGAACGCATCCCAGGCGCCGCCCCGGAACCCGGCCAGGATGCCGAGCGCGGACCCGATCACCATGGAGACGAGGGCCGCCAACAGCCCGATCAGCAACGACACGCGCGAGCCCCAGACCACGAGCGCGAGCACCGACCGTCCCACGTCGTCGGTGCCGAGGGGGTACTGGAGAGAGGGTGGCGCGAGGATCGGGCCCTCCACCTCGGTCACGTCGAGCGCGGACCGGTCGATCAGCAACGGCGCCAGCAATGCCACCGATGCGAAGACCACGAGGATCACGAGCCCCGCGATGCCCATCACGCTTCGTCGGTACGTCGCCCATGTGCGCCCGGCGGCGATCCGGCGCCTGGCCCACACCACCGACCGGGAGCCTCGCGCGCCCGACGGCCCCCCCTCGGGCGCGGAGCCAGGCGCGGGCGGCGGCGCGGAGACGGTCGGGTCAGCGGTCACCGTCAGGCCTCTCGCACCCGCGGATCGAACCAGCTGTAGGCGAGGTCCGCGACCAGGTTCGAGAGCAGCACCGACACGCTGAAGAACAGGAAGAGCCCCTGCAGCAACAGGAAGTCCTGCGAATCGATCGCCTGGATGGTGAGGAGTCCGAGACCCGGATAGGAGAACACCAGCTCGACGGTGATCGCGCCCCCGATCACGAACCCGAACGAGAGCGCGATCAGCGAGATCGTCGGCAACATCGCGTTGCGAACGGCGTGTCGCCACAGGACCCGGTCCTCACGCACGCCCTTGGCGCGGATGGTGGTGATGTATTCCTCGCCGAGCACGTCGAGCAGCGAGGAACGCATCACGAGGTAGTACTCCCCGATGTAGGCGAGGGTCAGGGTCAGGGCCGGCAGGAACATGTGGTTGGCCACATCGACCGCCCTCGCCACCCCGGTCAGCCCCGAGGCCGGCGACTCGAACCCGCCCGACGGGAACCACCCGAGCGCCGTCGAGAACACGATCAGCAGCATCATCGCGAGCCAGAAGTCCGGCATCGAGTAGAAGAGCAGCGAGAAACCCATCGAGCTCACGTCGAGCGCCTCGCCGCGCCTCCAGCCACCGCGGATGCCCAGGTAGAGGCCGACGACGATCATCAACACGGTCGCGGTCCCCACCAGCAGCACGGTCGGCCACAGGAAGCGGAGGAACACCGACGTCACGGACTGCCCGACGTAGATGAACGAGTTCCCGAAGTCGAACCTGACCGTATCGCCGAGGTAGTCGACGAACTGCGCGAGCAGCGGCTTGTCGAGACCCAGGTCCTCGATCAACACCTGCTGAGCTTGCGGAGAGAGCTGGACCCCCCGCTGCCGTGTGAGCAGGCGCACCGGATCGCTCGGCATCACCCGGAACAGGAAGAAGTTCACGGTCAGGATGAAGAGCAACGTGAACAGCGCCTGTGCGAGCTTCCGCAGCAGGTACCGCCACTCACCCATCGAGGGCCTCAGGCGTAATGTTCACCCCGGCGGCGCCGCACGAGCACGAGCCCCCCGATGCCGAGCCCGACGACCGCCAGGCCTCCGATCCACACCCCCACGGACAGTCCACTGTCGGTCGCGGCGGCCACGGGCGCGTCGGATACGGGCCGCACCGACATCACCGAGTACGGATTCCCGAAGAAGACGACCCCGTCCGGCTCCGGCCACCGCACGAACCCCTCCCACCGATCGGACCGCCACGCCTCGAACGAGTTCGGATACCACAGCACGATCTCCGGGGTGTCCTCGTAGATCATCTGCTGCATCTCTTGCACGATCGACTGCCGCTGGTCCTCATCGAGCGTCGTCTGTTGCTGCTTGTAGAGGGTGTCGTAGGCAGGGTTCGCGTAGCAGGTGTCGCTCCAGTAGCCGCACTGATCGCTCGTGAAGCTCGAGAGCAGGAAGTCCGGGTCGGGCCCCGTACCCCACGAGTAGATGAGCGTGTCCCAATCGAAGTCGTACCACTGGTCGTACAGCTTGCTGTCGGTCATCGACTTGACCGACGTCTGGATGCCGACGTCCTCGAGCCAGCCCTGGATGAACGGCGCCGCCTTGAGCGCGGGCGAGTCCGACGTCGCCACGAAGACCCGCCACTCGAGCGGCTCGCCACCCCCCGGCATCTCCCGGATGCCGTCGAGGTCGGTGTCGACATAGCCGGCCTCCTCGAGCAACCGGTTGGCCTCGGCCGGATCGAATCCGATCTTCACGCCTTCGGGCGGCTCCCAATGCCAGAAGTCGTAGAGCGGCACGATGGGGGTGGTGCCGGGTTCCCCGTACCCGCGCAGCACGCGGTCGACCAGCGTGTCCTTGTCGATCGCCCACGAGACGGCCCGTCGCACGACCGGGTCCAACACCGCCGGGTGCGCCGTGCTCGAGGGGTCGTCGACGATGTTGAACGCCATCTGATGGAACGCCTCGGCGCTGGTGACGGCGGCTCCGATGCCCGGCCGGCCTTCCACCTGCGCGAACAGTCCCGGCGTGGGCACCTGGGTCGAGTCGATCTCGCCCTTGAGCAGCGCCTGCACGACCGATTCGTCGGAGTTGTAGACGCGGAACACGAGCTCGTCGATGGCCGGCGCGCCCCGCCAGTAGTCGTCGCGAGCCTCGAGGCGCCAGAACTCGCCCGGTTCCCACTCGACCAGCTCGTACGGCCCCGAGACCACGGCGTCGGGGTAGTTGCGGAACTCCTTGATCTCCTTCGTGCTCATCTCGCCCCACACGTGCTCGGGCAGGATCAAGTTGTACCCCGGGAACCCGGGCACGAGCGTCGGACGGGTGGTCTTCCAGACGATCGTGCGATCGTCGGAAGCCTCGATGCTCTCGGTGAAGCGATAGCCGTCGCTCCAGGAGCTGATGTCGTTCTCCATGACGAAGTTCGCCGTCCACACGAAGTCATCGGCGGTGAGCGGTTCACCGTCGCTCCACGTGAGGCCGTCGTGCAGCACGAACGTCCAGGTCAGCCCGTCCTCGCTCGTCTCCCAGCTCTCTACGAGCTCCGGCTCCGTCGCGTAATCCTTCTGTCCGAGGGTGAGCAGGTCGTCGTACATCAGCCCCGACAGGAAGGCCTCGGCGGCGTCGATCTGCCGGAAGGGGTTCGCCGAGTTGAGGTCGTAGGTCACGCCGACCGTGAACGTGACCGGCTCCTCCTCCGACGAGGGGCTCTGCGCCATCGCCCCGTTCGCGACGGACATCGCGATGATCGCTCCCACGGCGCACGTCGCCATAGCCTTGCGGCTCTCGAACATACCCACCCCTCTGCTCGACTGCGGACCGTGTCTTCGGGGTCCGGTGTGTGGGGTGATGATACGGGCGCGCCATCCCGGACGGAAGGCAGGTCGGCGTCCGAGACGCATACACTCCCCGGCATGACGGACCCGAGGCGTTCGCTTCCCTCGGTCGACTCGCTCCTGCGATCGGAGCCGGGCCGGCGAGCGGCGACGACGGTGAGCCGTCAGTTGCTGAAGCGAACGGTCACGGGCGTGCTCGAGGAGCTCCGCGCCGAGAGCGCGGACGGGTCGGAACGCCCGACCGACGACGAGATCCTGGCCCGGGCGATCGGACGGGCCTCGGGCATCGCCACCGGCCTCACCGCGGTGATCAACGCGACCGGCGTGATCCTGCACACCAACCTCGGGCGAGCGCCACTCCCCGAACGGGCGATCCGGGCCGCCGCCCGAGCCGCCCGCGGCTACAGCGACCTGGAGGTCGACCGTGAGACCGGGAAGAGAGGGAAGCGATCGGCACGAGCCGAGCCGATGCTGATCGCCCTCACCGGCGCCGACGACGCCCTCGTCGTGAACAACTGCGCCGCCGCCTTGATGCTCGGCCTCGCGGCGCTCGCGAAAGGCAAGCAGGTGCTCGTCTCGCGCGGCGAGCTGATCGAGATCGGCGGGGAGTTCCGCATCCCCGACATCATGGCCGCGTCCGGGGCGAAGCTGGTCGAGGTGGGCACGACCAACCGCACCCGTCTCGGGGACTACCGGACCGCCTTCACGGATCGGGTCGGGGCCGTGCTCAAGGTGCACCCCTCGAACTACCGGGTCGTAGGATTCACCGCCTCGACGTCGGCGCAGGAGCTCGCGCGCCTCGCGCACCGGTCCGGCGTGCCGTTCCTCTACGACATCGGGTCCGGGCTACTTCGGAGCGGGAACCCGATGCCCCCCGACGAGCCGTCGGTGACCGGCGCCTTGGCCGACGGCGCCGACCTCGTGACGTTCTCCGGGGACAAGCTGCTCGGCGGGCCGCAGGCCGGCGTCGTCGTCGGTCGCGCGGACCTGGTCGCGAAGCTCCGCCGCCATCCCATCGCCCGCGCGGTTCGGGTCGACAAGATGCAGGTCGCCGCGCTCGAGCAGGTGCTCGCGATGACCGCCCGGGGCGACGACGATCGGGTCCCCGTGACGCGGATGCTGCGGGAGCCGCCCGAGACGGTGCGACGGCGCGCCCAGCTCTTGAGCGAGACGATCGGAGGCGACCTCGAGCATGCGCACGTGCATCGATGCGAGTCGGTGGTCGGCGGGGGATCGATGCCGGGGACGGGCCTGGCGTCGTGGGGTGTGCGGGTGACGGTGGCCGACCCGAGCCTCTTCGCGTGCCGCCTGCGGACCGGCAGCCCCAGCGTGTTCTGCCGCATCGAACCCGATCACGTCCTGCTGGATCTGCGCACCGTCGCCGACGACGAGGTCGGTCATCTCGCTCGCGCGGTCCAGTACGCCCTCGAGGGTGACGACGTCGCCGACGACGAGGCCTGACGTGCCGGCGGAGGTCCCGGCGGGAGGCGAGGCGGTGCCGGCGGGAGGCGAGGCGGGCACGGCGGCGGGGGGCGGCCAGGCGTCGCACCGCGTCGTGGCGACGGCCGGCCACGTCGATCATGGCAAGTCGTCGTTGATCGTTCGGCTCACGGGCATCGACCCCGACCGGTGGGACGAGGAGAAGCGCCGAGGGCTCACGATCGACCTCGGCTACGCCTGGTGCGGACTGCCGAGCGGCCGGGAGGTCGGCTTCGTCGACGTGCCGGGTCACCAGCGGTTCATCCGCAACATGCTCGCGGGGGTCGGCCCGGCGCCGCTCGTCATGTTCGTCGTCGCGGCCGACGAGGGGTGGAAGCCGCAGTCCGAGGAGCATCTCGGGATCCTCGACGCGCTGGGCGTGGCGGGCGGCATCGTCGCGCTCACCAAACGCGATCTGGTGGACGACGAGACGCTCGCGATCGCTGCGGAAGAGATCCGGGAGCGGATGGAGGGGACCACGCTCGCCGGCGTGCCCGTCGTGCCCGTGTCGTCGACGACCGGCCAGGGTCTCGACGAGATCCGCGACGCGCTGGACGCGATGCTCACCGCCGCCCCGGCATCGCCCCCGGGCGCGGCTCGGCTGTTCGTGGACCGGGTGTTCTCGATCAAGGGCGCCGGCACCGTCGCGACCGGGACGCTCGTCGGAGACTGCATCGCCGTCGGAGACGAGCTCGCGATCGAGCCGGGCGATCGTCGGACCCGTGTCCGCTCGCTGCAGACCCATAGCCGGGCCGAGGATCGTGCGTGCCCGGTCAGCCGGGTCGCGGCCAACCTCGTCGGCGTCGAGCGCACCGACCTCGAACGAGGCGACGTGCTGACCCGTCCGGGCGCCTGGTCACCGACATCGACGTTCGACGTCGAGCTGCGGGGGGTGCGAGGACTCACGAAGCCCCTCACCTCCCGCGGCGCCTTCAAGACCTACGCGGGCGCCGCCGAGGCCGATGCGCGAGTGCGATTCCTCGGCGGGAACCGACTCGAGCCCGGTGCGGCCGCGTTCGCTCGCCTCCGAACCTCGAGGCCCCTGGCCCTCGCCGTCGGCGACCGCGTCGTGCTTCGCGACGCGGGGCGCCGCGAGACGGTTGCCGGCGGTGTGGTGGTCGACCTCGCACCGGGCAAGGCACGGGATGCCCCCGACCGCCTCGCCGCCCGCGCGGCCGCGCCTCCCGGAGCGCTGCCCGCGCTCCTCCTTCACGAACGCGGTGCCGTCGCAGCGTCGGAGATGCCCCGGCTCGTGGGAGCCGAGGCGGACCCGATCACGGTCGAGGGAGGCTGGGCCGTCGATCCCGATCTGCGCGCGAGGGTCGACCGGGCACTCGAAGACGAGCTCGCCGCCTTCCACGAACGGGAGCCGCTCGCTTCCGGGGCCCCGATCGGTGAGGTGCGGTCGGTCGTCGCCCGCTCGCTGCGGGAGGTCGGAGCGCCGACCGATCGCGCGCTCCTCGACGCGCTGGTGGACGCCCTCGCGGCGAGCGGGGCGGTGGAACGTTCGTCCACGACGGTCCGGCTGGCCGGCCATCGCGTAGCACTCGACGAGCACGATCCCGACGTCCGGCGACTCGTCGCCGCCATCGGGGGCGAGCACGAGGCCACACCGCCCACGGTGGCCGAGCTCGAGCGATCCGGGGTGGGGCGCGACGTGGTCGAGGCCGCCGCCGACGCCGGCCTCGTGACGCGGATCTCGAGCGATCTCGTCGTCACGCCCGAGCTCGTCACCCGCGCCGAGGCGCTCGTGCGAGCCGCGCCCGACGGCATCACCGTGAGCGCCTTCCGCGAAGCCCTGGGCACGAGCAGGAAGTACGCCCTGCCGCTGCTCGAGCACTTCGATCGCACCGGGGTCAGCCGGCGCGACCGTAACCTCAGATTCCCCCGCTGAAGGGCCGGCCGTCAGGCGAGCACAGCGGTGGCCGCGACCTCCACCGACGCGCCGAGCGGCAGGGAGGACATGCCCACCGCCGCCCGGGCATGACGACCCGCCTCGCCGAGCACGTCGACCAGGAGGTCGCTCGCGCCGTTGGCGACCTGCGGATGATCGACGAAGTCGGGAGCGGAGGCCACGTACACCGTCACCTGGGCGATGCCGGCGAGCGGCTCGAACGACCCGAGGGCATCGCGCAGAACCGACAGCACCTGCAGGGCCGCCAGGCGGGCGCCCCTCGCGGCATCCTCGACGGTGACCGGGGTGGCCGGATCGCCCAGACGCCCCGGATATCCGACCGAGCCGTCGACGAACGGGACCTGCCCGGCGACGTAGGCGGTCTTCCCGGCGACGCGGATGGGGATATAGGAGGCGACGGGCGCCGGCGCAGGCGGGAGCTCGAGGCCGAGCTCGGTGATGCGGTCGAGGATCTGTTGATCGTCCATCGGCGCATCCTCGCACGCCACGGCTCGTGGAAGCGACCGGGAGACCTGCTCGATCGTCCGTACGGGCGGGGGATCAGCTGGCCACTCGCGCGCGCTCGCGTTGCAGGCGGCGACGCTCCATCTCGTTCAGGCCGCCCCAGATCCCGTGGCCCTCGTTGGCCGCGAGGGCGTACTCGAGGCATTCGTCGCGCACCGGGCACCTCGCGCAGAACGACTTCGCGACGGCCTCACGGGCGTTCTTCTCGGACCGGCGTTCGAAGTAGTTCGGCGCGAAGAAGGAGGCCGCGTCCTGACCCCGACAGGCGGCGTGGTGCTGCCAACCTTCCTCGACGTTCCACATCTCATCTGGTTGTTCGGACGCACCGGAAGGAGCGGATTGCCGTGGCGGCGAACGGCCGGCAACATCACCGGAACTCAATACGGGTCGGCGACGACGTCGCGCCCCGCTCAGACGCCTTCCGAGGCACCGGCGGCGGCTCCTGCGGGCTCGGCTCCCGGCTCGGCCTCGACGCGAAGGACGAGGCCATCGACACCGCGAACCCTGACCGCCGTTCCTGGAGGGATCGGATCACCTGCGGAGCGCCCGCGCCACATGGCGCCCTTCACGTACACGGGTCCCTCGGGCGCGAGCTTGCCACGGGCCTCACCGATCAGGCCGATGAGGCCCTGCTGGGTGTTCACGATGCGATCGCGCGACTGGAGCGCCACGGTGAGCGCGAAGCCGTAGTAGAGCAGGCTCGCAACCACGGCGCCGGCGATCAGCCAGGGCGAGACGCGGATCGCATCGGCGACGCCCGACCACGCGAGCACCGACCCCGCGCCGAACGCCACGAGACCGGCGGCCGTGAGGAGCCCGAGGTTGCGCAAGCGCACGTCGAGGGAGAGCAGGACGATGCCGCCGAGCAGCAGCGCCATGCCGACCCACGACGTCGGCGGTGACACCCAGAGCCCGTATCCGGCCAGGCCGAGCATCCCGACGCCCGCGAACCCCGCGAATCCGAACCCCGGCTGGGTGATCTCGAACGCCAGGGCCCCGAGCCCGAGCACGAGCAGGAAGTAGACCATCGACGGCGTGGCCACCCCGTGCGCCACGCGTTGGATCGGGCCCATGTTGTCGAAGCGGATCTCGACCGTGTCTCCTCCGGTCTCGGCCTCGCTCGTCGCGATGCGTGTCTCGAGCACGACGGGGCCGAGCGGGGTCTGCACGGTCCGGCCGTCGACGTCGTTCAGGAAGTCGGTCACGGAGCTCGCCGCCATGGACGCGATGCCGAGGTCGATCGCGTCGGCGGCGGGCAGCGGACGGTCTTCGAGCTCGATGTCGGTCTCCTTCTCGCGCTCGTCGATCCAGCCCTGGATCGTCCCCGCGAGGTCGGGCGGAGACACGTCGGGGTGCAGCACGTCGATCGGGTGCAGCGGTCCGGTCTGGGAACCGGGAGCGACCCCCGCGAGCGACGAGGCGTACATGAGCAGCAGGCCGGCCCCGCTCGCCTTCGCGGGCGTGGGACCCACCCAAGCGAGCACCGGCACGTCGAGGTCGGCGACGCGATCGGCGAGCGCGACGCCGTCCTGATCGAGGGTGCCGGAGGTGTCGAGCTGCAACACGACGAGGGCGCCGTCGCGCTCGGCCTGCGACAGCCGATCGTCGAGATACCCGAGCATCGGCCGATCGATCGCCCCGTCCACGCGCAGCACCACGACCGGCGTCGCGTCGGCGGCCGACGCCGGCCCCCCGGCCCACAAAAGGGCCGCGAGCACGACGGAACACAGGGCCACTCGACGCATGTTCTCCATCGTACCCGCAGGCAGCGGGGGGTATCCTGGGCGAAACCCGATGCCTTCCAACACCGTTCCCCGCCGTCCGGACCCACGGCCCATCTCCGACCGGCCGGCGTTCAAGCCGCTCGCGTTGTTGCTGCTCGTGCCCGTCATCCTGCTGGCGAGCGGCCTGCTGGCGTTCGTGATCGCGCCTCCGTTCGTCGGCGTCTCGCTCGGCGTGATGCGGGTCGACACCAAGCTGTCGACCCTCGGCGCCGACTTCACGCGCATCCCGAGGTTCCCGGAACGTTCGACGATCTACGCCAACGATGGGGAGACCGAGCTCGCGACCGTGTACCTCGACAACCGTGAGCTCATCCGGCTGAGGGACGTCAGCAAGGTCGCGCAGAAGGCCGTCCTCGCGATCGAGGACTCCAGCTTCTACGAACACGGCGCCCTCGACTGGAGCTCCATGGTGCGGGCGATGATCGAGAACGCTCAGGCCGGAGAGGTGGTACAGGGCGGGTCCACGATCACCCAGCA
>JBOGVO010000127.1:0-8411 GCA_050692855.1 Actinomycetota bacterium | reverse complement strand
GTTCGGAACCGCGGCCTGACGCGGACGTCGCCCAGCCAGCTCTCGAGCCGCGCGCGCTCGGCCTCGATCATCGCCTCGATCTGACCCCCGACCGGTTCCAGCAACGCGATCACGATCTCGCCGTCGTCGGTCTGTGCCCATCCGCCGACCGCGCGCCCGCTCGACCAGACCGTCGGCCCGGCGTTCCCGGTGCGGTCGAACAGCCGGCTCGCATGCTCGCCCAGGTACCAGTCACGCCGCTTCCATCCCATGATCGTCGGGTCGAGCCCAGGGAGCAGGGCGACCCAGGGGCCGGGATCGGCGACGGGCTCGAGGTCGTCGGGCATCACGTAGCCCGTGTCGTCCTCGAGCGCCACCTCGGCCGCCTCGACATCGGCCAGGGCCGATCTGGTCTGTCGCAGTGGCCATCCCGTCCACCAGGCGACGTCGCGCAGGGTGGCCGGGCCGAAGGCGCGGAGCCATCGAGCGAGCAGGGCGGCGCACGCCTCGGCGTGGTCCACGGCGGCGAGCTCGCCGCCCAACCAGCGATCGACCGGCGCCCACCGATACTGGCCGGAGGTCCATCGCCCGCGCGGCCTCGCGCGCACGATGCGCCCTTCGGTCGCGAGCAGGAACAACACTCGGGTCGAGAGGCCCATCGTGCCGGCCCACTTCGTCCCCTCGCCGTAGCTGAGCTTCGTCGCCAGCTCCGGGACGTCCGAGCTCAGCTCGGCGGCGGCGGCCTCGCCGCGCGCCTCGAGGGCCTCGAGCGTCCTTCGCGCGACGTCGTCGAGCCAGCGGGCGGCGTCGGGGGCGATGGACCGGTCCTCGAGCATGCGCACGAGGCGCGCGCGCTGCCCGGGAACGAGCGCCTTGGTGCAGGCCTCGTCCATCACCGCGGCGACGTCGACCGGCACCACGAAGAGGGTCCGGCGCATGCCCAGCATCCGCACCAGGGATCGCCGCTCGTAGAGGCTCTCCTCGAGGTCGGCGGCAGCGAAACCCTCGGTCCGAGCCCACGCCGAGAGGAAGACGGTCGCGGGATCGCTCGAGTGGAGCCCGACCATGTCGGCCGCGACCCGTTCCGCTGACGCGGCGGGCCGGGCGAGATGGTGACGGAGGCCGAGGCGAGCCCGCCGCTGGTCGGCCTCGATCGCGATCACGCGGGGGTCACCGCGACCGGCGCGACCCCTGATCGTCGTCGGCGAGGTCGGCCGGGCGCTGGGTGCGCAGCTTGTAGTACGAGCGCTCGATCAGGAAACGGGCGTCGGCCGAATCGGGATCGGCGATGACGTCGGAGAGCCAGGCCTTCACCTCGTCGATCTCCTCCGCCTCGGGGTTCATGCGGCTCGGGCGCGTGAATCGTTTGGCCCTGACGAGCGGGCCGAGCGCCGACGCCGCGTCGGTGAGGCGGCCCTGCTCGACCAGCTGTAGCGCGTCTCTGACCCGTTCGACGTCGATGGCCCGGCCCCTTCCTGTTCCTTCGAGCGTACGCCAGATGGCGCCCCGAGGCCTGCAGACGACCGCTGTTACGCTCGATCGATCACGCGGAGGAAGGAGAACGGCATGGCCACCACACGGATCGCGACCGGCGAATGGCACGGAACGCTGCCCGAAGGCAAGGGTCGGGTGAACCTCGGATCGAGCGGACTCGACACCTTCGACGTCACCTGGGCGTCACGGGCCGAGGAGCCGAACGGCCGCACGAGCCCCGAGGAGCTGATCGCGGCCGCACACGCTTCGTGCTTCTCGATGGCGTTGGCGAACGGGCTCAGCGAGGGTGGCAACCCGCCGACGACCCTGAACACGCGCGCGGAGGTCGACTTCCAGGCCGGCGAGGGCATCACCGGCATCCGTCTGCACGTCTCCGGCGACGTGCCGGGACTCGACGCCGACGGCTTCCGCGAGGCCGCCGAGGCAGCCAAGGAGGGGTGCCCGGTCTCCTTGGCGCTCGCCGCGGTGCCCATCACGCTGACCGTCGACTGATCGCCGAGCCGGTCGATCGCCCCTGACGGTCACGTCGTCCAGCTGAATCCAGGGGGGCGGGGACGACAGAGCGCTCGCGCGCGCGAGCGGAGCCTCTCGAGCCTGACCTCGTACGTCGACACCTCGGCGAGGTTCCGCAGCTCGTAGGGGTCTCGCCGCAGGTCGTAGAGCTCCTCCTCGCCCGTCGCGTAGCGGACGAACAGGTGCCGGTGCGTGCGCATCCCGCAGAAGGTCGGGGGGTCGGCCCCCCCGCTGGCCGCCCGGTACTGCTCGTGCTCGAGCAGGAAGCTCGAGCGCACCGACTTCCTCGCTCCGGAGAGGACGGGTACCAACGACCGACCCTCAGCGCCGGGGGCGGAGATGCCGGCGAGGTCAGTCACGGTGGGGGCGATGTCCACGTTCAACGCCATCGCCCGCGGGGTCGCGCCCTCGGTGAGCGGGTCGTAGCGCATCACCATCGGGACGCGGATCGACTCCTCGTAGGGCACCAGCTTGTAGTTCCATCGATGCTCGCCCAGCGCGATGCCGTTGTCGGCGGTGAACACGATGATCGTGTCATGGAGCCGCCCGGTCTCTCGCAGCGCCCGCACGACGTCCACGACCATGCCGTCGACCGCCCGGAGCGCCTTCACCTGTTGGGCCCAGAGCGCCCGGGCATGCGGCCCGTGCGTCCGGGTCGCCAGCTCCCGGATGTGGTCGGGCTTGTCGGAGACGTCGGCCTCGGGCAGGTTGGGGCCGGGGACCCATGGGTCGAGCACGTCGGCCGAGTCGCCGGGGCCGGCGATCCGCGGCGCATGCGGCGCGAATGGCGTGAGCATCAGGAACAGCGGATCCGCGGCGTCGGCACCGCGGATGAACCGCTCGGCGTAACCGCCGAGCACGCTGGTCGAGTAGTCGGAGGCTGCCGAGCCGAAGGAGCGGGAGCGGCCCTGCACCGAGAGGGCGTAGTCGTAGTACAGGCGCTGGCTGCCTCGGAAGGTCACCCACCGGTCCCACCCGGGAGGGATGTACTCGACCGGCCACGCGCCGTTGAAGTACTTGCCGATCAGCGCCGTCCGGTAGCCGGCCGAGTCCAGCCACGTGGCGAGCGTCGAGCCGTCGTCGAAGGCTTGGAAGCCGTCCTCACCGCCGTTGGTGTACACACCCGTGGAATGCGAGTATGCGCCCGTGAGGATCGAGGCCCGGGACGGACAGCAGAGCGAGTTCGACACGAAGGCGTTGCGGAACGTCGTTCCCGGCGCTGCGAGCACCCGTTGCACGCCTCGCATGCTCGAGAGCGTGTCCCAGCGCTGGTCGTCGGTCACGATGAGGACCACGTTCGGGGCGTCCACCGCGGCGTGCCCTCGGGGAGCTCCGAACGGGCGTTCGACCGGGCCCGAGACGATCGTGGCCCCGACGACGAGGATCGCCAGCGCTCCCCATGCGCTCGGCCTCGTCGTGATCCCCGTTCTCGGCGGCAACTCGCCCTCTCGGTGTTGCGTTCCGACGCTCCGGACGACCGATCATCCACCTCTCCCGTCCGATCGACAAGCGTCCGACGGTAGGGCGGCGGGGTACGATCTGACGTAGGGTGTCGTTCAGTTGGTTGTGAAAGCGCTTCTCCTGGTGCTGGGGGGCATCGTGGCGTTCAACGTCGTCACGATCGCCGGCCTCGCCGTGTCCGAGATCCGTGACCGCCGTCGTCGGGGTCTCGAGGTCCGATACCTCGAGACCCTCTGGCACGTCGACAGGCCTCACCTGCTGCTCACGCGACGCGTCGAGAGGTCCCTGGCCCGGGGGCCGTCCCGGCCGTGGGGAGGCAGGCCGCTCGGCATCGCCTTCCTCGCCGTGACGATCTTCGCCGGCACCGCGCTGGCGAGCACCGGCGCCCGGAAGATGGCCACCTCGGTGCTCACCTCGGTGGCCGAGGAACTCGGCCTGCAGCCGGCCGAGGCCGAGGTCTCCGCCGCAGCCGATGAGAGGTACTCCGCGGCGGGGCTGAGCGGAGACGCCCGGGACATCGGACAGCATCGCACGTGGTCGCCGTATGACCCGCCCTCCATGGGGGTGCCCAGCCACGCGACCGGTAGCGACGGGCTCGCTGCCGATGAGACCGGTTCTCCGACAACGCCTTCGGAGCCGGGCGCCATCCCGCTCGCCGGTCCCACGACTCCCGTCGCTGTGCCGGTCTCGTCGAGCCAGGTCGACCTCAACTGGGTCGACGTGTCGGGAGAGACCGCCTTCCGGATCGAGCGCTCGGGCGATGGGGCGTCGTGGGCCCCGCTTGGCACGACCGAAGCTGGCGTGACGTCGTACAAGGACGTCGGACTCTCGCCCGGAACCACGTACGCCTATCGGGTGGTCGCGGTCTACCCGACCGGCGAGGCGCCGTCGGACGGCGTCACGGTCACGACGCTCGTCGATCCGCCGGCCGCCACGACCCTGTCCGCCGAGGCCGTGTCATCCACGCAGGTGAGCCTCACCTGGGTCGACGTCCCCACGGAGACGAGCTACCGCATCGAGCGCTCGCTCGACGGCGCGACCGGATGGACCACGGTCGTCATCGTCGATCAGAACGTGACGAGCTACACCGACGGCGGGCTGTCCGCGGCCACGACCTACTCCTACCGGGTCGTGGCGGTCAACGAGGCGGGAGGCAACCCCTCCAACGTGTCGCAGGTGAGCACGCCATCCGATGCGCCCGGCACCGCGAGCGAGGCGCCTGCGGCCTAGGTCTCGGTCGCCCGGCCGGGCTCGGCGTCCATCGCGGTCGGCACCTGTTCGCCACCCCGGCGCAACCGCCACGCCAGCAGCGCGCCTCCGGCGACCATGCCGAGGCTCAGGTACTGCGCGCCGGTCAGACCGGCGACGGTCTCGTCGTACGCGCGCAGGAAGTCGGTCAGGAACCGCTGCGTGCCGTACCAGAGCAGGAACGTGGCCGTGAGCCATCCTGCGGGCACGCGGCGGCGCTGCATCCACCACAGCAGGCCCACCAGGGGGAGCAACAGCACCATCTCGTAGATCGCCGTGTTGTGGATCACGGAGTCCACCCCGCCGGCCACCGGCTCCCGCGTCTCGCCGCCCAGGTACTTCCACCCCAACAGGAAGCTCGTCTGCGTGCCGAGGTGCTCACCGACCGCCACGCAGCCGAGCCGGCCGATCACGAGCCCGGGCGCGAGCCCGTACACGACCCCGTCGGAGAGCGCGAACCCGGGCATCTCCGGATGTCGGCGCGCGAACCACCAGATCACGATGATCGAGATCAGGAACGACCCCGCGAACTGGAGTCCGCCTTCCCACAGAGCGAAGACCGAGAGCGGGTCGTCCTCGAAGCTGCCCCAGTTCGTGATCACGAACAGCACCCTGGAGCCGACGATGCCGAGCACGATCACCTGCCAGGCCAGTCGGGAGAGCAGGTCGGGGTCGAGGCCGCGGTCGCGCGCGTACCGCAGGAAGAGCCAGACACCCACGAGGATGCCCAACGCCACGAATACCCCGAACGTGCGGACCGTGATGGGTCCCACGTCGAACGACGGGAACGTCCGGTACGGGATCGCGGCGACCACCCGCCCATGCTAGACGGCGGGCAGACCCTCGCAGGACGCGCCGGCCCCCGGGAAGCCCGAGGCCTCGCGACCGGGCTCGTCGTAGGATGTGGCCCCGTCCGAAGGGAGAGACGTGGCAGTCGAGACCGTTCCGCCGGAACCCGCACCCGAGAACGCCGGGGCGTTCGTTCGTCCCGACGGCATCGAGAAGGTCACGGGTTCGGGGCGATACACGGCCGACCTCACGCTGACGGGCCAGGCCCATGCGAAGTTCCGCTACGCCGACCATCCGCACGCTCGCATCGTGCGCATCGACGTCTCGAAGGCGAGGGCGCTGCCGGGCGTGGTCGCCGTGGTCACGCAGAGCGACCTCCCCGAGGTTCGGTTCGGCGGGCTCGTGCAGGACCGCACGCTGTTCGCCAAGGACGTCGTGCGTTTCGAGGGGGAGATCGTCGCGGGCGTGGCCGCGCTCTCCGAGGAAGCCGCGACCGAGGCGGCTCGCCTCATCGACGTCGAGTACGAGCCCATGCCGGCGGTGAGCGATTTCGTCCTGGCGACGGAGCCAGGTTCCCCGCGGATCCACCCGGACCTCGCCTCGTACGAGAAGGACGAGAACGTCGTGGCCGACGGGAACACGATGGCGTACTCCACGATCGTGAAAGGCGACGCCGACGCCGGCATGGCCGAGTCCGAGGTCGTGGTGAAGGGTCGCTACGTCTCCGATGCGTCGCAGGGCGTGCCGATCGAGCCTCGGGCGGTCGTGGCTCAATGGCAGGGCGACGAGGTCACGATCTGGTCGTCGACGCAGGTGCCGTACGCGGCGCGCGCCGGCGTGGCGCAGACGCTGCAGGTCCCCGAGGCGAACGTCCGCATCGTCGTGCCGCTGCTCGGCGGGGGCTTCGGCGCGAAGTGCGACCTGCATTTCGAGGCCCAGGTGGCGGCCCTCGCTCGCGCCGCGAAGCGCCCGGTCAAGCTCGTGTTCAGCCGGCGGGAAGAGTTCGTCGCGATCGCCCAGCGTCGCGAGGGCATCGTGATGGAGTTCGAGACCGGCGTGATGCGCGAGGGCCGTCTCGTGGCGCGCCGGTCGAGGCTGATCCTCGACAAGGGCGCGTATTGCGGCGAGGGCGGGTTCCTCGGGCAGATGGCGGCGATGCATGCCTGTGGGCCCTACGTGATCGAGAACATCCACGTCGAGGCCTCCCTGAACTACACGAACAACCAGCCGTCCGGCTCGGTGCGGGCTCCGACCGCGCCGCAGGTGTGCTGGGGACTCGAGCAGCACATGGACGAGGTAGCTCGCGCGATCGACATGGACCCCGTCGAGCTGCGTCGGCGCACCCTGATCGAGAGGGGCGCCGAGGGGCCGACGAGGCAGGTCTTCGACGAGATCGGCATGAAGCAGACGCTCGAACGCGCGGTGGAGATGATCGGGTACGGGCGCGATCTCCCCGATGACGAGGCGATCGGCGTGGCCGTCGGCTGGTGGCCGAGCAGTGCCGTGCCTTCGGGTGCCTACATCCACATCAACGGTGACGGCAGCGGCACGATCGTGACCGGCGCCCAGGAGAATGGGAGCGGCGCCGTGATGGCCATGCCGATGTTCGTCGCCGAGGAGCTCGGCATGGAGCCCGAGGACTTCACGATCCTCTACCAGGACACCGCCGCGGCGAACTGGGACATGGGCTCGAGCGGGTCGCAGACCACGTTCAACAGCGGCCGCGCGGTCCTCGGCGCCGCGGCCGACGTCCGCGAGCAACTGGTCGCCGCCGCTGCCGAGGAGCTCGAGGCCGATCGGGAGGACCTGGAGCTCGTCGACGGCAGCGTGCGCGTGAAGGGCTCGCCGGACCGCGCGGTGACGATCGGCGACCTCGCCGGGGCCGGCACGATCCACGGGAAGGGCTCGGGGGAGGTGCCCGAAGCTCCCACCGGCGACACCGGCGGGTGCGTCGGGCGGCTCGGCAACGAGACGTTCCTCGCGCCGCAGCTCATCACCCAGGCGGCTCACGTCAAGGTCGACCGAGCCACGGGTGTGGTGCGGGTACTGAAGGTGGCGGCGGCGCACGATTCCGGCACGATCCTGAACCGCGGAGGCGCCGACGGGCAGGTCACCGGCGGCGTGGTCATGGGGGTGGGCCTTGCGGTCAGCGAGGGCACCCAGCTCGACGGTGAAGGTCGGCAGCGAAATCCCGCCCTGCTCGACTACAAGCTCGTCACCTGCGCCGACGCGCCCGAGATCGAGGTGGACTGGATCCAGATCCCCACGGAGGGCGCCGGGCCGCGCGGGTCCAAGGGGGTGGGCGAGCCGCCGCAGGTGCCGACCGCGGCCGCGGTCGCCAACGCGGTCTCGAAGGTGATCGGCTCCCAGGTGCGACAGTTGCCGATGACCCCCGAGCGGGTCTGGTCGGCCGCCCGCAAGCCGGTCTCGCGCGAGGCAGGGACATGACGAGGTCGTTCACGTCGGCGGC
The DNA here is from genome assembly GCA_050692855.1 of Actinomycetota bacterium. GTDB lineage: Bacteria > Actinomycetota > UBA4738 > UBA4738 > HRBIN12 > JAOUEA01. The sequence goes on along the minus strand of JBOGVO010000127.1, from coordinate 457 downwards.
CACGGTGGAGCAGGCGATCGCCGCGCTCGGCGCCGGCGCGCGGCCCGTCGCGGGCGGCACCGACCTGGTGGTCGGTTCCCGTCAAGGCAAGGCCCCGCTGCCCGAGGCGATCGTCGCGATCGACCGGCTCGAGGCGCTGCGGGCGATCGACGGGTCCGACGGCGCGGTCCTTCGTCTCGGCGCGCTCGTCACGCACGAGGCGATCGTCGCGAGCGAGATCGTGCGCTCCCGGTTCACCGCGCTCGCCGACGCCTCGGCGATCGTCGGCTCGCATGCGACCCGTGCGAACGGCACGATCGGCGGCAACGTGATGAACGCCTCGCCCGCGATGGACACCGGTGGTCCGCTGCTGTGCTTCGGCACGACGGCGACGCTCCGCTCCGTCGAGGGGGAGCGCTCCGTGCCGCTCGACGAGCTGTGGACCGGACCCGGCTCGACGGGCGCGGCGCCCGGCGAG
>JBOGVO010000126.1:0-8322 GCA_050692855.1 Actinomycetota bacterium | reverse complement strand
CGTGCGGGCGCTCCGCGCGACCTCCCGGGCGTTCGTGTTCTCGCCGCTGCCCGGATACGGGATCGCCGTCGTGTGCCGACGGTGCGGGCGACCCGCCGCGTGCGCGACGTGTGGCGGTGTGCTGCGTTCGAGTGAGCGGTCCGTGCGGTGCGTGGTGTGCGAGGCCCCGGGTCGGTGCCGGCACTGCGACGGCACCGACTTCGGGCTGCGGAAGGGTGGTGAGGAACGGGTCGAGGAGTGGGCGGCCCGCGCGTCCTCCGTGCCCGTTCGCAGGCTGGGCGAGGACGACGAGCCTCGCTTGCCGGTGGAGGGCGAGGTGCTCGTCGGCGGTCCCGACGACGTACACGACTACGGCGAAGGGGGGCTCGAGCTCGTTGCGATCCTCGACGCCGACCTCGCAGCCCGACGGCCCGGTCTGATGGCTCGTGAGCGTGCCGTGACGATGTGGACCGAGGCGATCGCGTGGGCGAGACCGCACGGCCGAGCGATCGTGCAGTCGGCCCAGGCGAACGATGCGGCGATCCAGTCGCTCGTGCTGGGGGAGCCGTCGCGGTTCCACCGCGATGAGCGAGAGCGTCGCGCGCAAGCGGGGTTCCCGGTCGGCTCGGCGGTGTTCCGCGTGGTCGGCGCGCCCGGGCTCGAGGAAGCGTTGGCTGCGCTCGAGCCGATCACGATGCTCGTCTCGTCCGCGGAGGGGCAGACGGTATGCTTGCTCGCGCTCGACCTGGGTGATGTCTCGGCGTTCGGGCGAGCCGCGCGCGAGCTCGCCGGACGCGACGTGGTCGCCCGGGTCGAAGCCGAGCCACACCTGTGAGCAGGAGAGCACCGTGATCATGCCCATTCGCATCCTCGGCGACCCCGTGCTGCGCGAGCCGGCGAAGCCCGTCACCGAGTTCGACCGGCGCCTGCGCGCACTGCGCGACGACATGGTCGAGACGATGTACGACGCCCCCGGTGTCGGACTGGCCGGTCCACAGGTCGGCATCTCGCTGCGCTTGTTCGTCTTCGACGACGGGGAGACCGGACCCGTGTTCCTGGCGAACCCTGCGCTCTCGAGCGGGGACGGTGAGCTCCTCGAGGAGGAGGGCTGCCTTTCGATCCCCGGCCCGTACCACGAGACGAAGCGCTTCGCGCGCATCACGTGCACAGGTCAGGACGTCGACGGCACGCCGTTGGCGTTGAGCGGGGAGGGCCTGCTCGCACGCATCTTCCAGCACGAGACCGATCACCTCGACGGCATGCTCTACGTCGATCGCCTCGACGACGAGGGGCGACGAGCGGTGATGGCCGAGCTCAGGCGGATCGAGCTGGGCCTCGAGCACGCGCCGCGCCCCGCGCCGTCCACCCCCGCTCCGTCCACCCCTGGGCGCATCCTCCGCGACGACGTGTGAGCGGCCGACCCGGGCCCACCCCTCGCCGACACTATCCTCGCGGGATGACGGAAGCCGTCCCGCCCACCGATGCCGGCGCGGATCCACGGGTCGTGTTCCTCGGCAACGACCCATGGTCGGCCCTCGCCCTCGTCGCCCTCGTCGGTTCCGACGCCGACGGTCTCGTGCCCTCGCTGGTCCTCACCCGGGTGCCACGACCGGCAGGCCGGGGATCGACGCTTCGTCCCACGGCGGTCGCCGAGGCCGCTCGTTCGCTCGGTCTGCAGCTCGCCGAGATCGAGACCGTGATCGACGGACCGGGGCGATCGGTGCTCGAAGCTGCCTCCCCCGACGTGATCGCCGTGGTCGCGTACGGGGAGATCCTCCCCCCGCGGGTGCTGGAGCTCTCGCGGGCGGGCTGCGTGAACCTGCATTTCTCGCTCCTGCCACGGTGGCGAGGCGCGAGCCCCGTGCAGCGAGCGATCTGGGCCGGCGACCCCGAGACGGGGATCACGACGATGGTGATGGACCCGGGTCTCGACACGGGCCCGATCCTCGAGCAGGTGCGCGTTACCGTGACCCCCTCCGACGACACGGGGTCGCTCGGGGAGCGGCTCGCCGGCATCGGAGGCCTCGTGCTCGCGCGGACGATCAGGCCGTTCGTCGACGGGACGCTGGTTCCCGTTCCTCAGCCGCGCGAGGGCATCACCCATGCTCCGAAGCTCGAGGCGGCCGATCGCTGGATCGACTGGAGCGAGGATGCGGAAGCGGTCGGTCGCCGGGTCCGCGCCCTCTCCCCGTCACCGGGGGCGGTCACCCGCTTCCGAGGCGAGGTGCTGAGGATCGTCCGCGGGGAGGCCTTCCCGGCCCCGGTCGGCGAGCCCGGCTCGATCCTGGAGACCGATCCCGCGGTTCCCGCGGTCTCGGTGGCCACGGGAGGCGGCGCGTACCGCGTGATGGAGGTCGCGCCCGCGGGCAGGAAGCGGATGTCCGCGCCCGACTGGGCCCGCGGGGCTCGCTTCCTGCCCGGCGAGCGCCTCGGATGAACGCCCCGACGGGTGGTCGGTGACCTCATGAGGCAGACCGCTCGCTCGGTCGCGCTGGAGGCGATCCGCCGGGTCACCGACGAGGGCGCCTACTCGACGATCGTGATCCCGGGGGCGCTGCGGCGCTCCCGGTTGGACGAGCGCGATCGTGCCTTCGCGACCGAGCTCGCGTACGGCACGATCCGCCACCTCACGTCGATCGATCGGGCGCTCGATCGCGCCGCCTCGCGGCCCGTGTCCCGCATGACCCCGAGCGCCCGGACCATCCTCCGTCTCGGCACCTATCAGCTGTTGTTCACCGCGGTCGCCCCGCACGCGGCGGTGGGCGAGACGGTCGGGCTCGCGCGCGACCGGGAGCGGGGGTTCGTGAACGCGGTGCTGCGGCGGATCGCGACCGACCCGCCGCCGCGGCCCAGCGGCGCGGGCGTGGACGACGTGTCGTTGAGGACGGGCATGGCGGCGTGGGCGGTCCGGGAGCTCGATCGCCTGCTTCCCGTCGAGGAGGTCGAACCCGCCGCGGCGGCCTTCGCCTCGCCGGCGGCGTTGTGCGTTCGCACCAACACGTCGGCGGTCGAGCTGGACCGGTTCCGCGAGGCGCTGCTCGAGGCGGACCGGGAGCCACGAGCGGCCTCGCTCGATGCGACCTGCTTCCTGCTCGACGGCGGCGATCCCTCGGCGTTGCCCGGCTACGCCGAGGGGTGGTTCGCCGTGCAGGACCAGGCCTCGGCATTCGTCGTGCGGGCGCTCGATCCGCGACCGGGTGACACGGTGCTCGACGCCTGCGCTGCCCCCGGCGGCAAGACGTCCTTCGTGGCCTCGCTGGTGGGGGACCGGGGAGTGACGGTGGGCGCCGATGTGCACCCCGGCCGGGCGAGGGCGATCGTGAAAGGGGCCACGCGACTGGGGCTCCACCCGCTCGTGGTGGTGCAGGACGCGACCGCCCCCGCCCTGCGCGGGCCGTTCGACCGGATCCTCGTCGACGCGCCGTGCTCGGGCTTGGGCTCGTCGAGGCGGCGTCCGGAGCTCCTGTGGCGCAACCGGAAGGACCAGCTCAGCCGGCTCGCGAAGACACAGGTCGAGATCGTGTCGGCGCTCACCGACCTGCTGAGACCGGGTGGGCGGCTCGTGTACTCGGTGTGCACCTTCCCTCGTGCCGAAACCGACGCCGCCGCCGACGCGATCCTGCGTCACCGACCCGACCTCGAGCCGGCCGACATCGCGGGCCCGGAGGGCCGGTCGCCCCGGGTTCGCCTCTGGCCGCATCGGCACGGCAGCGACGGGATGTTCGTCGCTACCTTCGCCAGGAAGCGCTGAGGCGACGGGTACCATGGCGCGCGTGGGGAAGCTCGCCGCGTCGATCCTGTCCGCCGACCTCGCGCACCTTGCCGATCAGGTCAAGCTGGTCGAACAGCATGCCGACATCATCCATATCGACATCATGGACGGGCACTTCGTACCTCCGATCGCGCTGGGCACGGTGGTGGTCGCTTCCTTGCGACCGCATACCGATCGCACCCTCCACGGCCACTTGATGGTCGAAGCTCCCGATGCCTTCTTCGAGGAGCTCGCCGACGCCGGGCTCGACGCCGTCTCGTTCCATCACGAGGCGGTGGGCGACGTCGGCACCGTCGCGGACAAGGCGCGGGCGGCCGGTCTTCGCCCCGGCGTGACGATCAACCTGGAGACGGCGATCGAGGAGACCTTCCCCTACCTCGAGCAGGTGACCGACGTGATGCTCATGAGCATCCGCCCCGGCTGGAGCGGGCAGTCCCTGAACCCGGCCGTGTACGAGCGGATCGAGGGGGTGAGGCGCGAGGTCGATCGGCGTGGCCTCGACATCGACGTGGAGATCGACGGCGGGGTGAAGATCGAGAACGCCCGTCGAGCGGTGGATGCGGGTGCCACGGTGCTGGTCAGCGCGAGCGGCGTCTTCCAGGCGGCCGACCCCGCGGAGAACGCCCGCGTGCTCCGCGCGATCGCGAACCGGGAGGCGGCGTAGATGGCCGAGACGATCCTCGTCGTCGACGACGATCCCGATATCGCTCGGTTCGTCGAGGTGAACCTCCGGTCTGCCGGCTACGACGTCGCGGTGGCCGGTGACGGTGAGGACGCCCTGGAGCAGGCGGGCACCCTCCGCCCCGACCTCGTGCTGCTCGACGTGATGATGCCGCGCCTCGACGGGTTCGAGGTGGCCCAACGTCTGCGGAAGAACCCGCAGACCTCGAACACCAGCATCATCATGCTCACGGCGAAGGCGCTCTCGGCCGACAAGGTGACCGGATTGCAAGCGGGGGCCGACGACTACATCATCAAGCCGTTCGACCCGATCGAGCTGCTCGCTCGGGTCAAAGGCACGCTCCGGCGGGCCAAGGAGATGCGGAACCTCTCGCCGTTGACGGGGCTGCCGGGGAACATCCGCATCCAGGAGGAGATCGAGCGCCAGGTGCGTGAGGGACGGGAGTTCGCCGTCCTCTACTGCGACCTCGACAACTTCAAGGCCTACAACGACCAGAAGGGGTTCGTTCGAGGAGACCGTCTGATCCAGTCGACGGCACGCATCATCCAGGACTCCGCCGTCGCCCGAGACGGGGCGCTGGGGTTCGTGGGCCACGTCGGCGGCGATGACTTCGTCGTGGTCGTGCGGCCAGAGGTGGCCGAGGACGTCGCGAAGGGCATCTGCGACGCGTTCGAGTCGGAGAAGGCCGAGTTCTACGAGCCCGACGACCTCGAACGGGGGTTCGTGCGCCTCGAGGACCGCAAGGGCGTGATGCAGGACATCCCCCTCGTGGGCATCTCCATCGGGATCGCGTCCAGCTCGCGCCGCCCCTTCGCGCACTACGGCGAAGCGGTCGCTGTCGCGACCGAGATGAAGCAGTTCGCCAAGCGCGAGGGCGGGTCCTCCTACGCGGTCGACCAGCGGTCCGGCTGACCGAGCACGCGTCCGGGACGTGGTCCGGGCATCGGCGCGGTTCACGGGGTGGGCGCCGCCTGCGTATACTCCCCCCAGAGCTCGTTTCCGGGGCGGGGTGCGACTCCCCACCGGCGGTGAGAGTCCGCGACCCCACGGCAGCCAGCCGCGGGTTGATCCGGTGCGATTCCGGAACCGACCGTGACAGTCGGGATGGGAGGAGACGGGCACACGGCTCGGCCGTGCAGTCGGCACGGTTCGCGACCGCCGTGCGCCTGATCGCGCCCACCGCCCCGGACGGGGAGTGAGGCACGATGACATCGAACGACGCGCGGCACATGCGGAGGGCGCTCGAGCTCGCCGAACGCGGCTGGGGCCGGGTCTCGCCCAATCCTCTCGTCGGCGCCGTGGTCGTCCGTGGCGGTGCGGTCGTAGGCGAGGGCTGGCACGAGGGTCCCGGCTCGCGGCACGCCGAGGTGATGGCCTTGGCCGCTGCCGGGTCGCTCTCGCACGGCGCGACCGTCATCTGCACCCTCGAGCCGTGCAACCGCTTCGGCCGGACCCCGCCGTGCACCAGGGCCCTCGTGGAGGCCGGCGTGGCGCGTGTCGTCGTGGCCGCCACCGATCCCAACCTCGGGCAGGACGAGCCCGGGCTGGGCGAGCTGCGTGCTGCCGGTGTCCACGTCGACTCGGGGGTGCTCGAGCCCGAGGCCAGGGAGCTCAATCTGGCGTTCGACCGGCACGTCGCCACCGGGCGCCCGTTCGTGGTGCTGAAGATGGCGTCGAGCCTCGACGGGAAGACGGCCGCGGCCGACGGAACGTCGAGATGGATCACGAGCGAGGCGGCCCGGGCCGACGTGCAGCGCTTGCGAGCCTGGGCGGATGCGATCGTCGTCGGGGCCGGCACGGCGATCGCCGACGACCCCTCGCTCACCGTGCGAGACCCCGAGCTCCGCGAAGCGCGCCCCCCGGTGCGCGTGGTGGTGGACTCCGTGGGCCGGGTGTCCGCGGGCCTCCGACTGTTCGACGCGTCGGCGCCCACGCTGGTCGCGACCACCGATCGCGCGTCCGATCCGTCGGTCCGCGCATGGACGGCTGCGGGCGCCGAGGTCGTGGTCCTCGATCGCGACGACGACGGCCGCGTGTCGGTCGCGGCACTCGTCGCCGAGCTGGGCAAGCGCGACGTGCAGGGAGCGCTGCTCGAGGGCGGCGCCACCCTCGCGTGGAGCGCGATCCGCGCCGACCAGGTCGATCGCGTCGTCGCCTACATCGCGCCGATCCTGGTGGGCGGCTCGCACGCCCCGACGATGCTCTCCGGCGAGGGCTTCGCCCCCATCGACCGGGCGGTGCGGCTGCATCCACCCCGCGTCGAGTCGATCGATGGCGACATGAAGGTGGTGGCCGATGTTCACGGGCATCGTTGAGGAGCTGGGCGCCGTGCGGTCCATCGAGGGGAACCGTCTCGTCGTGGACTGCCGAACCGTCAACCTCGACGCCTCGATCGGCGCGTCGATCGCGGTGAACGGGGTGTGTCTCACCGTGGTCGAGCGCGACGACCGCGGGTCGGCCTTCGACCTCTCCGAGGAGACCCTCGCTCGGACGGCGCTCCGACGGCTGACCGTCGGGGCGCCCGTCAACCTCGAGCGCCCCGTCACGCTGGCGGCGCGCCTCGGGGGCCACGTGGTGCAGGGTCACGTCGACGGGGTCGGCGAGGTGGTGTCGACGACATCGGACGGCCGCGGCGGCTCGTGGTTGCGGGTGAGCATGCCGACGTCGCTCGGCCGATTCACGATCGAGAAGGGATCGATCACGATCGACGGCGTGAGCCTCACGGTGGCCGCCCTGCACGACGACGGCGTGACCATCGCCGTGATCCCGCACACGCTGGCGGTGACGACGCTGGGGCGGATCGGGCAGGGCGATCCGGTGAACGTCGAGGTGGATGTGATCGCGAAGTACGTGGAACGGCTCGTGACGGCGACCGGGCCGGCCACGGCCGAGATGACCGAGCACGCAGGAGGGTGACGATGAGCGACGCGGTGCAGACGGACGTCGATCGACCGATCTTCTCGACCGTCCCCGAGGCGATCGAGGAGATACGGCGCGGCCGCATGGTGCTGGTCGTCGACGACGCCGACCGCGAGAACGAGGGCGACTTCATCATGGCCGCCGAGTCGTGCACCCCCGAGTCGGTGAACTTCATGGTCACCCACGGCCGCGGCATCGTGTGCCTGCCGTGCGCCGCCTGGCGGCTCGACGAGCTCGGCATCCCGCAGATGGTCACCGAGACGACCGACGGCCACGAGGCCGCGTTCACGGTGTCGATCGACTTCCGCCACGGGACGACGACCGGCACGAGCGCGCACGACCGGGCGATCACGGCCAAGGCCGTGACCGACACCGGCGTCACGCCGCGCGATTTCCAGAAGCCCGGGCACGTCTTCCCGCTCCGGGCCAAGGACGGGGGCGTGCTCCGCAGAGCCGGGCATACCGAGGCCGCGGTCGACCTCGCCACGATGGCCGGCATGTTCCCTGCCGGCGTGATCTGCGAGGTGATGAACGAGGACGGCACGATGGCGCGCATGCCGGAGCTGATGCGCGTCGCCCGCGAGCACGGCCTGAAGCTGATCTCGATCGCAGACCTGATCGAGCACCGCCGGCACCGGGAGGTGCTCGTGCAGCGCCTCGCGGAAGCCGCGATCCCGACGCCGTACGGCGAGTTCAGGTCCTACGCGTACGAGAGCCTCGTGGACGGCCGCACCCACGTCGCCCTCGTGATGGGCGACATCGGCGACGGCCGGAGCGTGCTCACCCGCGTGCACTCCGAGTGCCTGACCGGCGACGTGTTCGGGTCGATGCGCTGCGACTGCGGCGCCCAACTCGAACGCGCGCTGCAGTTGATCGGGCAGGAAGGCCGGGGCCTCGTCCTGTACGTCCGCGGCCACGAGGGACGAGCGATCGGTCTCACGCACAAGCTCCGGGCCTACGAGCTGCAGGA
>JBOGVO010000125.1:0-4104 GCA_050692855.1 Actinomycetota bacterium | reverse complement strand
GTATACGCACGGCCATCGGACGGCCACAACGCGCGATGTGCCCGACGACCTGCGGTTTCACGCTCCTATCGCGGCCGGTTTCGACCCTCAACGCACGCCGAGCGCGATGCCTTTCGCGACCCCGGCCGGGTCGTCCGACGCCGTGATCGGGCGGCCGACGACGAGGTAGTCTGCGCCCGCGTCGAGCGCCGCCGACGGCGTGAGCACCCGGACCTGGTCGTCGCCGTTCGACCCGTGCGGGCGGATGCCGGGCACGACGAGGCAGAACTCCTCGCCGCACACGGCGCGGACCTCGCGCACGTCCAACCCCGAGACCACGACCCCGTCGAGACCTGCGGCGCGCGCCTCGAACGCCAACGATGACGGGGTGGCGAGGTCTTCCCCGGCCATCGAGGAGAGCACGGTCACGGCGACCACGGCCGGCACGACATGGCCGGCGCTCTCGGCACCCCGGGTCGCGCCTTCGAGCGCGGCGCGCATCATCGCCTCGCCACCCAGCGCGTGCACGGTCAGCATCGCCACACCGAGCCGCGCGATGTTCGCGGTCGCTCGCTCGACCGTCGTCGGGATGTCGTGCAGCTTCGCGTCGACGAACACGGGCGCGGATCCGGAGATCCGGCGCACGGCTTCGGGCCCCGCGGCCCAGAACAGCTCCAGCCCGACTTTCAGCATGCCCACGTGCGGCGCGAGGTCGCGAGCCAGAGCCTCGGCGACGCCCACATCGCTCACGTCGAGCGCCACGACGAGGGGGTGCTCGGGGCGAGGGATCATCGCTCGTCCCCGGCGTCGGCCTCGATCGCGGCGAACGTGGCGGGAACCCGCAGACGCCCGCGGATGTCGGCCGGAGACGCCAGGCCCTTCGCCTTCAGGTAGCGCACGATGCCCTGGGCCACCGTCACCGGCGCCTCCGGGTCGATCAGCATCGCCGTGCCGATCTGCACGGCCCAGGCCCCCGCGAGGAACGCCTCCACCGCGTCGTCGCCGGTGCGGACCCCGCCGACGGCGATCACCGGGGTCTCCGGCACGGCCCGTGACGTCTCGAAGACCGCCCGCAGCATGGTCGGACGCACCGCCGGGCCGCTCAGCCAGCCCGTGACCCCGCCCAGTCCCGGGCGCAAGCGGCTCGGGCGGATGTCGAGCGCCGGCAGCGAACCACCGACCGTGATGCCGCTCACGCCGGCCCGGACGACCGCCGCGGCGATCTCCGAGTGTTCCGTCGCCTGCGAGGGAAGCTTCGCGAACACCGGCACCAGCGACATGCGCGCGACCGCGCCCGCCACCTCAGCCGCCCGGTCGACGTGGGCGCCGAGCACGGCGCGGCCGAGCTCGAGGTCGGGTCCCGACAGGTGCACCTCGATCGCCGACACCTCGGGGCGGCCCTGCAGGGCGCCCGTCACGCGCACGTACTCCTCGAGCGTCCCGCCCCCGATCGAGACGATCACCTGCGCGCCGCCCTTGGCGAGGCGGGGAAGCTCCTCGGCCACGAATGCGTCGACCCCTGGGTTCTGCAGCCCGGTCGACCACACCACGCCGGCCGGCGACTCGCAGACCCGCGGCGTCGGCGATCCCTTCTGCGCCTCGAGGGTGATGGTGCGGCTGACGATCGCCCCGACCTTCCGCAAGTCGAGGAGGCCGGCCAGCTCTCGGCCGGTGCCACCGCATCCCGCCGCGATCATCACGGGGGTCGGGAGCACCACGCCGCCGAGATCGACCGCGAGGGTCCGCTTCATCCCGGCCACGACCGGACGACGGGCAACCCCTCCGGAGGCGTGGGCAGCATCGTGGGCTCTTCGGAGAGCCATCGATCCCAGAGCACGCGAGCGGGGTTGAACACCGGACCGTCGACGCACGATCGCAGATGCTCGTAGCCGCTTCCGTCCTTGCGCGCGACCGGCACCACGCAGGTCTGGCACAGACCGAGTCCGCACGCCATGCGCTCCTCGACGGCGACCTGGGCTGGGATGCCGCGCTCCTGACAGAACGCGGCGATCTTCGCCAGGGTCGCCGACGGCGCGGCCGCATAGAGCACCTCGGTGCTCGAGGATTCGACCATGTCGGGCAGCGCGTCCATCACCGAGCCCCGGTCGCCGAGCGAGCCGTCGGCGGTCACGATCGCGATCGTCTGGGAGAGCCGCTTGCCCTCGATCGGCTTGAAGACGCGTTCGAGCGAGTCGGCACCCACCACCATGTCGACCCGCTTGTTCCGCGCGAGCAGCTCTTGCGCCAGGAAGTACAGGGGCGCCGCACCGTGGCCCTCGGCCACGAGCAGGCAGTTCGTGTGCCGCTTCGGGTAGGCGAAGGGCGTTCCGAGCGGCCCGATCACCTCGAGGAACTCGTGGGCATTCACGGTGGTGAGCCACTCGCTCCCCGGGCCGGACGGGTCGACGACGAACTCCAGGGTGCCTGCCCACCCGCCTCGTCGCGAGGCCTGATGCACCGCGAGATGCCGCCGGAGCAGGAACTCGCGACCCTCCGGCATCCTCACGGCGAGGAACTGCCCCGGCCGCGCCCGCTCACCGATCTCGGGAGCGACCAGGGTCAGCGAGTGGTAGGCGCCGAGCTTGCGAGTGGAGAGGACCTCGGCGCGCACGCGCTTCACGCCGGCGCCTCCCCCGCGGGCACGGCCGCGGTCTGCTCGAACGTCAGTCGCGCCTGCATCGGCCCCGCCATCGCCTCGGCATGGTACTCCTGCACCGAGCGCGGCTCGGTGGGCGGCCCGTCGAGGGCATCGATGCCCCGCACCGCCGCGAACGCGCCGGGCAGGGTCGTGATGCACGGCACGCCGGCCGACGCGGCGGCCGTGCGGATGAAGTAGCCGTCGGAGCGCGGCCCTCGACCGAACGGGGTGTTGATCACGAGGTCGATGCGCCCGGCCCGGATCATCTCGGCGACGTTGTCCGGCCCCTCGCTCACCTTGGCCACCCGCTCCACCGCGATGCCCGCGCGGTGCAGCATCCCCGCGGTGCCGGCCGTGGCGACGATCCGGAACCCGAGGTCGGCGAGCCGTTGGATCGGGAACACGATCGCTCGCTTGTCTCTGTTGGCCACGCTCACGAACACCGTGCCGGACGCCGGCAGGGCGTGCCCGGCCGCCACCATCGCCTTGGCGAGCGCCATCCCCGGGTCGCGATCGATCCCCATCACTTCGCCGGTGGACTTCATCTCCGGACCGAGCACCGTGTCCACGCCGGGGAACCGGCCGAACGGGAGCACGGCGGCCTTCACGCTCGTGTACGACAGGTGCCGGTAGTGGTGCGGATCGGCGGGGAGCACCCCGTCGACGGTGAGGTCCGCGAGCGAGCGGCCCGTGAGCACCAGGGTGGCGACCCTCGCGAGCGATACCCCGGTCACCTTCGAGAGGAAGGGCACGGTGCGCGAGGCCCGGGGGTTGGCCTCGATCACCCAGATGCGCTCGTCCTTCGCGGCGAGCTGCAGGTTCATCAGCCCCACCACCCCCAGGCGCCTGGCGAGCCGGCCGGTGATGTCCTCGATCGTGTCGAGCTCGTCGTCGCTGAGGGTGGCCGGGGGGACCTGGCAGCTCGAGTCGCCCGAGTGCACACCCGCTTCCTCGATGTGCTCCATCACACCGCCCACGAAGACGTCGCCGGCGGCGTCGGCGACGGCGTCGACGTCGACCTCGATCGCCCCCTCGAGGAACCGATCGATCAGCACCGGATGGTCGGGCGAGGCCTCCGCGGCGGTGCTGACGAACGTCTCCAGCTCGTCGTCGTCGTAGACGATCTCCATCGCCCGTCCGCCGAGCACGTACGACGGCCGCACCACCACCGGGTATCCGATGCGGCGCGCCACCTCGCGGGCCTCCGCGATCGTGCGCGCCTGCCCGTGGGGCGGAGCGGGGATGTCGAGCTCGGCCAGGACCTGCGCGAACTTCCCGCGGTCCTCCGCGAGGTCGATCGAGTCGGGCGAGGTGCCGAGCACCGGGAACCCTTCGTCGGCGAGCACGCGGGCGAGCTTCAGGGGTGTCTGCCCGCCAAGCTGCGCGATGATCCCGACGGGATCCTCGGCTCGGCAGACGGCCAGGACGTCCTCGGGGGTGAGGGGCTCGAAGTAGAGCCGGCTCGAGGTGTCGTAGTCGGTGGAGAC
>JBOGVO010000124.1:0-3923 GCA_050692855.1 Actinomycetota bacterium | reverse complement strand
CGAACGCCGCGGTGGCACAGGCGGTGATGCAGAACGAGATGGGCTGCACGGTCGAGCTGCAGGAGATCAACGAGTCGGGTCAGTTCCCCGCGATGGCGGACGGCGACGTGGATGCGACGCTCGAGGTGTGGCCGAGTGGTCACCTGAAGGATCGCAAGGACTACATCGAGAAGGCCGGCTCCGTGGTCGATGCCGGCGAGCTCGGCATCGTCGGCAACATCGGCTGGTTCATGCCTTCCTACGTGGTCGAGGAGAGTCCCGATCTCGCGACCTGGGAGGGATTCAAGGACAACGCCGACGCGTTCGCCACGGCCGAGACCGGTGACAAGGGCCGGTTCCTCGGCGCCGACACCACGTACTCGATCTTCGACGAGGCGATCATCGAGAGCCTCGGCCTCGATCTCGAAGTGGTCTACAGCGGCTCCGAGGCGGCCTCCCTCGCCGCGCTCGACAAGGCGTACAACGCCCAGGAGCCCATCCTGATGTACTGGTGGACCCCGCAGTGGGCGAACGCCAAGTACGACCTGGTCGAGGTGGAGCTGCCCGCGTACAACGATGAATGCGCGGCGATCGCGGCCGAAGACCCTGACGCCGCGGTCGGGTACAACTGCGACTACGCCGAGGACGTGCTCTACAAGGCGTTCAGCGCCGAGCTCGAAGGGAAGGATCCGGCGGCGTTCGAGTTCCTTTCGAACTTCGAGTGGACGGAGCAGGACCAGAACGAGGTTGCGCTCGCCATCGAGGAGGGAACCGATCCCGGCGAGGCCGCCCAGACATGGATCGACGCCAACCCCGACGTGGTGCAAGGGTGGCTGCCGACCGCCTGATCGACCGCACGCGTTCGGACGTCACTCCCCAACGATCGAGGGCGGCCCCTCGGGGCCGCCCTCGCCCGTTCCCGAGCGGAACGCCGGGAATGCCAGCCGGCCCTCGTATCGTTCGAGGTGATGCCCGCCGAGAGAGGATGAAGCTATGCCGGCCGTCACCGTCGACGACATCACCGCACTCGTTCGCGTCCCGTCGTTCGACGCCACCCTCACGCATCGCCCCGTGAAGTCGGTGACGCTCGCCCCCGGCGGGCTCGAGGGCGAGGGGTTCCCGGTGCGGCGCGCGTTCGCCGGCGTCGACCTGGCGGACCTCGACCCGTTCATCCACATGGATCAGATGGGTGAGGTCGAGTATGCACCGGGCGAGCCCAAGGGCACGCCGTGGCACCCCCATCGAGGCTTCGAGACGGTCACGTACATCATCGACGGCACGTTCGAACATCAAGATTCCAACGGCGGCGGCGGCACGATCACGAACGGCGACACCCAGTGGATGACGGCCGGCGCCGGCATCCTGCACATCGAGAAGCCCCCCGAGCGACTGGTGGCGACCGGAGGGTTGTTCCACGGCATCCAGCTCTGGGTGAACCTCCCGAAGGGTGAGAAGTGGGCGCCTCCGCGCTACCAGGACCTGCGGGCCGGCGAGGTGGGCTTGCTCGCCTCGAGCGACGGCGGCGCTCTCCTCCGCGTCATCGCGGGGTCGCTCGCCGGACACGCGGGCCCGGGTGACACCTACACCCCGATCACCCTCCTGCATGCCACGCTGTCGCCCGGCGCGACCCTCGACCTGCCGTGGGACCGCTCGTACAACGCGCTCGCCTACGTGCTCGCCGGTGCCGGTTCGGTCGGCGCCGAGGCGCGACCGATCGCGACCGGGCAGCTCGCCGTGTTCGGCGCCGGCGACGGTCTGCGGATCGAGGCCGCCACGCGCCAGGAGTCGAGGAGCCCCGAGCTCGAGGTGCTCGTGCTCGGCGGGCGCCCGATCCGCGAGCCGGTCGCCTGGTACGGCCCGTTCGTCATGAACACGCGCGACGAACTCGTCCAGGCCTACGAGGACTATCAGGCCGGACGGCTCGGTTCGGTGCCGGCAGTGCACCACACGCCGGACCACGTCCTCGAGACGACGCCGGCGGAGGGGTAATCCTCAAGAAGGTCGCGGAGCCATCGGTTGCGCATCGCGCGACCAAGGTGTTGCCCGCGCATCACGTCGTGGGACCATGAGCTCGTCGGAACCAGCGGGAGCTCGAGCCATGCGTGATCGCGCCCAGACGGTGATCATCGGCGCCGGCATCGTCGGCGTGAGCGCCGCCTATCACCTCACCGAGCTCGGTGTGACGGACGTGATCGTGCTCGAGCAGGGGCCGCTGTTCGAGACCGGCGGATCGACGAGCCACGCGCCCGGTATCGTGTTCCAGACGAACCCGTCGCGCGCGATGTGCCGGATCGGCCAGGACTCGGTCGCCCTCTACGACTCGCTCGACGTCGACGGAGAGCGCCTCTGGTACGGCGAGGGCAGCCTCGAGGTCGCGACGACGCCCGAGCGGATGCAGGAGCTGAAGCGCCGGCAAGGGTTCGCGAGGTCCTACGATCTGGAAGGCACCGAGCTGCTCTCGCCTGCCGAGTCGGCGGAACGCTCGCCGCTGCTCGACCCGTCCACGATCCTCGGCGCGTACTGGGTGCCGAGCGACGGCGCCGCCAAGGGCGTGAAGATCGTGGAGGCGCTCGCGAGGAAGGCCGGAGCTGCCGGCGTCGCGTTCGAGGGTGGGGTCACCGTGACCGGCTTCGACGTCCGCGATGGCCGGGTGCACGGCGTCGAGACCGACCGCGGCACGATCGAGTGCGAGTGCGTGCTGCTGTGTGCGGGCATCTGGGGACCGTCGGTGGGCGCGCTCGCGGGCGTGCCGATCCCGCTGATCGCGGTGCAGCACCAGCTCGTGTGGACCGACCCGGTCCCGGAGCTCGACCCGCTCGACGGCGACACCTGGCTGCGGCACCCCGTCGTGCGCCACCAGGACATGTCGCTCTACTTCCGCCAGCGCGACGACCACTACGGCGTCGGCAACTACCGGCACGAGCCGATCGTCACGCCGCAGTCTTCGATCCGGAAACACCGCGGCGACCTGCAGCCCTCGCTCATGCCGTTCACACCCGACGACTTCGACCTGTGCGAGGCGGAGACCGCTCGCATGTTCCCCGCGCTCGCCGGGCGCATGCGACCGAGCGACCCGGCACGCACCCTGAACGGCATGTTCTCGTTCACGCCCGACGCCGGGTCGGTCGTGGGCGAGAGCGCGGCCGTGCGAGGCTTCTGGTTGTGCGAGGCGGTGTGGGTGACGCACGCGGCGGGCATGGCGCGGCAGGCCGTGGAATGGATGGTGGAGGGAGCGCCGAGCTACGACCTCGCCGAGGCCGACGCGAACCGGTTCTATCCGTTCCAGACGACCGCGCCCTACGTGCGGGAACGCGGAGCGCAGCAATACCGGGAGGTCTACGACATCATCCACCCGCTCCAGCAGCCGTCGAAGCCGCGCGGGCTCAAGCTCACGCCGTTCTTCGATCGGCACCGAGCGCTCGGGGCGGAGTTCTTCCACGGGGCCGGATGGGAGCGGCCGCAGTGGTTCTCGGCGAACCGTGAGCTCGTCGGAGGCGTGCAGCACGAGTGGGCTCGGCGGAGTGGCTGGGCGGCGGCGGGCTGGTCACCCGAGGTCGGTGCCGAGCACCTCGCCACGCGTTCGAACGCGGCGCTCTTCGACATCACGCCGTTCGCGAAGTTCGACGTGACCGGCCCCGACGCGCTGGACTTCCTCGAGCGGGTGTTCGCGAACCGCATCGACCGGCCGGTGGGCACGATCGTGTACACGTCGGCGCTCACGGAGAGCGGCGGCATCCGGCTCGACCTGACCGTGACGCGCAAGGACGAGGATCGATTCCGGATCGTCACGGGCGGCGGGACGGGTCATCACGACGAGGCGTTCCTCCGGCGGCAGATCCGTGACGACGAGCGGGTGCAGATCACGGTCCGCACCGGGTCGCTGTTCGCGCTCGGCCTGTGGGGACCGCGCGCCCGCGACGTGCTCCAGGCCGTCACCGACGTCG
>JBOGVO010000123.1:0-7443 GCA_050692855.1 Actinomycetota bacterium | reverse complement strand
GCCCGGCGAGTCGATGACCTCGGCGCCGTGCAGCGCGACGAGCTGGCGCCGCTCCAGCGTCACGTTGTCGGGCATGACGACGGCGACGCGGTAGCCCTTGCGCCGGCCGATCATCGCGAGCGCGATGCCGGTGTTCCCCGACGTCGGCTCCAGGATCGTCTTGTCGGGCGTGAGCTCGCCCGATGCCTCGGCCGTCTCGATCATCTTCAGCGCGATGCGGTCCTTCGTGGACCCAGTCGGATTCGTGCCCTCGAGCTTCGCCCACAGGCGCACGCCGCTTGTGGGCGACATCCGTGGCATGCCCACGAGCGGCGTGTTCCCGATCGCCTCGAGGATGTCGTCGTACCGCACGCCGGGAGTATCCCAGTCACGCCGGTGCGACCGCGCGGGCCCGCTCTCCTCTGCCGGGCGTGAAGTCCGTCATCTGCGTCGGACCATCGACGATCAGTCGACGGCGGTCGCGGACACCTTCTCGCCGGGTGCTGTCGTGACGGAGATCAGCGAGGCTCGGCGGGCGGAAGTCGCCCGTACGCGAGGCCGCGGTCCTCCTGCTCTAACACCCGAGCGCGTACCTTCGCCAGCGCTTCGGGGCTGAGGGGACCGAACTCCGTCAGGACCATGACCTCGCGCTCCTCATCGTCCCCCCTCCAGCCGACGCGGATGTTCCCCACGTCTTGCGCGTAGTACTTGAGCTGGACGGAGCCGGGGAAGCGTGGCTCGAACTCCTCGATCACGAGGGCGTCATCGAAGCAGTCGATCGGCGTGCAGGTCCGTACGCCCTCGTCGGAGACCCTCGCGTGGTCGTCCCAGAACCAGGGTGGCGGAGCGAAGCCCTGCGAGTACTGCGGGGTCCCGGCCGCCGGTTCGGCGTACATGGCGATCCCCGCCTTCGCGCCCTCGGGATATCCGACGACCCACGCCCGACCACCGTCGAGCTCTTTCTCGGCCCAATGCTCGACGTACTCGCCCAGATGCCACACGTTGCCGTCCTTGTCCTGCGCGTAGAAGATCAGCTCCGACTCCTCCATCGAGCCGTCATTGAAGTCTCGGTCCCAACCGACCACGGCGCGCACACCACCGACCACCTTCGTGAGGTCGGTGACGATGAACTCGACGCGCCGCTCGACCCGTTGCCCCTCGTCATCGAACGCGCGCCCTTCCCAGACGTAGCGCGTTCCCGGTTCCAGTGGGAACCATGGATTGTCGACGGTCGCCGAGTCGGCGTCGAAGTTCGCGGGGTCGAAGCCGTTCCCCTCGGTCGAGGACGCCGGAACCGTCGCGGGCGGGGAGGTCGCCGCCGCCGAGCCGTTCGCACCGGCATCGCTCTCGTTCTGGGGCTCGCTGTCGCACGCGGCCAGCACGAGCAGGACCGCGAGCAGAGCCAAGGATCCACGTCCCCACACCCTCGCGGTCCTGCTGTCATCCATGGTCTCGGCCTCCTACGTCTCCCCGATCACGCCGGCACCGGAGCCGCAGGCATCGGTGTGCCGGGCGCGCCTCCCCTCTTGGCGAACCGCAGGTAGAGCGACGGCACGACGAACAGGTTCAGCAGCGTCGCCGTGATCAAGCCGCCGAGGATCACCCAGGCCATCGGGTATTCGATCTCCTGACCGGGGATCTCTCCGGCGATCAGCAGCGGCACGAGCGCGAGCCCCGTCGTCAGCACCGTCATCATGATCGGCACGACCCGCTCGCGGGCCCCCTGCAGCACCAGCTCGGGGCCGAACGGCACGCCCTCGAAGCGTTCGAGGTGCTGGTAGTGGCTGATCAGCATGATCCCGTTCCTGGCGACGATGCCGAGCACGGTGAAGAAGCCCACGAGCGAACCGAGCGAGATGACCCCGCCGGTCAGGTACGCGGCCAAGACCCCACCGATCAGCGCCACGGGCAAGGTCAGGAAGGAGAGCGTGGCGAGACGCCAACTGCCGAACGACGCCTGGAGCAGGAGGAAGATCCCGATGGCGGCGGCGATCGCGCCGATGTTCAGGCGGCTCGCTGCCGCCTTACGCTCCGTGTACTCCCCCAGGAACTCCGCGCGATACTCGGCAGGCCACTCGTAGTCGTCGAGGCGAGACTCCACGTCGGCCACGATGGACCCGAGGTCGCGGGTGCCGTCGATGTTGGCACCCACATCGAGGCTCCTGAACAGCGCGTCGTGATAGATGACGTTGGGGACGGGTTCGATCTTCACCTTGGCGACATCCTTCAGCTGGACGTACTCGCCGCTCGGGGTGTCGAACAGCAGGTTCTCGATGTCGCTGTACGTGTCACGCGTCTCGGGCGAGCTCCACACCTGGATGTCGTAGGCCTTGCCGGCCCGGAAGATATCGCCGGCCTCTTCGCCCGCGAGCAACCGTGCGGCGGTCCTCCGGACGTCGCCGGGCTTGAGCCCGTACCGCTGAGCCTTTGCGAGGTTGACGACGACGCTCACTTGCGGGATGTCCTTCAAGGATTCGACGTGGTTCTCCGTCACGCCGGGGACGCCCCCCACGATCTCGTTGATCTCGTCGGCCGTCGTCTGGAGCTGAGCCAGGTCCTGTCCGTAGATCCGGATCGTGATGGCCTCGCTCGAGCCCGTCAGGACCTCCCTGATCCGCTCCTTCAGGTACGTCAGGACGTCGCGCGTGATACCGGGGTACCCGTCGACCACCTCCTGGATCTTCGCCAGCGTCTCGTCGTAATCGACGGACGGGTCGACGCTGATCCAGTTCTCACCGAAGTCGATGCCCACGACCTCATCCATCAGCAGCGCTTGGCCGATGTGCGATCCGGCGTTCCGAACGCCCGGGATCTCCAACAACTCATGATTGGCCCGCGCCGAGATCCTGAACATCTCCGGTTGCCCAGTGCCTGGCACGGTCAACCAATGCATCAGGAAGTCGCGTTCCTTGAAGGAGGGCAGCAGCGACTGGCCGAGGAACGGCAGGGCCGCGACCCCCATCACCGTCGCGAGGCCGACCGCCGCGTACGCGCGACGCGGGCGGTAGACGATCTTCTGCAGGACGAATTGGTAGGCGCGCTGGAGCGCGGGAACGACGGGGGACTCGCGATGCTGCAACGAGGAGGGCTTCCGGAAGAAGATCAGGCTCATCGCCGGCGTCACCGTCAGAGCCACGACCATCGACGCCAGCAGCGCGAGCGCGTACGACGTGGCGAGCGGGCGGAAGAACGACCCCGAGAGACCTTCCAGCATGAAGATCGGCGCCACGGCCACGATCTCGATCAACGTCGCGTACACGATCGCGCTCCGGACCTCGAGCGAGGCATCGAGGATGACCCTCGCCGTCGACACGCTGGCCCCTTCACTGCGACGTTGTCGCAGTCGTCGCACCACGTTCTCGATGTCGATGATCGCGTCGTCGACGATATCGCCGAGGGCGATCACCATCCCGGCCAGGATCATCGTGTTGATCGTGGCGCCACGCCAATGCAGCACGAGACCGGCCGCGATCAGCGACAGCGGGATCGCCACCACGCTGATCACGGCGGTGCGCCAGCTGTAGAGGAACAAGCAGAGCATGAGGATCATCAGGATCGCGCCGAACCAGATCGCTTTGGAGAGATTGCTGATCGACTCATCGATGAAGGTGGCCGGACGGAAGATCGTCTCGTCGATTTTGATGCCCGACAGACCCGGCTTCAGCTCCTCCAACGCGGCCTCGACGCCTTCCGTCACGTCGAGGGTGTTCGCCCACGGCAGCTTCTCGACGATGAGCATCAGCCCCTGGCCATCGTTGATGACCGCGTCACCCACCAGGGGCCACGTGCTTCGCGTGAGGTCGGCCACGTTCTCGATCTCGAAGACCTTCCCGTCCACCGACTCGACCGGCACGTGGCCCAGGTCCTCGGCCTCCACGATGGGCAGGACGTGCCGGACCTGATAGCGGTTCGTGGGCGTGTCGATGAAGCCGCCCTTGCCGATGAAGTTGCCATCGGAATATTGCAGCAACCCGGCGTCCAGGGCGTCGGCCACGGCGGTCGAGACGGCGTCGACCGTCACGTTGTGCTTGCGGAGTCGCTTTGGATCGATCTCGATCGTGGGCATCTCGATGCGCTCGCCCCAGATCGGGACGTTCGCGACGCCCGGCACGCGCATCAGGCGGGTCCTGATCTTCCAATAGGTCGTCATCGACAGGTCGATCAGGTCGAGGTCGGGGTCGGTCGTCGTGAGCCCGATCTTCATGACCCGGCTCGTCGCGGACAGCGGCTGGATCATGAAGGGGGGGCTCGCCCACGTCGGCAGCTGCGGTGAGATCTGTGAGATACGCTCGGCCACGTGCTGCCGCGCGGTCAGCAGATCGCTCCCCGGTGCGAAGATCATCTCGATCGACGACAACGACTCCACCGACTTCGATCGGATGTCGTCGAGACCCGGAACCCCGTTCAGGGTCTGCTCGAGCGGGATCGTGACCAGTTGCTCCACCTGGTTCGCGGACAACCCCAAGGCGGGGGTCTGAACCTCGACCTTAGGAGGCGCGAACTCGGGGAAGACGTCGATCGCGGTGTGACGGAGCTGCTGCACGCCGAAGAACATCATCGCGGCGGCGAGCGCGACCACGAGGTATCGGAACTTGAGGCTCGACCCTACGATCCAGCGAAGCATCGTGCGTTCCTTCCTCTCGCGATCACGCTACGCGTCGAACTCGGTCTCGGATCCGTAGAGCTCCGGGGCGCCGACCGTGACGACCTGGGTGCCCGCCGGCGGCCCGTCCGCCAGGAACGCCTCGTTCGACGACTCCCGGACGATGTCGATCGGTGCCCGGACGAACTCCAGCGGCTCCGGGTTCGTGTACACCCAGAAGCCCCCGTGCGCGTCGATGTATACCGCGTCGTACGGCACGACCAACCTGGAACCGCGCTGCTCGACGGCCACCGTCTCGATGCCGACGTGTTCGGCTGCAGCTTCGGTCAGGATGACGCGGAGCACGTCCTCCTCTCCCTCGACCGGCTCGAGGGTGTAAGGCTTGTCCTGGACCACGTACTCATCCGAGACCGATCCCCCGCAAGCCGACATGAGCAGCACGGCGACGGGGAGCAGGGCGATCCCAACGAGGTTGCGCTTCATCGGGCCCTCCTACCCTCGGACCGTGTCGACGTCGGGCATCTTGACGAACAGATCGTCGGCCGACGTATCGAGCTCGGTGACGTAGCCGAATCGCAGATAGACCGCCGGGATCACGACGAGGCTCAGCAGCGTCGTCGTGACGAGTCCGCCCAGGATCACCGCGGACATCGGACCGACGATCTCGAACCCGGCCGACCCCCCGCTCACGACGAACGGGATGAAGACGACCGCCGATGCGAGCGCCGTCGTCAGGATCGGCAGGAGTCGTTCCCTCGTTCCCTGGATCACGAGGTCAGCTCCGAATGACTCACCCTCGCGCTGCAGCTCCTGGTAGTGGCGGATGAGGACGACGACGCCGCGCACGGCAAGCCCGAGTACGGCCACGAACCCCGCGACGGAGCCGAGCGTGACATCACCGCCGTCGAGCAGCACGGCCACCGCGCCACCGGCGAGCGCCATCGGCAGGGCCAGGAAGGCGAGCAACGCCAAGCGCCAGCTCGCGAACGCGGCCTGCAGCAGCAGGAAGATCCCGATCAGTGCTGCCACGGCGATGGCGATCACCCGCGAGCGTGCCGCGGCATCCTCCTCGAACCCACCCAGGACCTTGGCGTGGTGCTCGAGCGGGAACGTGATCTGCGCGAGGGCCGCCTCGACGTCGCCCGCCACGGCACCCACATCTCGCCCGGAGACGCCGGCGCCCACGTCCACGTAGGACTCGACCGACTCGTGTCGGATCGCCGCCTCGTTCGGGACGATGCGAACCTTGGCGATCTGGCCGAGTGGCACGAGGCCATCGGCCGGCGTGTCGATCAGCAGGTTCTCGACGTCGGCTTCGCTCTCGCGGATCTCCTCCGCTCCCCACACCGCCACGTCGAACACCTTCTGTTCCTCGAACAGGTTTCCGACCACGAGCCCCGAGAGCAGGGTCGTCGCCGCGCGACGAACGTCACCGGGTGCGAGGCCGACGCTCTCCGACTTCTCGATGTTGGGCGTCACCTCGATCGTAGGCTCATCCAAGGGAAGGTCGGCGCGGGCGTTCTCGATCCCGTCGATCCCGGCGATGGCCGCACGCACTTCCTCCGCCTTGGCTTCCAAGATGTCCTGGTTCTGGCCGTAGACCCGGACGACGATCTCGTCGGCCCCCCTCCCCAGGACGTCGGTGATCCGCTGCTCCGAGTACGTCAGCACGTCGTTCGTGACGTCGGGAAGGCCGCCGGCCACCGACTCGATCTCAGCGATCGTGTCGTCGTAGTCGGCCGCACCGTCGACGCTGACCCACACCTCGGCCGAGTTGACGTTCACGATCTGATCCGACTGCACGGCGCGCCCGACGTGCGCTCCTACATCGTCGATGCCGGGCACCGCCCGAAGCTCCTCGACGGCCTGCGCCGTGATCGCGTCCATGCGTTGGAGGGAGGTTCCGGGCGCGGCATCGAGCCGCACCACCACGTCGCGCTCCTGCAGGACGGGGCGCATCGACTGGTCGAGGAACGGGAGCGCGACCAGACCCGCCACGATGAACACGCCGAGGACGGCGAAGGCCGGGCCGGTCCTGGGCACGATGCGCGCCGCCGCACCGTCGTAGCGCCGATGGAGCCAGCGCGCGACTGGGGACTCGCGACGCTCGCGCGTGGCGTCGCCCAAAAGGATCATCCCGAGCGCCGGGGTGACGGTGATCGCCACCACGATCGACGCCACGATCGCCAGCAGGTAGGCCGTGGCGATCGCGGGAAGGAACGCTCCGGCCTCGCCCTCCATGAAGAACGCGGGCAGCAGCACGGCGGCGACGATCAGTGTCGCGAAGAGGATCGCGCTCCGCATCTGGAGCGTGGCCTCGATGACGACCTGCCAGGCGGGTGTGCCGTCGCCCTGCTCACGTTGGTGGCGGACCCGCTGCGCCACGTTGTCGACGTCGATCACGGCGTCGTCGATCAGGACGACCAACGCCATCACCAAGCCCGCCAGGACCATGGTGTTCACGGTCGTCTCGGTGAAGTACAAGACCAGCCAGGCGGCGGCGAGGGACATCGCGATCGCCACCGTGCTGACGAGGGCGGTGCGCCAGTTGAAGAAGAGCGCTCCCAGGACCAGGATCAGCAGGATCGCCCCGATCAGCGCCGCGCGCCCGAGGTTGTCGAAGGACGTGTCGATGAACTCTGCCGGGCGGTAGATCGACGTGTCCATCGCGAGACCGGGGAGGCCGGGCGAGAGCTCGTCGAGCGCTCCGTCGACCCCCTCCGCCACCTGCGGCGTGTTGGCGTCGGGGAACTTCTCGATCACGAGCAACAGGCAGTCTCCATCGGAGCAGAGGGCATCTCCGATCAGGGGCTGGTGATCCACGACGACGTCGGTGACGTCACCGAGCGACAGCGCCGAAC
>JBOGVO010000122.1:0-6735 GCA_050692855.1 Actinomycetota bacterium | reverse complement strand
ACGCCGCCTTCCACGACGAGCGTTCCGCTCACGTCCATCGAGACCCTCGTGAGTCCCTGCGGTGCGAGCGACGTCAATCGCTCGGCCAGAGCGATCACCGGTTCGCTCTTGACGTAGGCACTGATCTCCATCCCGTACCGCCGCTGCGCCTCTTCGACGGCGACCAGAACACGCTCGGGCGTGACTCCGAGCGGAGTCGAACCCCAGGCAGAGCAGTGATCGACGAAGGTGTTCCCGTCGACGTCCTCGATCAGCCAGCCGTCCTTGCCAGCCTCGACGAACGGCACCTCTCCATCTGCGTGCCACTTGAGCACCGCGTCGAGCCGATCGAGCATCTCCCTGCTGCGGGGTCCGGGCAACGGCGTGGTGACGCGAGGGAAGCGTGGGTCGACATCGGTAGCGGTCACGGTTCCTCCCTTCTCCGGATCCCGGCAGAACGCGGCAGGCTACGACCCCTCTTCGTCGTGTTCGAAGAGCCGCCGCCGAAGCCGATCGCGTTGCCGTCCGCGTCGTAGTCCTCCACGACCGCAGCTCCGGGTGCGAGCAGTCGCGCGAGATGTTCGCCTCGCGTCATGAGCTCGTCGAACGACCCGACCTCGACGACCCTGCCGGAGTCGAGCACGACGATGCGATGGGCGGTGCGGATCGTCGAGGGCCGGTGCGCGATCAGGAGCGTCGTGCGGTCGCGGACCATCTGGGCGATCGCCTCACGCAGTGCCAGCTCGGACTCGGCGTCGAGGTTGGCGACGGCCTCGTCCATCACGAGCACGGGCGCGTCCTTCACCAGGGCACGCGCGATCGCGAGTCGTTGCCGCTGGCCGCCGGAGAGCGATGCCCCGCGCTCGCCGAGCACCGTGTCCGAGCGATCGGGGAGCTGATCGATGAAGGGCATGGCCTGCGAGAGGCTGGCCGCATGCTCCACGTCGTCATCGCTCGCGTCCATGCGACCGAGCCGGACGTTCTCACGCACGCTGTCGTGGAACAGGTACACGTCCTGCGGCACGACGGCGATGCCGGCTCGCAGGCTCCGCTGGGTCACGTCTCGGACGTCCACGTCGTCGACCGATACTGAGCCGGAGCCCACGTCCCAGAGCCGCAGGAGCAGGTTCGCGCACGTCGATTTGCCGGCACCCGAATGCCCCACCAGCGCGACCGTCTCGCCGGGTTCGATCGTGAACGAGATCCCGTGGAGCTCCTCGGGCAGGTCGGGCGCGTACCGGAAGCGGACCGCGTCGAAGCGCACCTGCACCCGGTCCCGCGTCGTCGCCGGCGGCTCCGATCCGGTCGCGTCCGGACGATCCGCGACGACCGGCCGCGCTCGCATCAGCTCATCGATCCGGCTCGCCGCCGCGGCCACCTGACCCACCTCGCGGAGCGTGCCGGTCAGCGAGACCAGCGGAGCGAACGCCCCCATCGCCAAGATGACCGCGACCGGGATCCTCGAGGCGTCCAGGGAGCCGTTCGACACGGAGATCGCGGCGACGCCGAGCACCGCGATCGCCGCGAGCGCCATGATCGCGTCGGTCGCGGCGTGTTCGATCCCCGAGCGGCGTCCGTGGGCGATGCTCGTGCTCCTGATGCGCTCGTGCTGGGCCTCGACGCGGTCGAGCATCACGTCCTCGGCGCTGGCGGCCAGGATCTCGCGGGTTCCCTGCACGACGTCGACCACGTTCGCGCCCAGGTCGCCGAGCTCGGTGCGCAACCGCTCTCCCTCGTCCTGCGCGCGGCGCAGCAGCCACGAGGGCACGCTGGTCGCCGCCACCACGAACGGCACCGTCACCAACGCGAGCACGGGTTCCACCACGAGGAGCCCGACCAGCGCGAGGATCGGGACCACGAACGCCACGACGAGAGGCGGCGCGAGGTGTGAGGTGAACAGCTCGAGCAGCTCGACGTCGGACATCGACGCGCGCGCGATGTCGCCCGAGCGCCGATGCAGGAAGTAGGCGGGGGACAGCTCCCGGAACCGTTCGAAGAGCTCGCGGCGCAGATCGTTCAGCAGCCGGAACGACATCACGTGCACGACGACCACCTCGAGCCAGCCGAACACGGCGATGGGCAGGATCAGTCCGGCGACGAGCCACGCGAGCGGCACGAGATCGGCGACCGGCGCGCCGTCGAGAGCCCGGCCCACCATCACCGCTCCCGCGACGGCCGCGCCGAACGTGCACACGTGCACCATCAGGTTCGTGATCACACCGCCGGCGAACAACGCCCGATAGGGACGGAGCAGCGTCGCGACGGGCCTGAGGCTGCGCACCAGTCGGCGGACGGCCCCGCCGCCCATCGTCGGAGCCGGTGCGCTCGTGCCCAAGGCGCTCATCGCGCGGCCTCCTGCGACGCGACGAGCCTGGCGTACCTGCCGTCGCGATCGAGCAGCTCGTCGTGGGTGCCGACCTCTTCCAGCCGGCCGCGGTCGAGCACGAGGATCCGGTCGGCGCCGCGAACCGTGGACAGCCGGTGCGCGATCACCACGGTCGTACGACCGGATCGCAGCCGGTCGATCGAGGCCTGGATGCCCGCTTCCGACGCGACGTCGACGCTGGACGTCGCCTCGTCCAGCACCAGGATCGGCGCGTCCTTCAGCAGGGCCCGAGCGATCGCGATGCGCTGACGTTCGCCTCCCGACAGGCGGAGCCCACGTTCGCCGACCACGGTCTCGAAGCCTTCGGGCAGGTCGCGGACGAACCGCTCGGCCCCAGCGGACCGGACGGCGTCCTCGAGCTCCGCGCTCGTCGCCTCCGGCCGCGCGAGCCGGAGGTTGTCCAGCACGCTCTCGTGGAACAGGAACGTGTCCTGGGGCACGAGACCGATCATGCGGCGGAGCGCGTCGGGATCGATCGTCCTCGCGTCGTTGCCGCCCAGGAGCACGCGTCCTCGCTCGGGATCGGCGAACCGGAGCAAGAGCGAGGCCAGGGTCGTCTTGCCCGCTCCCGAGGGACCCACGATCGCCACCGTCTCCCCCGCGGCCACCTCGAAGGTCACGCCGTCGAGGGCCGGCTCGTCTCCGGGGCGGTAGCGGAAGGTCACGTCATCGAATCGGATGTCGGTGCGTTCGGGGTCGGTCGGACTCGGGTCGGCGGGTGCGGTGACCGCCGGACGCGTCGACAGGACCGAGAACGCCCGCTCACACTTCGACATGCCCCACACCGCCAGGTGCATCGCCTCGTGGATCTCGCGGGCCGGCAGGAAGCATTCGCCCGCCAGCAGCAGCACGAGCAGGAGCTGCGACGTGGTCATGACGCCGTCGGCGAGCCGGAACGAACCCACGGCCAGCGCCGCCGCCACGCCCGCGCCGGCGACGAACGCCATCAGTCCCCAGAAGAGGGCCGACGTCTTGAGCAGCCGGATCGCCGCGTCGCGCAGGTCGTCGGCGCGCCGGAACAGCTCGGCGCCCCGGCGCCGTGCCGCGCCGAACATCTTCAGCGTCGGCATCCCCTGCAGGTCGTCGATGAACTCCGCGGCCAACGGCCTGTAGGTCTCGGACCAGAACGTCATGTGCGATCCGAGCGCGCGGTACTCGACCGAGGGCAGCAGCACCAGGACCAGCGCGAAGCCGCCGACCACCGCCCCGACGACGGGGTCGACGAGCACGATGACCACCACGATCGCGATCGCGGAGATGCCGGCGACGATCACCTTCGACAGGAACAGGCGGAAGTAGGCATCCAGCTTCTCCACGCCGTCGACGAGCACCGCCTCGAGCTCGCCGCTCCGCTCGTTCGCGACCCATCCGGGCCCGAGCCGCAGGATCCCGTCGATCAGTCTCCTCCGGAGATCGGCGGTGATACGAACCGAGGCCCCGGCCATCCAGCCCTCCTGCACCGCGGTGCACACCGATCGGAGCGCGACGAGCGCGACGGCGAGACCCAGCAGCGGGAACACCCGGGAGGCGGGCTCGCCGTCGAACGCCCGCCCGATCGCGACGGCGAGGGCGATCCCGGTCGCGATCCGGGTCGCGGCCACGACGATGCCGAGGACGACCGAGCCGCTGAGGGCGCGGCGCTCGGTCAGCGCGAGGCGCATCAGTCGCCGGTCGAACGCCCTCGCGGTCGCCTGGGTCGGATCGCTCATCTCCTTCAGCATCTTCTCGAAGATCGGGCGCCTGGGGCATCTCAGCCGAGGAAAGCCCTGCATTCGCCTGAACCGCGGACACGACCGACCGCGCGCTACCTGATCAGCTCGACCTGCACCCTGAGGGAATCGCCGGCCCAGCGATGGTCTGCCCTCATGGCGACGCCGTCGACTTCCGATGCGAGAGCGAGACATGCACGGTCGCCAAGCGAGAGCCCTCGACCAGCAGCCCACAACTCTGCCGTCGACCTGGCGGCCGACATGTCGAACGGAGCGAACTCCACACCGAGGGCCTCGAGGTCGTACTCGAGCCCCTCGACGTCCACGGAGGGACCCGCATCGACGTCGAAGATCAGTCGCCCTCCGTGAGAAGGACAGCGAGATACGCGCGGGCTCGGGAGCAGCCGACGTACATCAGCTTCTTGAAGTCTTCCTCGACGTAGCGGTCGATGTCGCAGAGCACGACCGCGGGGGCGTCGAGGCCCTTGTAGCGGTAGATGCTCGCGAGCAGGACGTCGTTCTTCGCCGAGGGCTCCGCGACGAGCTGGAACGCGCCGATCTTGCCGCGCAGCGGGCTGTGCGCGGCCGCGTGCGGGGTCAGTACCGCGACGTCCCGAGGCCGCAGGTCGCCGTCCGTGATCAAGCGGTGGAGCAGCTTGCTCAGCTCGCTCTTCATCGAGTCCGCTGTCACGGGGATCATCTCGATCTGCGGGCCATCGGGTCCGCGGCACGCGACCTTCGAGCCCTCGTAGAACTGCATCACCGCGTCGAAGATCGGCGACGTGTTCCGCCACACCTCGGGGATCCTCGCGGTGACGAGCCCGTCGGGGAGGCCGGCCGGGCGTCCGTAGATCGCCTGGTTGTCGTCGAGGAAGACGTAGACGATGCCCTGGTCGGGATCGCGCAGCAGCATCTGCAGCGGCAGCCACCACGCTTCGGCGAAGTCCTGCGCCTCGTCGACGATCAGCGCGTCGAACCGCGGGCCCAGTACGTCGATCGCCTCGGCGACGAACGCCGGCAGCTGCTCGTCCCAGAACTCCCGTGCGTCGCGGTCGCCGGGTGTATCGACCCCGGCTTCCTTGCAAAGGTCGAAGCAGAGCTGGTGGAACCCGGCGATGAGCACGCCCTCGACGTTGCCCAGGCCCACGCGGATGTGGTCGGCGAGCGGACGGTTGAAGCAGGTCAGGAGCACCTCGAAGCCCTGGGCCGCGAGCCGGGGCGCCTTCTCGGCCGCGAGCAGGGTCTTGCCCGAGCCGGCCGGACCCGAGACCGCGACGCGCCGCTCACCGTCGAGCATGTCGAGCACGCGGAACTGCTCGTCCGAGAGCTCGAGGATGCCGCGATCGGCGTCCTCGACGTCGAGGCGCAGCGGATGCTCGATGCGCACGTCATGTGCGAACGCGTCGAGCAGCACGCGGATGCCGTCGGCGCCGCCGCGGTGGTTCCCACGGCGCCAGAAGTCGCAGATCTCGATCAACCGCGCCTCCAGCCCGTCCGGTGAGCCGAGCAGATCCGTGTCGATCAGCACGTCGGTGATGTGCGGCTGCGGCTTGCTCCGCAGCGTCGCGTCGGGGAAGCAGACCGCGTAGCCCACCGGACCCCACGACGACGGCCAGCCCGGCGTGTCCTTCAGCTGCCGGTGGAAGCCGTACCCGGCGTCCTTAGCTTGGTCGAAGGGGTCCTTGATCGTGGACGTGCCATGCTTGCCATGCGACGTCCACTCGCCGGTCGTTGCGTCGTAGGTGCAGGCTCCGCCCTTGGCTTCCAGGACGAGGATGCCGTGGTCGGGGTGCGCGAGCACGAAGTCGGCCTCGCTGTCCTGCGGGTCGCGGCCGGGGCGCTTCTCGAGCCACCGCACGTGGTGGAGCACGACCCAGTCGTCACCAAGCGAGGATTCGAGGATCGGGAAGAGCCGCACCTCGGCCGGGCTGCGGTCGAAGCGGATCCTGGACGGGTACATGCGCGACATGGTCGCGCCGAGCCTACGGCCTGGGATTGGTGCGGTGGGTCAAGCTCGTTCGAAAGACTTCGCATGCCGCTCACCGGGCCGCCCATGACGCCGTCAGGGACCTGGCTACGGCGTACCGCA
Source organism: Actinomycetota bacterium (assembly GCA_050692855.1). GTDB lineage: Bacteria > Actinomycetota > UBA4738 > UBA4738 > HRBIN12 > JAOUEA01. Next base: position 572 of record JBOGVO010000122.1, on the reverse strand, counting down.
TCCATCGGCGATCGGTCGGACAGTCGCCTGCGTCAGAGGTTCCGTGCTGTCGGGGGACTCCGATATGGTTTCGGTCACCCCATGAACTCGGAGAGCAGATGCCCCTCTATCGGCAGGATGAAGGCGGCCGGTTCGTTCCGTTCGAACCCACTAGACCCGATCTCGAGAGGCAGCTGGAGGACTGGATCGAGGACAGCCCTCACCTCCTGCTCGACGGAGAACCCCTGGCCATCATCGGCCGTCAAGTGAACACCGAGTTCGGGAAGACGCTCGATCTGCTGGGGGTCGACGAGCAAGGAGCCTGCGTGCTCGTTGAACTGAAGAAGGGCCAGGCGCCGCGTGAGCTGATCGCACAAGCCCTGGAGTACACAGCGTGGATCGACTCCTTGAGCCTTGATGACCTCGACAGCATCGCAGCCCGGTACGGCTCCGGGAAGGGGGACGCCGAGGTATGAACGGAAGTTGTGGATGCGGGACCTGGTGAAGGGCGTGGCGTAGCCTCCGGTCGATCGCTGATCGGAGTCGCCGGCGAGGAGACGCCGGCAGAGGAGGTACGCCGATGCTCAGGATAG